>CBDUOS010000061.1:0-18680 GCA_965368905.1 uncultured Bdellovibrionales bacterium | reverse complement strand
CTTCATACAAGTCCTTACGAAAAGACGGACCCGGTTGGTCATAGCAGTAAACCAAATAATCGGGTTTCACATCTTTGAGCAACTTCACAGACATAGCAAGAAAGCCATAGATAGCGTTGGTGGGCATACCCTGTGAGTTGCTAAGCATACGAACCGCATAAAAGGCTCTAAAGAACATGGAACTCACATCAACCAGATAAAGCTTCTTCATAAATCAATCCTTCCGATGATATATGGCTTAGCATGTCTGGCGGCTGTGGGCTAATAAGAGTGCGGCGCCCTACTCCGAGAAAACGAAAATGAGATCACCTTCACGGACATAATCAAACTGATCCGTGGCCTGTCGCTCGATATAGGTGAGGTTGTCGGCCTGGTGAATTTGAAACTCCAATTTACGTGCCTTCTCTTCAAGAAGGACCATGCGGTCTTGCAAATCTTCCCGACCTCGTTGCAAGCTCCAGTAACGCCACAGGCTGCCATCAAACGTTAGCATTATAAATGTGAGCAATAACCCGAGACCGAAGACTCGTAAAGGACTGTGGAGCAGATTATGAAAAAAGACACGCCATCTTGAAAACACACCTTATTTTAAAGGACTTCAAGACGGCTTCGCAACTCCGAATCAGCTGAGGTCTAGTTTAATTCATCAAACTCAATTTAGCGAACGTGGCCTTGGCACCTAGCTCTTCTTCAATGCGCAGAAGCTGGTTGTATTTGGCGATGCGTTCGCTGCGGCACAAACTTCCGGTTTTAATCTGAGAGCATTTCATTGCCACCGCCAAGTCAGCAATGGTCGTGTCTTCGGTTTCACCACTTCGATGGGACATCACAGTTTGAAAGCCAGAACTTTGCGCAAAATCCACAGCTTTGCGAGTTTCGCTAAGACTGCCGATTTGGTTCACTTTAACCAGCAAAGCATTGGCGCACTTCTGATCCACGCCCATTTTTAATCGATCATAGTTGGTCACAAAAAGGTCGTCTCCCACCAGCTGTGTGGTGCTTCCTAGCTCAGCCGTCAGGTGAGCCCAACCTTCCCAATCGTCTTCAGCCAATCCGTCTTCGATAGAAATCAACGGAGCTTTCTCTTTCCATGATTCATAAATTTTGGCGATGTCACCAGCCGATTTTTTTCCACCTTCCCATTGGTAAGCGCCATCTTTAAAGAACTCGGTGGCAGCCACATCCAAGGCGATGTATACCTGAGTGCCCAATTGATAACCTGCTTTTTCAACAGCTCGGCACAAATAGTCCAAGGCTTCTTCGTTTGTTTTTAACTTTGGCGCAAACCCACCTTCATCACCAACAGCCACTGTCAGACCGTTTTCTGACAAAAGTTTTTTCAAGGTGTGAAAGATCTCACTCCCCGCTCGTAAAGATTCTTTGAAAGTCTCTAATCGCGGCACAACCATAAACTCTTGCACATCCAAACCGTTGTCGGCGTGAGCGCCCCCGTTCAAAACATTCATCAGTGGAATTGGCAATTGAGTGGCGTCACCCCCACTCAGCCATTGATAAAAGGGCTGTTTGTTTTCTTGGGCTGCGGCTTTGGCACAAGCCAATGAAGCTCCCAAGATGGCATTGGCTCCCAAGTTTGTCTTATTGGCGGTACCATCAAGAGCGATCAAAGCGTCATCGATCTGTTCCCAGGTTTGCACGTCCATGCCCAATAATTTGTCCTTGATGGCTGCATTGACGTGACCCACGGCTCGGGTGACGCCTTTGCCTAAGAAACGATCTTTATCATCGTCGCGCAGTTCGCAGGCTTCGTGAGCCCCAGTGGAAGCACCCGAGGGAACAGCCGCCCGTGCCCAAGCTCCGGACTCGGTAGTGACTTCCACTTCGACTGTAGGAAAACCGCGGCTGTCTAGAATTTCGCGCGCATGGATGGATTGAAGTGCGGACATGAGAACCTCCTTAGCTGGGGAACTCGATCAAATAAGTGGAGCCTTCCCCTTGGCGACTCGAGATCGAAATCTGACCTCGGTGGCGTTTTATGATTTCTTGTGTTCTTTTTAGATTATAATTCGTGTCTTGATCAAAGATTTTTTCCAGTTTTTCGTCTGAGAAACCTAGGCCACTGTCAGAAATTTCAATTTGAATTTTTGACCCCGCCGACCGAGTGACCACTTTCATCTCAGCCCCCTTATTACTATTGGCGACCGAACTTTCGAAAATCTCACCCAAAGCCGTAGCAAAACCCTGTGCATCCACTGCCACATCTTTGTCCAAATGGAGGTTGCGATCAATTTTCAAAGACTTTTCTTCAAAGGATAATCCCTCTAGAACATCGTCGATCAGTTCGTTCAGGTTGGTGGGTGTTTTGGTTTCAGCGGCTTCTTCTTTGACTTTGTTTTGCTCAACCGTCATGTGAAAGGCGTCCTGCATGGCTAAAATTGAGTCACACGCACTTTCAACCATATTAGGGAACTCTTTTTGTACATACTCCCAATCCACCCGGCGCATGGCTTCGCGTACCGAAGCCTTACGGGCTGTCGGGCTAATCAAGGTGATGATCTGCTGTGCCCGGGTGAAGTAATCGTACATTTTGTAAAAGTCGTTTTTGATTTTAAAGAATGACTGATCAAACTCGTCCTGTTTTTGGATCCAGCTTTCCAAGCGTTTTTCCACCTCGACGGCCACCATCTTTTCAAAAGCTTCACTGGCAATACTCGGGGCCACTCCATCGCTCGGTACGATGTCAGCTGTCTTCTGGTGCTCTTGCAAACTTTGCATCACCGACTGCACAATTTCAGGATGAAACTGACGACGCTTTTTCTCTTGCTCATCAAAAAGGCTTTCTTGATCGTCGTACCAAACCACATCGTAAGACAGATCGTCCATTTGGCCGATCTTGGCCGGTGGCATTCCCATGTAGCGAGGCAATCCTTCAACCGCACCAATGAGGTAAGCCATCAGATTGCCAGCCTTAGGCTGTTGTGCAAAATGAAACGTGATGTGATGATCGCTGTGTTTTTCTAAAGAGAGTTCCGGATGGGGCGTTAGAAAATAAGACAGAAAACGATCCGGTTGATTGAAGATCTCACGCGGCGATTCCACCATTTTTAAA
Source organism: uncultured Bdellovibrionales bacterium (assembly GCA_965368905.1). Taxonomy (GTDB): domain Bacteria; phylum Bdellovibrionota; class Bdellovibrionia; order Bdellovibrionales; family JAGQZY01; genus JAGQZY01. The sequence continues at coordinate 15,613 of CBDUOS010000061.1, read as the reverse complement.
ACACTGTCCAAAACACCCCAAGCTCTTAGGTCAAAATTGGTTTGTCCCACTTCTCGAAAAAACTGGCTCTTATTTTTCACCTGCAAAAAATCGGCGACAGAATCGAGAAAAGCTTCCATTTCAGGCACATCAACTTTTCCGGACAAATCTTTGAATAGCTCGACAGGCGTATCGAATTGTTCGAAAAAGCGATCCATTTGAGCGCCTTGACGCTCAACGTAAACTAGGACTGAATAAGAGACTTTACAGCTTACCTGCATGATCTCTGTTTAACGTCCTATGGGTAAATAAAACAAGAAATGTTTTCCCTCTGGGAGAATGACTGAATCAGTCATGTGGCACTTGAACAAGGAACCCTTTCGAGGTTAACAAAATCCCAACCCAAGAAACCATTAAATCTACGTGAGTATTTTGCATATCTTGCCCAAATCACTAAGCCATTTGCCCATTCTTTAGGCATGCAAGGAGTTGTAAGTCTCTGTGTCGGTTTTTCCGCGTCGCGACCTAAAAAAGGCCTTAAGAGGCCTTCTTTTTGCCACCTTTTCCGGGTTTGAGAAACTTCGCGCGAGGGAAGGGAATGCGGTTTTCCTCAATCTCACTCATAAAGCTCGGCAGCTCGCCTGTGGGCTGAAGTTCCCCTTTGAGGGTCCCGTCCTGTTGCAGTTTAAGGCTTGGGATGTTGTACAAATCTTTGATCTGGTAGTTGCCTCGATCGTCGGTTCCGAACACCTCCGAGATGCTCATGACTTTTCGAGAGCCGTCACGTAAACGGGAGATCTGGATCACTAAGTCTATGGCTGAGCCAATGGAGTGTTGTAATGCTCGTTCACTGATCCCACCAGCTCCTAGAGCTAAAGACTCCAAACGCACCAAAGCATCTTCCGCCGAGTTCGAGTGAATGGTTCCCAAGCAACCTTTGTGACCCGTGTTCATAGCTTGGATCAATTCGAAGGCTTCCGTACCACGCACCTCGCCGACGATGATTCGGTCTGGACGCAAACGCAAACTGGATTTGAGTAGATCATAGATCGTCACCTCACCCTTGCCTTGCGGGTCGGCCTGCTTGGTTTCAAAGCGCACAACATGTTCATAATGAATTGTTAATTCCGAAGCATCCTCGATCACGATCACTCGTTGTCCGTTGGGAATTCTTCCACACAGAAGACCAAGCAATGTGGTCTTACCAGACCCAGTACCACCACTGACGAGAATGTTCTTTCCTAAGTACATGCAGATTTCTAAAAATTGAGCCGCATCCACCGTGATAGCTCCCCACCCAATGTACTTTTTAAAATCCACTTCAACCTGTGAAAATTTACGAATGGCCACGGTCGGGCCAGACTGGGCACAGGGACGAATCACAGCATGAATTCTTGATCCGTCAGGTAAGCGGGCATCCAATCGCGGATTCTCTGTGGTAATTCTTCGATCCACATAGTTGGCGATCGCAGTGATCCCAGCAAGAAGTTCATCTTCAGAATTAAATTTGGCTGGAGTTTTGTGGAGCTTGCCTTTGGTTTCAATGAAGACCTCTTCATGACCATTGATCAACACTTCAGTGACCTCTGGGTCTTCCAGATATTTCACAACTGGAGAGAGATAGTTGTGAAGCGCATCTTTAAAGGCTTCGTTGCGTCCTTTCGACATCAATCACCTCACTCAGACGCCGGACGTCTAAGCTTGATGGTTTCCAATGGAGACTCAATCGGAGCGTCTGAAGCATAAACAACAAACTGCCCTTTGGCTTTTGTCTCGGGACATTGAAAATCGAAAAGTCCTTCTTTTCGTGGCTCTATTTCAAAGACAATTTCGTCGCCAAAATAAGTTCCGTGGTGTTGTGAGAAAGCATCCAACATAAAGCTAACATTTTTGTGAGCTTTGTTTACATTCACCACATGCACGCGATACCTTTGCCCCCGTTTCACTTGAATTCTTTTGGGGTGATAACCATCTCTTGTATTGATGATCACAATATCCTGCATTGGCTCTTGCCGGTCAGTGACCATATCAAGAACGCTTTTCTTTTCTTCTTTATAAATTTGTTTTTGTTTTTCCAGCTCAATCATATCTTTTTGACGACGCGAGAAATCGATCATCCAGTCGCCATAGGCGGCCGTTGTTAGCATTGTACTGAAAATAACTAATATGAGTGTTTTCATTTTACAATCCTTAGTGAATCACCTTTGCTGTGTGAAAACCCACAAGCTCTTTGGCAACTACCATGGCCAAATGACTCAGATCTTCCACACCATAAGTGCTCAACTGGTTCATCAGATCTTGGTAGTTACCAAGATTGGAATTCACCACTCCTAAAAGTTCCACTAGCGGTTGAGGGTTCTCCTCAATCTTCTCAAATTCTTGTTGCCAGTCTTTTTCTAAAACCGGATCGATGACTCCTAAGTGGTAAAGAGCATCAAAAACCTTTTGTAAATCACCTTGTAGTAGCATCCTGCCTCCCACATATAAAACTTGTTCATAATGCTTGTCGGAGGATTACTAAAAAGGTTTAAATTTGAGACACAAATCCAGACAAAGGCCCCGAATGACTAAGCCTTATCCGGTCCTGAAAAAATGACAACGTGGCTTCCGGCCCATGGTCCTGAGTGATAAGCTCGGCCCCATTCTATAGAAAGGAACCCCCCATGAATAACCTTCGGACCCTATTGTCTATGACTGTAACAATCATAATCCCCTTCGGCGTCCAAGCGCAGATGATGGATTTAGGCAGTGGCTACGGTAGCTCTCCCAGCTTTGGCTCTCCCAATTTCGGTTCGGGTGACTTCGGGCGATTTCCCACCATCGACATTCCTGACTGGAACAATCCCGATGTTCCCGACTATATCATTGAGGAAGAAGCTGGTAGCCCTGACATTCCCGAGACGATCAACCTGATCACCAACGGAATCCAAGGCGAGGATCTCGACGTTCCTCCACCAAATGTACCAACAACGGGTGACCTTGTTGTGACCGAGGAAACGGTTGATGTGGGTAATCCCACAGGCCTTTCGCTCCCAGACCCTAAAGATTTTGAGCCCGAGGATATCGAGTTCCCATATCCACGAATCGTTGTTGGCGTGCCTGACGAAGTGATTCAGTCACATGAAATCAGCCCCCTAACAAATCTGAGTGTTTTGCCTTCTGCGATTGAGTCTTGCGACAACATTCCTGCCTACAGTGGAGTCGATTACGCTTTAGATCTACGCGAATCCGAATTGGCACCAGAAGACTACATCGAAATGCACACCCTGTGGGTGAAGTCCCGCGTTTGTCGTTCCGGTGGCACTCTAACTCCAGAGTCCACTCGCGTTCGCATTCTAAACGAAAACGACCCACGCTGTGTCTTCTACAAAGGCGATGACTACAAAACCGATTTAGCCTTAGCCGAAACCGAAGAAGAGCGCGCCCTCATCCGCAACCTCTACGAACAATACTTCTTCATCTGCTTCTAAACAAAAGGTGCCTGGAACCTTTTGCTTAGAACGGTGCGTGAAGGATTGGGTACGTCGTACCCTTTTAGAGGGCGCGAAGTTTGATTTCTAGTTCGGTGACTTTGGTTTGGTCACAAAAGCCTGTGAATTTTAAGTGAAGATCGTCGCGACCGTAAGTCGGTTGAATTTTTGTGCTTTCAAATGTTTTTAAGTCTGGGGCCACTTCGTATTCGGTGTAGTGAAGTGAGTTGCGATAAGCGTTGTATACGCCGGACTCATAACCGAAGGTTTTGGTGGACAGAGTGACGTTCTCTAAGTTTTTCGCCAACAATCCGTTTATGTGATAACGAAGGCTTTCATCATAAAAACGCCAAATACTTCGCCCTATAAAATTGGCATCGACACCGACAGGTAAATCGAAAAGAATCTTCTGCACCAGATAAAACTGAACCACATTGGACTTGGTGGCTTGATAAAGGTCATGAACCAAACTGTGTACGGGATTTTCATAATAAGTAGTGGCCATGGCCTTATCGTAAAGTTTGGCTTTAGTCTCATCATCCACATTGGTGTAGCGATGATAAACATCGTTTCTCAGCATCGCAAAAAACAAATTCCCTGAATCACGTGAGGCTAAGTTCTCAATTTTTTGTAAGAGGTCCGTGTGCTTCGGCTTCATGCCTTTCGCGAAATCATCTCCACCAGAAAAACTCATATTGTCAAAAGCCTCACGATCTTTTGCGATCAAATACGCTTTTGCAGCTAGAGATGTGTAGGTCTCTAGGTTCTTTATGTCACCATCCATAAAGACGGAAAGTTCAGCAAATTTTTCATTTCCAAGGCTCATCGAGAGGGCCCTCATTTGATCGTCTTTTCCCAACCCGTTTTCTTTTGCCACCTCGAGGAAGTCACAAAGTTTGCGAGCCTGAATCAAGGTCACCAACTCTTGCATGAGGTCTTGTTGCTTGCGCTGAGAACTTTGCGGCTTGCGACCCGAACGAATAGATCGCTCTGTATCCGTCGCCACTTCCTCTTTGCCTTCATTATCTGACACAGCCTCAAAGGACTCTTTCACTTGAGTGTCGATGGCCTCGGCGCCTGAAACTGAAATCTTAATATTTTTTACAAAATAAATGGAGCCAACAATGGCGGCGATGATAAACAAACTTGAAAACCGATCCATCGGTTACCCTCCTTACAACGACAAACCGTTTGCGGCCACCAAATCCCTCGCTTGGCTTGGGACTTGATCGACCTCAGAACAATTCATCTTCGACGGAGCAATGATTACAGAATGTTCGCAGCAAGTTCTGCGAGTTCTGATCTCTCCCCTTTGACAAGTGTATTATGAGCCGAAATACGATGGCCCTTAAAACGCTCGACGGAGTAGGTGAGGCCACTGGTTGCACTGTCGACATAGGGATTATCAATCTGGTAACAATCTCCAGTCAATACGACCTTGGTACCGGAACCTGCTCGGGTGACGATGGTTTTGATCTCATGGGGTGTTAAGTTTTGCGCCTCATCAACGATCAAGAACTGATTAGGAATACTTCGACCCCGAATATAAGTCAGAGGCTCGATGTTCAACATCCCCTGATTCATCAATTCTTGTGCGCGACCAGCAGCTTTTTTATCAGCTCCCATAAGAAACTCCACATTGTCAAAAATGGGTTGCATCCATGGGTTCAATTTTTGTTCAACATCACCGGGTAAGTAACCTATGTCTCGACCCATTGGAAAAATCGGTCGACTCACCAGCAATCTTTGAAAGCGACCCTCATCTAAAGTTTTATAAAGCCCCGCAGCAAGTGCCAGTAATGTCTTACCGGTCCCCGCCTTACCGACCAAAGATACAAAAAGTATCTCATCATTCAATAAACAATCTAAAGCAAAGGACTGCTCCACGTTTCGTGGATGGATTCCCCAGATACCCTCGTTCATGCTGATCAATGGAATCATCGCCTTTTGCGATTCATCATATCTTCCAATCGCACTGTGGTTTTCATTGGAAGAGTCTTTGGCGATAATATATTGATTGGCAAAAAGTTTCTGATCATCAGGAATTGGCAAAACTTTGTCTTCGTAAAATTGATTGATCAGGTCTGAAGTGACTGTAATTTCACTATGACCATTGTACATTTCTTCAAAAGAAACTTTTTCGGGCTCGTAGTCTTTTGCCGTGATTCCAAAAACATCTGCTTTAATACGAAGATTAATATCTTTGGTTACCAACTCAACTTGAGCTGTGGGATCTTCAGCTTGCAAGTGCAAAGCCATCATCAATATTCTGTTGTCAGCTTTATTTTCAAACAAGTCTTCTGGAATCGCTTCGGACCGCCTGTCTGCAATAATAAAAATCTTCGATTCAGAGTCATCAGAGACTTGAATTCCTTCTGACAGATTTCCCTTTTCTCGCAAAACATCAATAAAGCGTGAGAAGTGCCGAGCGTTGCGACCGTTCTCGCCGGGATCGCGCTTAAAGCGATCAACTTCTTCGATCACTGATATCGGAACATAGACATGGGCTTTGTTAAACTTATTAACCGCCAAAGCATCAAACAAAATAACATTAGTATCGACAACAATCTTTCTAACCCCTGTGCCCAAACTATCCCCTCCTGCAAGAACCACTCGGTCTCTGGTTGCGGACCGTAGATTCTTCCATTGCAGTACAATAAAGCAGGGCTGGCAAGGGAAAAACCCAAGGAAGCCACGCACATAAAGGAGCTTAAGCTAGAAAATTGTTTTCAAGGCTGATCTAAGTTGCTCACGATAACATCACCATGATCGGTTTTTAAATGCGCACTGACAGTTTCAATAAACTGAATAAAGTGCTTTAAAGCCTCTTGGTTCTCAGAGCCCTCTTTTACAGATGCCCCGTGACGATAGACGCCCTCTTCCTCGACAAAGCGAGAAGATCGAACCTGAACCACGAATGGGAAATAAGTTTGGTGATTCAAATAAACTCGCATGGCCACTTCTTCCCCGGGGGCAAAGTGACCCTGTTTTTTACTTAAATCAAAAGCCACACCTTTAACAGAGATGTCGTGCAGAGAGCATTTCTGCAGACCCGCACCTGGGACAATAGTGTGAACACCGATAAACTCAGTCAAAATTGTACGCCGTACAGAGCGTCGCTCATCTTGGATCATCTCTTGGCGTTTGGCGCCAATATCCACTATACTGGCCCTAGAGTCCGTTTTTTCTGTAGGACTCTCTTTCTTTACTTTAGGAAATGCTAATACTTTACCTTCTGTACTCATTCCCCCTCCCTGTGCTATAAATTTAATCGGTAGGAAGGGGTCTCAACTTTAGACATTTCAAAAGAAAAAGGAGGGTTTATCCAAGACTCAGATTCAAATAAGGCTCTGATCGCATTCATGGGCAGCCTGGCCTTTCATGCCATGATCATCCTCTATTTTGTCTATGTTACTCCCTCTCAATCTGTCTCAGATCAAGACACTCCCTTGGAGATTGTCTTCACCGACCCAAAGCCCAATCCAATCATGGTGCAAGCTCCCTCGAACCAAGCCAAACTAAATGAGAAGCCTAAAGAAGAAGTAAAGTTTAAATCCAATGCCACTCGTCGCACTGAACTGGAAACTTACGCACGACAAAGACCTTCACAAATTCAGGCCCCAGTGGAATCGGGCGGACAAGGTGGCAAAGCCAAGAAAACCAACCAGAACAAACCCAAACAGCAAGTCGCCGAATTCGGAACCTATAAAGCTGAGGATGAGCGAGAAGTCTTGCTTCTACCTGGCTTTGGCAACACAACCAGTCGCCCGCAAATCCCAGCCTACGTGCAACAACAAATGCCACCTGGGGTGAAACTCGGGAACGTCACTGCCCTGAACACCGACCAACATCGCTTCTACAGTTTCAACCAACGTCTTTTGCAACGCTTTATTCCTCTTTGGGGAAATCGAGTTCGCTCGGCCCTCTATCAATGGATCAAAGACAACAATGCTCCTGCGGTAAGCAAGTCTTGGGTCACCAATGTGGAAGTTATTATGGACGAAAAGGGAGAAGTTCTTGAGGTGAAACCTTTCCGTTTGTCCGGACTGTGGTCCATTGACGAGGCCTCTATCAATTCTTTTAAGGATGTGAAAAACGTCCCCAATCCTCCCGGCGAAATGGTGGACGAAAACGGCTACATTCATATGCAATTTCAAACCGAAGTGCTGTGGATCCCCCAGCCCAACATGCGCTTTCAAAGCGGCAACTAGACTGGACTTTGGAACCTCTATATAACCTTGTTTTTGTTTGATAAAATTAAATAATGTTGAAGGTATTGCTGGCGGCTTTGCTGCTTTTTCCAAGTGTGGTTTGGGCCGGGTATTATGAACTTGGATTCGCGGCGAATTATCGAAAGCTCTATCTTCCCTCTGACACCACTCGCGAATCTTTTGACTCCACAGTTTCATTCACCGGTTCTTTTGCCTACTACTTTGCTGAGATGGCGGCCTTAGAGCTCAGTTACACCAAGGGACAATCGGAACGTTTTGTACCGAACCCCACTTCGGATTCGCGAACGATATACGATTTCGAGCTGATTGGGTTGGATCTGGTCTTCACTTTTGCCGATCGTAAAGCCCCTTTTGTCCCTTACGTAAAAGCTGGAGCCGCTTACTTTTCGAAAAAAGATGTCACCTATGAGTTTTCTAATCCTTACACTTACGAAACCATTGAGCTGGATGCAACTTTTGTCCCTAGTGTTGGACTTGGAATGAAGATTCGAATCACCGACCGACTTTCTTTTAAGATCGGAATGGAAGCTTGGACCAGTGACTCTTTGGATCGAGATCCTCGATGGGATGTTGCGGGACGCGCTGGCATATCATGGTTCCTGTAAAAAAAATCAGTAGAACTCTTATTTTGTTTCTTGGAATGGTAACGCTGGTTCGTTGTCAGTTGGGTTACATCGCCGAAAGTGGATACTACCAAGCCAAGTTGATGCGACAACGAGTCCCCCTTCAATACGCACTGGACAACTATAAACTTAAGGACGGAGAACGAAAAAAAATTGAGTTGGCCATAGAACTGAGACAATTCATGAAGCAAGAGCTAAAACTTAGCACTGACGACAATTATTCGCGTTATGTGCACCTGGACCAACCTTATGTGACCTACGCCGTCAGTGCTGCCTACAAAAACAAACTCAAACCCTATACATGGAGTTTCCCTATCATTGGGAAAGTTCCTTACAAAGGTTATTTTAAGCAAGAGAGTGCCAAGGCCGAGGCTCAAAATCTGCAAGAAAAAAACTTAGACACTTACGTCCGGGGAGTTTCCGCTTATAGCACCTTGGGATGGTTTGAAGATCCACTGCTGTCGTCGATGTTAAGAATGAAGGAGCACCAATTCGTCAACACCCTGATTCACGAAACAGTTCATGCTAACCTTTATATAAAAGGACAATCCAAGTTCAATGAACGAGTCGCCAGCTTTTTGGGGCAGTTGGGGGCCGAGGCCTACTACGCCAAGCTCAACCGATCCGACGACCTTAAGACCATCGTCAGCAATGAGACCCACGATGAACTTTTATTTTCGGACTTTATTAGTAGGCAACTGACTCAGCTTAGGACATGGTACAAGAACAACCAAGACAACCCCAAGATCGAGACCCAAAGATTCGAACAGTTTGCCAAAATGAAACAAAATTTCGCTCAAACTGTGGAACCTAATCTTAAAACCAAAAACTACCAATGGTTTATCAAGAAAAAGTTCAACAATGCTTTTCTTTTACTCCTTGAGCTGTACAACAGTGACTATTCAGTCCTTGAAAAACTGGCAAACCACTACAACCGTGATTTCATCAAAGTTTTCAACAAGCTAAAAGAGCTGGAAGAATCTAAAGATCCCGAAGAGTCCTTACAGCAAATGGTAAACAAACTCTCAGCGAACAACTGATTCACAGACGATCGTCTTCATTATACAAATTTATTGTTATCAGGACTCAAAGTTTTTATTTCTGACACCGATCTAGAGGCTCATTTAATAAAAAACCTTAAGGAAAGGATAGTGAAATGAAAAAGAAAGTTTATAAGTATGGTCCTCACACTTGCAAAGCTTATATGAAAGCTGCTGGAAAAGGTTGGGAAGTCGGATTCCATTTTGGAAAATACCCAATTTTTGTTGGTAACTTCATTCACAAAACTGAAGCCAATAAGTGGTGGTCTCTTATGAATAAAGAAATCAAATCTTTCACTAACAGATTTGGATTGACTGCTAAAGCTCCTGTAACATTCTACAGAAAGTTTTTGTCTGGTCACCTTTACAAAGCTTACTACGGTTGGTTGGACAAACAATTCAACAAGTACGAGCGCGACTACAACAAAGTTGTAACAACAAGCAAAAAGCGCTATGCGAAACTTCGCAAAGACAAGAACTGGAAAAAGAACGACCAGTTCCCTCTTCGCAACGTTGCTTAGTATTTTTTTAAGTTTTATATTGCAAAACCCAAGCCTAGAGCTTGGGTTTTTTTATACCGCTTTTTCCACCCCTCGGAAGCCATAAGGCGACCTTGCCTCCTGGGTTTCGTCTTGCTCTCTAGCTTATTCGTCGCACGACGAAAATGAACTAAAAATTACCGATATGACGAATCAGATCTCACCTGAGCCCCCTGCATTCGCCGGCCACGAAATTGCGACGAAATCATGAGTGATTTTATTAATTTACACTTCTTCCAAGGGTTGACCTTTGCCTTGAAATTGACCAAAAAGGCTCTTGCAAGCAATCAACATCATACTTTTTTTAGAACCTACTGGAGGATCAAATGAAAAAAATATTATTAGTCGCTGCAACAGCCCTGTTCGCATTTTCTTCACACGCAGGCAATAACTTCAAAACCACATCTTGGACAACAAACATCAGCGACGACGCAGACATCCCAGCAATGATTGCTAAAATCAACAGTGGTCGCATCAGTGTGCCTTCTTGCAATGGCAAACAGGAAGTTTACGCCTACAGCATTCGAGAAGGTGGAAACTCTTACGTGAAAACTGCTGATGGTGGCTTTCGTCCAATTGGCACAAGGGTTTCTTTCAGTATCAAATGTTATGAATAAACTTAAAAAGCCCTTTTAGAGAACTGTTCTCTATTACCATGGAAAGCGATCTTGACGAAGAGGTCGCTTTTTACGAATCAAGGGTTAATATTTTTCAAACTATCGGGGGGAAGTGTTGACAGTCATTCGTATACTTTCAATCGCTTGTGTTATTTTTAACTCAGCTTCATTTGCTCAATCAGAGCCCCTTAAGTCTCATGTTGTTTCCAACCATTTGCTCATAGATAAAAACAGAAGCTATCCGGCCAATTCACTATGCCATGACGGGAACACTCTTTACTTTAAAAACAAAGCCTATTGCGAAGAAAACTTGGAGAGCTCTTGTCATGACTTGCAAGTTGCTTCACTCTTGTCCCTTGAGTACATATATATTGACAATGAACGGACTAAAAAAATAATTCGATTTTACTCGATCGATTTGTCTTTTAAGGTACGAATCTATACTGAAATAAAACCCGGCTCCGACTCATTCGTCATCAGTGGCTCTTTTGAAGAAACCGTCCCTTTTTGTTCCGAAGTTAAAAAAACTCCTGCTTCCGTAGCCTTCTCGCAAAGAGATGCCAATTCTGAAAAAGAACGAAAATGGTTGAGACTTCTTCACAATAACGGTTTTGACTTAATCAATGCTCCGGCTGGTACCATAAACAGTTTGAGACTCGTCAATTCTCAAAGCTCAAAACTCAATACAGAAAAGTTAGATCCTGATAAACTCTTCACCTATATTTCAACTCCATATTGCAACAGTCAAATCGACACCAACTTGATTCACATAATGGGAGGAGAGATCAGTGGCAACGGTTTGACCGCCACACATTTTCAATTTCTCGAATCCATATCAAGAGAAATTGTTCCCACTTTACACAGTGAAGAAGAAAGCCCCATCACTTGTGCTGAGGAGGTTTAGATTTGATCGAACCCCAGAAATCCCCTTTGCGGCACACATTGATTGATGAACTCGAAAGATTGTTGTCCCAGTATATGCTTTCAAGACCCCACATGAGCCTTTCGGCAGTGAGCCGAAGAAGTAAGGTCAGCGAGCCTACTCTGCGAAGAATTAAGAAAAAGCAATTTCGAACTCTCCCCACACAAACTACAATTTTAAACTTTTTGACCTATATCAGTGGAAAAGAATCAATCCCTCAACTTATCGAAAAATATCCGGGACCGATTGCAGAATACCTAAAAGAAGAGATTCCACAGCAACAAGAAGTTTCAACGGAGTACAATTCTGAACTAAATGAAGTTTTAAAGGACAACACGACTTATTGCATCTTCAAACTGTGCGCCAACTCGTCAGGCTTGACTACGCAAAGGGTTCAACGCCTGTTTGGTGAGATGGGTCTACAAACCTTAAAACTTCTAGTCGAAAAAGACTACGTGCAAGAAGTAGACGGAACCTACTACTCAAAAGTAGAGTGGTTCATGCTGCCTCCCGAACAGATCAATGATAAATTTCAATATTTATCACAGTTCATCAAAAGTCCGTCGACGACGGAAGATCCATTCTTGAGACCTCTTCACGTCAATTACTCGAGTTCTTTAAATGCTGAGGGTTACAAGAGTATTGCAAAATTACAAAGAAAGTTTTTAAAGAAGGTTCGAGAAATTATTGAATGTGAATCCTCACAGGGGGCGATCCCAGTGATGATGCTAATGGCACTAGACACTCTTGATTCAAAGGCTCCCAACGAAGACTTTACAGTTGATTAAACAACCTACCAACAAAATCGCCCGTGACAGCCTTTCGACTTTCACCAGCTCTTGAATCCCACTTCTATTTGGACAAAAGCGTTATTTGCATGACGTCTCTTTTGCAAAATACCTTTCAATTATACGTCGCCATTTACATTTTAAAATCGACGACGAGATTAGTTTTAGAGTTATTGCCTTCCCTTTTTCCGCCAGATAAACCTGACTACTCAAAACCTATTAAAGGGGGAAAAATGAAAAAACTAGTCTTACTAATATCTGCACTTCTTATGACAAGCTCGGCCTTTGCTGGTACAAAGATCGTTTGGGTTACCGCCAACACCCAAGAGGAATTGTCAGTCAAAGTTGATCAAATGGTTGCCAAAATTGACAAAGGTCGACTCAGCGGTTGTGAAAACAGCAAAGTTTATGCTGTCGATTTTAAAAATACCAGTGGCTCTTATGTGAAAGACGCTCACGGAAATTTTCGTCCCGTTAAGCCAAAAGCCGCCATTAAAGTAAAATGTGCCAATGGTTCAAAACACAAGAACAATAGCCATCACGAAAGCAATGGCGGAAGTAATCATGGAAACAATGACGACAACTTCTAAGTAACTGACATTATTTCAGTTGTTTTTTTCCCAGCCACCAGGAATGGCGGCTGGATTTACCTGCACCCGAATCACTTAGTATTTAATGTTTGTCTACCAGGTGATGACCATTTTCTCTTTGATCTTTAAAAGGCCGTGTCTGTAGTTAGCTTTGGCCGTATCATAAGGGCACTCCATTTTGTGGGCCACCTCTTTGAAACTCATATCCTCAAAGACTCGTAAGTTCACAGCCTTCTGCTGTTTGTCCGGTAAAGATTTTATGATCTCTTGGGTTTGTTCAAGCAGTTGTTTCTCGATCAGAGTGACTTCACATTGATTGTCGATCTTGATGGGCACTTTGTCGATATCCACCATGACTCGAGATCCACGCAAAGCATTCTTCGCGGTATTGATCACAATACGATAGAGCCAACTTTTAAATGCCGAACGAAACTGAAAGCTGGCCAGTTTTTCAAAAGCCTTTAAAAAGCTTTCCTGAACAACATCCTCCGCCAACTGGGTATCACGGACATACCGCATACTCAGACTGTGTAAAGGTTTTTGGTAACGCCTCACTAGAATTGAAAAAGCGTCTGGGTATCCATCTCTTGTTTTTCGAACCAATTCGAAATCTGTTAATGCTTCCAACTTCTCCCCCCGATTCATTGGATTGGTTGGCGGCCGTATAATACTGAACTCTCGAAGAGCATCCCTGGTGCGGTCTGCCGATCCTTCCTAGACCGGTCCTATGGTTTTAGGTTAATGCAGCGCAAAAGTACACTTATGTTTTCTTATGGTCTGTATAAGTTACAAAACCAAAATCTGTAAAAGACCTTTAATTTCATATGTTTAAATCATCATTTAATATAATGACATATCATAATTAATGATAATGCAATGGATTTTGCCTGGTCAGCGGTCTAGAGATGAGTCCGCAAAGAGCATCCCTTCAATCGGATTTTAAAACAGTCACGCGATTTCGGCCTGAGTTTTTAGAGGCATAAAGAGCGGAATCCGCTTTTGCAAACAACTCATCGAATGAAGCCATTTTCTCTTCTTGTGATGAGATCCCAATGGAGACCGTGATCGGTAGCTTCTGATCTTCAAAATTGTAGTCATGCTTTTCAATGGTCGCTCGAATTCGCTCACCGATCTCTTCGGCTTGTTGTAAATTTGAGCCAAACAAAAGAATGACAAATTCTTCCCCACCAAAACGAGCGAAGTAATCGTCGTTCCGAATCAACTTTGATTGAATGATTTGAGCGGTTTCAGCTAACACATAATCACCGGCCTGGTGACTAAAGTTGTCGTTGATCTTTTTGAAATGATCCAAATCAAAAACCAGAAGACACAAAGGCACTTCCAAAAGCTTTGCTCTTTTGAAAAACTCAGGGCCCTTCAGTAACAGTGCACCTTTGTTCCAAATCTTTGTGAGTGAGTCTTTTTCACTCTTTAACTGAAGATTCTGGTGAGCTGCAGCCTCAATACTACCCTCTTCCAAAAACTTAAAGAGAACGTTACCAATTTTTACTTGATCATTGTTTTTTAATTTCTTAGGAACGAAGGGCGGAATGGCTGAACCATTCACCACAGTTTTATTAGTGGAGTCCAAATCAATAATGGCCACCTCGCCAAAGGAAACCGTCAACTTTGCATGAGACTTTGAAACACTACGATCATCAATGAATATGGACGATGTCATAGAGCGACCAATGATTATATCGGAGTTGTCGATCGTCCACTGACGACTGACATAACCGGCTGGCCCCATCAATAGCACTAGACTGGGCGGAACCTTTTCAGCGTCCTGCATTCTCTTTGAGAATGTACCACCTTGAACAATCGAAGTTTTCTCTTCGGTGTTGGTTTCAAAATCATCAAAGAACTCTTCAAGTTTCTTGTTGTCACCCATAGACTCAATTTTAAGTAGTTTTCACTCCGAACTCAATCGACCTGGCTCAAAACACGACGGGTGATGGCTTTTCCGGACTCGACCCCTGGCTGGTCAAAAGCGTTTATATCAAGGAGCTCACCTAAAACACCCACAGTAAGCATCCAGGACATCATAAGTTCGCTGAGAGAGGCCTCTGTCAAATCAGAAACTTTTAGGACCATTGTACCGGCCTGAGACTCAGAAATGGCTTTTTCAGTGGATTCGGCCTGGATCGCTAACAATTCGCCAATCTTCCTCCCCTGCATTAACGACTCAGAAAAGCGAGTGGATTGGAGGTTTGCAGTTCCTGCCTCAGAAGAACCCACACGATGAAAGGCGACAAACTTCTTTTCAGGTCCTTCCACAATTTGTTGTAAAACCGAATGCTGATCCGATGCACCTCGACAAGGAACAAATGTAGAAACCTTCGCGGCAACCTCTCCTGAGCGTTTGACTGCTTTACCTAAAGACTCACTCCACAGTTGCTGCAACCACAATCCAAAAGTGTTGAGACGATCACAATATTGAAAGCTGTAAAAAATGTTTTCACCTTCTAAGTGTGACTGCCAAATCTGATATACCATTTCTTGAATCAATTTTTTATTGGCTAGCGCTGACTGAAAGCCCTTAAGAAAACCATCCGTAGATAATCCCAGAAATACCGCCGGCAACAAACCAACGGGAGTAAAAGCTGAAAAACGGCCTCCAATATTGACCGGAATGGTGAGTTGGGGGCAATCATTATTTTTTCCGAAATCCACCACTATGCTCGACTTTTCTTCACTAACAATAATTGTGTTTTCTGCGATGTCAGTTTCTCTATAATCTTTAAAAAATTGACTGCAAAAATCATAGAGCGTTAAGGCTTCGAGAGTGTTCCCACTTTTGGAACAAATAACCC
>CBDUOS010000060.1:0-18763 GCA_965368905.1 uncultured Bdellovibrionales bacterium | reverse complement strand
GGCGTGTTGGTTCCGGTCCCGCAAGTACCATTGTAGCATCGAACAAAAGGCGGTTGGGCCAAGCTATTGCCAACGGCATCAAAAGCTGTGACTCGCAAACTAAAAGAGCAGCTGGCTGGAGGTGCGCGATTAAAGTCATACTCAATATCAAACTCGGTCTCATTGATTTGAGGTGCTCCGCCTCCGCAAACTCGTACTTGCTGACAAGGGATCCACTGATTCAGGTCTCCGACAACCGGGCCTGCAGAAAATGCGGCTGGGCCAACTGTAAAAAATTGGTACTCATAGGCGCAAGCCATGAAAATTCCAGTCAATCGACGGCGTGGAGCACCGGTTGGTGAAGCGAGCTGAATTTGTAAATCTCCAGATGTATCAATTGTCGGCACAGGTATATTGCTGACCACGCGATCGTACTGAAACTTTTCCGAAGAGGAACAGAGGCGACGATCTTGCCCATCTCTTGCCGCGGGATCGATATGATCAACGGTGACAAAAACCTCTGTTTTTAAACCCAAGTTGGCTTGGTAAGTGTTGCCGAGGTTGGGATGACCATTGTTGATAGAGCCGTCAGCTTGCAAATTGGCAGTTAATCCTTGGGAGTCACTTCTTGGAGGTTCTTCTTCGCCAAACGGGCGCAGACGAAGATTGCCATCGCAGGGCAACAGTGTTTCATCAGAGACACGAAAAGGTTGGGTCTTAATACTGGCGGCCACAAAATATCCAGCCTCGGCATACATGTCGATTGTCGACTGTGGCAATAATGGTTCCAAGCCTGTGGAAGCATTGATGGGAATCCCTTGGGGTTGTGTGCAAGCTTGATTTGCAAAGGCGTTGTTCACTGCTTGCAAAACATTCATCGATGAGTACATAAGTGGTGGACTGTTTGGAACGAAGTAATCATTGGCAGAATTCCATTGCATGGCGAGCTCATTAGGCCATCGTACGGTTTCAAGGGCTGGGCCAATGCCATGTTCACTTTCAACGCCACCGGGATTGATAGAGTCGTACGGATTGTCACTACCTCTCCAGCTGGTATCGGTGTAGCGAACGCTGTTTTGTTGGGCGGGGCTCCGATAGACTTTAGTCTGCATCCCGTTGGAGCGAATTTGGGCGAGTATGTTTTGTGAGATATCCCGACAAAAAGACGGAGCCATAAGGTTATTTTTTTGTGATTTGACCGCTCGCATGATCGTGGGGCCAGCAGTCAAACCTGCAATCATAAGGATCATCATGGCGACTGCAATAGTCACTAAGCTTTCACCCCGTTGGTTGGAAAGAAAAGAAGATGTCTTCAGCATGGTTCCCCCCGGTCCCATAAATATGATAACATACAACACATTGGTCCATTAAGGAGACAATCGAAGATTTGTTTCAGACTGAGAATATTTTTTCTCGTCTCATAAGGAGATCTCTATGAATCAGCGCCCCTCACTATTCAAACGTAAATTATGGGTCGACCGCTCCATTCAACTGCCTTTGTTGGCTTACTCGATTACTATGGCCGCAGTGGGTACGGCCGCCGCCGCTATGTTCTCTGTGTTCTATGTTTTGTTTCTTCCACAAGTCACCAATGGGACCATGCTGTATATCTTATGGGGGGTGGGCGCTCTTTTTTGCCTTTCGATTATGGTTGGGATTGGTTTATTTGTGACCAATCGCGTGGCTGGTCCATTGCTACGTATGAAAGAACATATGGAGGCTTTGAGTCGCGGTGAATCTCCGGAACCGCTGACGCCTCGTAAAGATGATTATGTGAATAAAGATTTAATCGATGCCTACAATCGTTTGGTCGAAAAGAAACTGAGTTAGGTCTACAACCCGAGGGATGAAATATGAATTTGAAAGCATTGGCTGGACTGGTAACCTTTGTGTTTTGTTATTCTGTATGGCCCGCTGGAGAATACCCCAAAGTGATTCAAAAAATTATCGATCAAGAAAGTCGCGGCTGCCAACAGCAGGGTAAAGGAGAACTGACGGTGAGTTCGATAGCGATTCAGAGTTTTCGTTTAAACAATGACGCAGACAAAGACTATTTAGTTGATGAAAGTGGGTTTGATTGCACGACGGACCAAAATATGCATGCCGGCTCTACGCCTATTCGCATCAAAATATATTTGAGTCATAAAAAGAAGTGGAAAATGGCTTGGTCTGGGATGGTACTCGCTTACAAGTTCGATAAAGAGAAATCTCTTTTAAATTTAGAATTCGCTGATGAAAAGAACGCCTCCAAAGTTGTCAAAAAGGTTTTGAAATTCGACAACGACAAAGCCAGTATAATGTCCTCTTCTTCTTAATTAGCGACATCCTTTTTCTTGCAAAAGAGTGTCTAAGGCTGTCAGGTGTTGTGAGTTTAGGTAAAGCTGAGTTGCAAATTGCTGACGAGCTTCCATGTCCATGTTGTCTCGAATAGACGATAAAGCTTGTTGATCTCTAGCAAAGGTGTCATCCCGAGAGGATAGTAAAGAATCACAGGTCGTTTCGATGCCAAGGATGTGATTCACCCAGACGTAAGAGTAGCTGTAGACATCGTCATTGTATTCATTGATTTCGTGAGCTTCTATGTCATAGGTTTGAACATCATCATTGACTGGGTTCACTGAGATCAGTAGTGGCAGTCCCCAATTTTCGGGTTCGCCGCTGGTCTCAAAAAGCATGTCCACAACGGCCCGCCCTGTTCTGTTGATGCTGGTATCGCCGATGTCCAAAACCAGATATTGTTCATTGATTTCTGGAGCGCCACCCAAATAGGACCAAATCGAGTCACACCAAACACACCCTTCGTAGCCATAAACTATCAAAAGTTTCTTGCCCTGTGAGTCGGCATGTTCCCAGGCCTCTTGGTAGCGAATCCGCTGATCAGAACAAGTCTCATAGGTTTCGTCGGCTTGGCATTGGTTGTGAAATGGAAGCTGAGTTATGTAGGAGTCCAACTTATAGCCTCTCGATGTGGTCACTGTGCGAAATGAAGAGCGGGTGCGATCACAGTTTCTGATGGTCATGGTGAGAGCAGTATTAATGCGGTATTGGTCTTCATCGAATCGGTTCTTTTCACTGATGCGATCGTTAACCGGTGTGGGCTCAGTAAACTCTATAGGGTAGGCAACCAAATCGAAGTCGTTGTCTCGAACGGTCAGACCCTCTACAGACATAGCCAAGTAGTAGGCGTTGGCCTCTTGTGCTTCATTCACGCAGGTGAAAAGAATTCTGCTTAAACTGCTGACGTCCACTGCTGGTGTCGGATCATGGTTTCCATGGGCATTTGCGAACACTGGCATTGTTAAAAGAATTACTGTCAGGGCAAAGCGCTTCACCTAAAACCTCCATAATATTTTAAGATGGTGGAGTTATAGAGGGAAATCTTTCGGCAAGGTAGAAAACCGATGGCTTTGGTAATCTTTATAAGGTTGTAGAAGGATTTCTCATCTGAATTTTGACAATCTAGTAAATCCAATTCGTAAGCCCTTTAGGGGGGCGTTTTTGCCATTCAGCATTGATTCTTACATTTTCGATGGCTCAGACCGAGGTGGAGTGTTCGTTGACAAAAAAATAAAGTGGCGACGGGGATCCACTTGGCGATGATTCCAATTTGACTTATGATTCTTGAAAATGAAAGGATTTACCATGATTCGATTGATTTTAATTGCGCTATTGATTGTGAATACCAGCTGTGCTTCGCGACGGATGCTCAGTGATAACAATGCGGTTACATCCCCCGGTGTGATGAAGGTGTGGGCCAATTGGGTAAAAGACAAAGGCGAAAAGTTTGACATACAATTCGTAATGCAAAATCTGCAAGACACAGCCATGATTGTAAAACTGCACGATGTGCAGTGTGCTCGAGGAAAAAGAACAGGAAGTATCAAACACACTTTTTTCAACACTGGCGAACGCACCATTGATTTGATGCCTCACGAGAGCAAACGCTTCAATTTGGTTTGTCGTGTGGGTGTTGATTCGAGAGGCCCCTTCAATATGCGAATTGTAAAAGTTTATGCAAATCCAGAGCAAGATGGTGAGTCCATCGGCCAGGTTATAGCCAAAAATATCATTTGGTCGATACCAGAAGAAGACTAGGCTCGAACTCAAGGGGGGAGTCATGATGACACTGTTGATTCTAATTTCTTACA
Source organism: uncultured Bdellovibrionales bacterium (assembly GCA_965368905.1). GTDB lineage: Bacteria > Bdellovibrionota > Bdellovibrionia > Bdellovibrionales > JAGQZY01 > JAGQZY01. The sequence continues at coordinate 14,636 of CBDUOS010000060.1, read as the reverse complement.
GCATTGCATTTGGGGTGCCAGCGACGGTGGATGCTCAACAGTTCCAGGTCGACGACCAATGGGTTTGGTCCTATTCGCAATGGAATGAAGAGATCGGACAGTGGGACTCTCCCTATTTGTATGAAACCTATCAGGTCGCGAAGGTGGACAATGGGAAGATTACGATTGAGATGTCGAGCTCCGCAGCTCCGGGATCGGCGACCGACCCTCATCACAAATTTGTCGTCGATATCGGGGCGTGCTTAGAACAGGGCGTGGCTTTGTCCACGTTCAAAGAGTTTCACATTCAATTTTATACAAAAAGTCTTGGTAAAGGTTGGGAGCTGCTGTCAAAAAACCACAAAGGATTGGCCTTTACAGAAAAATTCAATTGTTTCTCCGGAGACAGAAGTTTTCAGGAAAAGCGGATTCCTCTGCATGGGAAAGATGTGAACTCCTTTCAATGGGATCAGTTTCCAGTTCGCTCGTGGTATGCTTCTGCAGTGGATACTGAACCAGGGATCATGACCGAGAGAAGAACCAAGAACTATTTGGTGCGCCGACTTCTGGCGCAATAGGCCAAGACTGGGTTGTGCACCCCCTTCAAATTATGCGAACATTGAAGGATCTGGGGAGACCTAAGGAGGGGGAATGCATAAGTTCGTTTTATCACTGTTGGCTTTATTTTTGTTTGGATGTGACTCCGGAGGGACTCACCCAGAGATCTATGTTTACAAGTCTCAAGCCTATACCACCAGTGAAGTCTCTGACTTTGAGGTGGACCATTACCAAACTTTCGGCAATCGAAATTTTCTGATATTAGAAAATGAAGAAAGTAAAAATGATGGAGAGCGCAGCAAGTCTATCAGCGATTTGTGTAAAAAGTATGCTCTGAATTGCCGGAAGGTGGATGTTTCGGGTACAGACCAAGCGGCTGTCAAGCGGATCACCCAGTCGTTTACATACTACGGGACTCAAAAGTTCTTTGTTTTCTCACCTGATGCGGTGACAACGGCCAAGTACGCTGGGGTTTTGAATAAAGTTTTACATCGAGGAAACTCTGACACCATTGATGCAATTTTTAAATTGAATGGTGTGAAAGATGAAGACTTAAAGTCTTACTTACTTAACTTGTGATGTCGTTAAATATGTCGAGACACCGATACGCGCAATTTATTCTTTGTTCATTCGTTCTAGTTTATTCAGTTTCAGCACTGGCTTGGGGGCGACGTGGTCACGCCTTAATTTGTGAAACCGCGGCCTATTTGGTGGCGGCTGAAAAAGATCCCAATTTACCTTCACCCTTCTTTAAAATTCACAGTTATGATTTGGGCTACTACTGTAACGTGCCCGATTTTATCTGGAAGCGGCCTGCCACCTACGGTAAAGAGCGCCCCAATCATTTTATGAATTTAGAAGCTTTTGAAAGAGAGTTGGGCCCCAATAAAACGTTTTTTGGGCACCCGGCATTTTTACTCTCGCGTAAAGACTTTGACGAAAAGTACACTAAGCTTCCAGATAAAAATGGGAGAGCCTGGTGGCGCGTTCAAGAGCTTTACAAAACCCTTCTTGACCTTAGCCGAAAGCTGCAAGCAAAAAAACTAACAAAGAAAGAGAACCATCGATTGCAAGCCCGTTGGCTCTTGGTTGGTGGTGTCATTGGGCACTATGTTGCGGACTTGGCGATGCCTCTGCATGTTTCAGAAAACTATGATGGCGAATCAACCAATCAAAAAGGGATGCACCACTTCTTTGAAGAGAGAATGGTGGATCATTTGTTTTTGCAGCCAAACTTTTCTCTGCAGGGGGTTGTTTATCGAAAGGCGCTTGTCCGTTGGAAAGAGTTTTACCGAAACAATCAGAGAAAAACCGTTCTATCTTGGACACAAGAACTGTCTAAGAGCTCTCAGCAGGCGGTGCCCAAACTGTTGAATGTGGATAAAGAGACCGGGCGAAAAAGTATGAATCGGGCCTCAGCGGCTCATAAAGACCTTGTGATCGAAAGGTTGGTGCAAGGGGTTTTGTACCAAGCCTTAGTCCTAGCCAAAGCCCAGCAGGGGCTAGCCTTTGATGAGGAAAAATTCTACAACTTTGTAGAATCACCCGAATTTATCGGTTATTGATAACCAATTGATTATCAGTTTTGCCTATTTTCCAAGTCTTGTCGAAATCACTTGGAGTTGCTCTCTTCCTTTTTTATGATCCCTACAGTTGGAGCCCTATGAAACTGTCTGAGCTGAAAAAATCAGAAAAAGCGATCATTGAGTCAATTGACGACTGCCCTGAAGTGCTGCGGCAAAGACTGGCTTCCTTGGGGGTTCAAAAAGGACAAGAAGTAATCTGCCTCCATAGTAGTCCGGTGGGCGGGGTCACGTCTTTTCAGGTGAGTCATGGTGTCTTTGCTCTTGAAGATACTTTGACCAATTTGATTCATGTGCAAAAGGTGATGATTCCATGAAAAACATTGCCATAGTTGGAAAACCCAATACCGGTAAAAGCCTCTTATTCAACCGTTTGACCGGACTCAACCAAAAGGTCACCAATTTTCCTGGTATCACCGTGCAGGTTAAAAAAGGCCAGAAGGACGATCTCCAGTTTTTCGATTTCCCTGGAGTTTACAGTTTGGCGGCGCTTTCGCAAGAAGAAGTGGTAGCAGTCGAAAAATTCGATGAATTTCTATCGAGTCAAAATGTGTCCTTGATCGTTTGCACCTTGGATGTTTTTCAACTGGCTGCCAGCTTGCGTTTGGGACTTGAGGTGAGGCAAAGGGCTGTTGAAGACGGTGTGCCCATCATTTTTGCGCTCAATATGATGGATGAACTTCCTTCATTTGGAGCCATTGATGTCAAAGGTCTGCAAAAAAGCCTTGGTTGCCCGGTGGTCCCGATTTCTGCCAAAACTGGACAGGGCTTCAATCAGTTGTTGCAAACAATGAAAGAGGATCACACCGTTCCTCAAGGGCAAGACACCAATTTTTATGAGGAGTCTTTGCGGCTGAGCCAAAAATTTAGCTATCTAGAAACTCGAAAACAGAAAGATTGGGATGCATTGTTTTTGTCGCCACTGCTGGGACTGCTAAGTTTTGCTGTCGTCATGACTCTATTGTTTCAGGCCATCTTCACAATGGCGGTTCCTTTTATGGACGCCATTGAATACCTGGTTTCGAGTTCGGCAAACCTTACGGTGCAAACTTTGCCCGATGGTCTTGTTAAAGATTTTATGGTGGATGCTTTGTTCGGAGGGGTCGGTTCGTTTCTTGTTTTTATCCCGCAAATTTTCTTTCTCACTTTTATTATTGGAATTCTCGAAGACTCTGGATACCTGGCTCGAGCCGCAATGCTCTGCCACCGCCCCCTTCGCTATTTTGGTCTTTCTGGGAAGAGCTTTATACCCATGTTGACCGGTCATGCCTGTGCCATTCCAGCAATTTTTGCGACTCGAATGATTGATTCTCCAAAGAAGCGGTTGATTACTATTTTTGTGATACCTTTGATGGGGTGTTCGGCCCGGTTGCCTGTATATGCTTTTTTGATTGCTGCCATTATTCCACCCACCACTTTTGTGGGAGGCTTGGTCGGGTTGCAGGGGATCGCCTTATTCTTAATGTATCTCTTTGGAATTCTTTTAGCCCTGCTGGTGTCCTTCGTACTTTCGAAGAGCCAGTCCATTCGAGCTGATGATTTACCATTTATTTTGGAACTTCCTCGCTATCGTATGCCTCATTGGAAACCACTGTTCTCTCGCTCTTTACAAAGTGTTTGGCAATTTCTATCGCGAGCGGGTTTTGTTATTTTTTCGGTCACCGTTGTGGTTTGGTTGCTCGGTTACTTTCCGACACAAAACTTGGAAACATCTTATTTGGGAGTGATGGGTAAGTTTATTGAACCCGTCTTGGCTCCATTAGGGTTGGATTGGAAATATGGGGTAGCCATCCTCACATCTTTTTTGGCTCGTGAGGTTTTTGTAGGAACCCTGGGGACCCTGTTTGAGATAGAAAACGCTGAAGACAACTTTGCAGGTCTCCTTGAAAGTGTTCAGCAGTCGGGTCTAAGCTTTGCTGCCGGAATGGGGCTGTTGGTCTTCTATGCCATTGCTTTGCAATGCGCCTCCACTTTTGCTGTGCTTAAAACAGAGTTGGGAAATTGGAAAAGCCCAACGGTTGTCTTGGTGAGCTATGGATTATTGGCTTATCTTGGGAGTTGGCTCACCTATACAGTTTTAACAGGTCTTTAGTCAGATTAAGCTGGCCCTCATTTTGACCGAAAAGATCGTATGTTCAGGTTTTTTGATTCTCATTTTTTTAAACTGTTAACTCTCTTTATAGCTTTCCAGTTGGGAAATGTTTTGCAGACTCAAGCTTGCCAACTCCGACCTGTGGCTGAAGTGGGCAATACTCATGTCTACTCTGGTCCGACCGATGACTCAGAGTTGGGAGACGCGGGTTCTATTCGTGTGATTTACCGCGATGGGCATGTTTACGATTGTGTCAGAGTCACCGGAGATGGTTGGGTTTTGTTGAACCATGGTTGGAGGGCGGATGCCAACTCTCCACGAGCTTACAATAGTTGGGCTCCTATACAAGTCTTCCGTGGCGACATCCGATTGTCCAATGGAAGTGTTTACACTCAGAACTCATTAGGGCATCACTCAGCAGGAGCTGTTCATACTCAGCCCGAAATGCCGTCTCCTCAAGGCCCGGATCAGCTTCCCCAGATTCCAGGTGTGACTCGCCCGCGTGCGCGACCAGCAAATATTCCTACGGTTGGAGTTTCTGAGGACTTTGTGAGTTTTTTCGAAAGAATTGCAACGAAAGGGAGTCGTGGACGTGATGGATATCGATATGAACTTCCTATGTCGGCAGAGAGAGCGAGTTCCATTCCCCCTTCCGTTAACGGGATGACGCAACAAGGGCCTTGTGGTGGACTGCATATTCGTTCTCAAAGAACCAATCCTTATATGAACCCTGTAACAGCTTGTTTGTTTGCAGCGGTTTCCCAAGAGTGGAGACAAACCCAATGCCCCGACAATGGACCCAATTGTCGAATTTTATATGGAGACTCTGGTCATGATGGGTCTCCCAACGGATGGCCCCATGCTTCACACAACGATGGGCAGTGTATCGATCTTTGGCCGATGCGACAAAACCTTCAATCGCTTCGCACACTCGACATGTCACCAACAGCAAGTCCTCCTTCACAATTCACCATTGCTCATGAGAACTATTCGAGCCAAAGAACTTCTGATTTCACTGACGTTCTGCGAAAGTGGGGAGTTGAGGACTCTGGATCCTCAAGGCAATTCTTCTTCAATGACCCAGCGCTGATTGAAGAGCATGGGTACCGCAGTTTAGCAGCTCATGATGAGCATATGCATGTTTGTTTTAGAAACAATGAAGCCAACCAAGAGCTTTGTCGCAACTATCGTCGCGACCCCAATATCTGCCACTTCAATCAGCCGGTTCCGGCGGAATCCGGTGAAACGGGGCCTCCCGTGGACAATGATCCCACCACAACTGTACAATAAATGGTTGCCTGTTGCTGAAACATCATTTATTCCAGTGGGGTGTCAAAAAGTTTTGAATTCGATCAGTTTAAAAAACGCCGAATGCGCCTGACCAAGATTTGGTTTGGGCTATTGTTATTCAACTTCTTCCTGCACATGGATGGAGTTGAGGCTTTTTTAAATGGTGGAGAGCAGAATCAACCCCGTTTTGTTGCGGCGGAAATGGAGTGCTCCAGCTTTGGACGCCTGCAAAGCCCGAGTTCAAACCAAACTTGGCAAAATCAATGGCTCTTATCCTTTGGGCTCACATCCCACCCATTTGATCTGTTGGCTGATTTGACTGGCGCATTAGAGTTTTATGAAAATAAGGCTGATTATTTTGAATACTCCTTGGGAATTCCTATTTGGAAAACTCAATATGACCCTCTTCTCTCTTCAGGGTTGTCTCCGCCTTTAGGGTCTTAGTCCTACCAGAACTCATTCAATATTAAATTTTAGTTAAATACAGGAGGAGATGTGTCTTTTTTGGCCTCATCGATTTTCTTACTACTTAGTGGTCTGCACACTGTTGTGTCGGCTTATTCTGGACCCGAGAGCTTTGCTCGGGAGACTTCACCATTGAAGGCGATCGTCTTTTTGTCAGCGTCTTGTCCCTGCTCGCAAAGTCATGTCGAGCACCTTAATAGTTTAGTGAAAACCTATCCGAGTTTAAAAATATTCGGAGTGATAACAGATGACTTGAGATCTTCTTCTAAACAGAAGATTCAAGAGTACTACTCACCAGAACGGTTCCAGTTTCCCGTTATCGAAGATCTCGATCAGACGCTGGTTAAGAAACATCGAGCACTCAAGACCCCCCATGTTGTTTTGTTTAAAAAACAGAGTGCAGGGGATTATCATGTAATTTATGAGGGAGGCGTCTCCGACAGGCGTCAGTTTGCGAAATCCAAAAAAAAGTTTTTGCAAGAGAACCTTGTTGCCCTAAAAACCGACCAGCCTTTGCCATACTCTAAAGGACAGAGTCTTGGTTGTTACATTCGGAGGTTTTAATGAGAAATCTATATCGACTTGTTTTTCTTCTCACTGTCGTTAGTGCTTGTAGTTCCCCTATGAACAATAGAGTGCATGATGCTGGAGGAGAGGACAAAACCAACATGGAGTTGAAGTATTTTGCGAGTATGGGGTACGAGGTCGAAATCAAATGGGTGGCGGGACCATTCGGCAGCCTCCAGCAAGAAAACCATCTATTGGTTCTACTTTTTAAGGACGGAGTTCTGACGTCTTTGCCGGATGGGCAGAGCCTTGAGTTTTATGCGACTATGCCAAGCATGGGGCATCCCATGGAAGACGCCGGATTTTTTACAGAAGTGGACCCAGGAATATTTGTTAACAAGAACATTCGTTACAACATGCCTGGTGATTGGAAAAACGAACTTTGGATCATGGATTCTGAGTGGAACATATTGGATCGGTTAGAATGGGACGAGCTCTTTTAGTAGTTTTTACGATTTTCATAGGGCTTCGAGCTTCAGCCAACAGCTGTTGCGGGCAAAGCCCAGCAAGTTTTACGATTCTTTCAATGGATCAAACTTTGAGTGTTTCGACTGGAGTCTCCTATTTGGAATCCGTTGGAAGGGTCTACAACGACAGCGAGGCCTTTTTTGTTTGGAATGACAAAAAAAGAGTCGTGCAGTCGATTCCGTTGAACGTGGCAAGTACTTTGGTGGATCGGCACCAGGTGTTTCTCAATACCGGTCTTTTACAAGGACATTACCAGGACAGTTTTGAAAACGGCTATGCAACAAATTTATCAGATACCCTTTTGGGCTATAGTTTTGAACTTTTGCCGGAGTACAGTTTTTCATATTGGAAACCAGTGGTGTTCGTTACAGCGTTGATCAATTTGCCGACAGGCCACTCCATTTACGATCGAGGCCACTTGAGTGAGGGAGGGGACGTTACCGGCCACGGGCAGTGGGGAGCCGGTCTAGGGGTCACCTTGCGCAAGGTGTACTTTCCTTGGACATTGACTGTGCAAGGGAGATCGATCCGCCTTGATCCTCGACAATTTGATACCGTCCGAGTTTCTGATTTTTACGACAGTTCCTTGGCCTTTTTGGTGAATTACTCTAGTCGCTGGTGGGGACTGCAGTTGAACTCAGGAATCACTTTTACCCACCTCTCAGAACGGAAAGTTGCGCCATCCAACGTGACCTCCGGAGTGACTCAGAATTTTAGTGTGTTGGCCGGTTTGCAACGTTCGATTTCAGAGAATTGGGTGGCGGGGTTGAACTATTCAGATCAGACGTTGGTAGGTCCCGCCAAAAATACAATCTTAAGTCGAAATTTTAATATCAGTTTTAACTATAATTATTTTTAATGAAAGGAAGTTTTATGAAACTATTAATTAGTCTATTGATTTTACTACCGAGTGCGAGCTTCGCAGATTGTCCCTATTTGGTTATCGCCGAAGGTGAAGACTACTGCGTCGATCTTCGTTGGGATTATGGTGCCAAAAAGGTGAAAGGGCAGTTTGAAGAAACTGCAGAACAGACACCTTACTTGAACCCCATGGGAACAGTTCCCCAAAAATGGATTTATTCGAAAGCTTTGATCACCACTTGGAAAAAGTCCGATGTGGATCAGAAGTTTGCCACCGTTCCAGGGTTCCGTATTTTTCCGTATATGTACATGCAGAATGGTCACAGTCACTCCGCAGGCTATGAGTTCTTTTTGGATGCTGCAGACTCGGTTTACGTTTTCGAGCGTATGGCTTTTCAACAAATGCCAGGTTGTTGGACTTTGTGTTGGACGACTGACCCCGAAGATTTGGAAGAGTCGAGTCAGTTTTTGCTGAACATGACGGATTTTGCCAACCTGAATGAGGCTCAAGTTGCAAAACAAATAATGTTTTGTGATGAACTAGGTGGTCAGTAGTCAGCCCCAGTTAAGATCCAAACCCGAATAATTTCACGCTCTTCATCGGTGAGTTCAAAGAACTGAGTGGTGAAAGAGCGGGTATAGAAAGTACTGTTTTGTGGTTCCCCGGGCTCGACTGCATCCATCACGCCAATGTAAGTGGTAAAATCGAGTCCCGCAAAGGCGCGGGAGGGGCTATGGCATTTCACACAGGCTGGTTGCACAATGTTTTTGTCGATCCATGCAAAATTGGCCTTTTCTTGAACCGATTGGCTTTCAGCACTTTCTGGTCTGGATTCTTCTGGACCACAGTTTTGAAATGCAACGATGATTCCAAAAGTTATCAAGATATAAAATGACTTTTTTGCGAGGGAACGAATCAATTTTTGACCTCTCATTTAATTTTAAAGGTTAAACTCTTGGTGGAAATCATCGATAGAAATTTTATCCAGTTCGGCAAAGTAGGCATTCATGGCATTTTTCATATGGCTCTTTACACGGCAAAAGGGGAGCACCTTACAAGACTGGTTTGCTGGGTCGAAACATTCGACTAAGTAATTGTCACCCTCAAGTTCACGAACCACTTGACCCAAAGTCAGTGTTTGAGATGAGTCAGTCAGTCGATGGCCTCCTCCTCTTCCTTTGAGAGTTTCAATAAAACCAGCCTTGCTCAAATTGTGAACGACTTTGGTGAGGTGGTGGTAAGAAATTTCGTAGAACTCACTGATCTCACGAATAGTGGAAAGACCCTCTCTATTATTTCGCAAGTAGATGAGGACACGAATCCCATAATCTGTGTATTTTGAGTGTCTCAATGTTCCACCTTTCAGAACGGATTGAATGCTGTTTCTTGTGTCCAATTAAACATGTATATAATATACATGTTAGAGGGTTTGGATGCAAAATGGGTGCTTTATAAGCCAAAAATCGTTTCATTTTGATCCAATTAAACAGAATGAAGGCTATGAAGAAAATACCAGAAACAGTGGAAATTAGATTGTTGTGAAAAAGGAGGGGATCTAATCTTGTAATATATACAGGAAGAGGAGTTAAACTACCTGTTTTGTCAGGATTTTATTAGAACTTCGTTATAGTTGAAACGAGGTCCGATGAGCACAGCCCCCATAGCTAACAGAGAAGCCCGATTGGTAAGGCGTGAGCTGAAGTTCACGGTTCCTCTTACATTGGTGCCTTCCATCGTCGACTATTTGGATATCTACTGTGAACAGGATCCTTTTTCGAAAGTGGTAGAGGGTGGATTCTATCGAGTCAACAGCCTCTATTTGGACTCAAAAAACTTTCGTCTACTTCAAAACAAAAAAAATAAAGCACCCCGTCGTTTCAACCTTCGAGTTCGTTGTTATGGCGACGGGAAGTTGCCACCATACTTTTTCGAGATGAAATGTAAGTCCAATGACTTTGTGGATAAGCTTCGATCGCAAACGACAGATCCCGACTGGGCTAAGATGTTCACATACAATAGAAGCTTGGAAGATTTTAAAGTAAAGAACAATGGTAACTTTATGACCTTCATGAATCAGGCTTGTTTTCTCAATGCCGAGCCGAAGATTCTTACCCAATACGAAAGATTGGCCTATTTCTCTACAGTTGATGACTATGCTCGTGTGACTTTTGATAAGAACCTCCGTTACCAGTGCACTGATCAATTTTCAGTGACACCCGATGACCGACAGATGATTAACTACGATGTCAGCAGCATTTTTGATTCCCATGAGCCCTCTGTGGTTCTTGAACTGAAGTCAGGTGGCGACTTGCCTCATTGGATGAAGTCCTTGATTCAAATATTCAACCTAAGACAGAGATCTTTTTCCAAATACGAGAGAAGCTTGGATACCTCAGTCTCCACTGACATCGAATCTCTAGTGAACCTTGTTCCTTCAAATCTTTACGCCTAGTGAGTTGTGTAAAAAACTTTGACGACCAAGTAAAGTCTATATATCTGCTCTAATTTCATGGGTTTAGAAGTTTGGTCATGGTATGAAGTATTTCTATATTGAGCTGAGATTTTGAAAAAATGTGGGAGTGAATTGAATGGATATGGGATTGAATTCCTTTAGTTTTTTAGCTGCCAATCCGACGATTTGGACGGCTTCTCAAGGTGTTCTATTGGCCTTTATTGTTGGTACCCTATTAGCGGTGACCTACATCTTTACATTTGATGGGTTCAGCTACTCGAAAAGTTTTATTCAGTCCTTGGTGTTGAGCCCCATTGTATCAGCGATTGCAATGATGGCCATTGATGGAAGCTTGGCTCGCGGTATTGGGATGATGGGAGCTTTTTCCATTCTTCGCTTCCGCTCCAACCTAAAAGATCCCAAAGATATGTTTTTTCTGTTTGCCAGCTTATCCCTGGGGATTGCCTGTGGGGTTTTGGCTTTTGGAGTCGCCTTTGCTGGAATCATCTGTTTTTGTACGGTGATTTTTATTCTATCGAAAACCCCTTTTAATCAAACAACTCAATACGATGGAATCTTGCGTTTCACAGTTCCTGTTGATCCTATAAAAACCGATGAGATTGGCGAGATTTTGTTGAAAAATTGTCGACGTTTCGCTTTGGTCACGATCAAAGATACTGCCCAGGGAAACAGAGTCGATTATGCCTATCAAGTAAAATTGAAGAACGAGAATCAAAGAAATATCTTGGTGCGAGACTTACAAAGTGTCGACAGCTTGAACAGCTTACAGCTTCTCATTCATCAGCCGTCTGCGGATATTTGATTATGGAGTTGGCTAGAAAAAGGGAGAAGGCTCGATGAGAAATGCCATAAAGGCGAAATTAGAATTTATCAGAGACAATAAAGTTCTTTTTATCGGGATCTCGGTCGCTGCAATTATTTTATATGTGAGCAACCAGTCCCAATCTTATCTCTACCATGCTCTTCCTGGCATGACCGAAGCTCACGCCTACAATATTAATTTTAAAGACTCCGTTGTCGTTGATGAAATACTGGTACAGCCCGGTCAACTTTTGAATAAAGGGGATCTTTTATTCAAGTTACGGCGCCCTGACTTGCAAGCCAAGGACTATGAAAATGGTGCTTTGTTAAAAGAGGCACTTGTTGAACTCAACATATACAATGACTCCTGGAAAACTGTAGAGGAGTGGAATTCGACTCTTAATAAAAAGCTGAAAGATGGTGTCGAATTGACTTCGCAAGAGATGAAGTTTTTATCTCTCTACCAGACTCATAAGTCGATCGAACGAGAGAAGGGGCAGATGGAGGTGCGATCTCCATTTTCTGGCTATGCAGGAGAAGTCTTTGTGAAAAGAGGAGAAGCGGTCAGTCCTTTCAAGACTATAGTATCGATCTACCAAGAAAAACCAACGCTGGTGAAGTCTTATATTCCTGAGAGTTTTAATATTCTAGATTTGAAGCGCAATAGAGAGTCAGTCATTCGCTCGATGACACGATCCTATCAAGCCGAAGGCAAGATTGTGTCGATCGGTACCATTTTGACAGAACTGCCTGTGCGATTTCAAAAAGATCCAACGAACAAGCTTTATGGGCGAGAAGTCACCATTTCACTTCCCAGTGCCAACCAATTTTATCTGGGAGAAAAGGTCTTCGTAACACTCGGGGCGAAATAAGTGAAGAAATTCAAGCGAGCTGTGATCATCGGCCTTATCGCATACTCAGCCTCAGCTGTAGCCGAACCTGTGCAAAGCCCGGTACTGCAATGGATACAAAATCAAAGTCAGTCGAATCGAGCAATGGACCCAGAAGCGATCAACATTGGCTGGTCTCTCTTTGATGAAACCCAATTTCGTATTGAAACGGATCGTGATGGTGCCTTTTCAGATCAACAGTTACGATTTTCCATAAAACCTATTTTTGGGATGGTAAATGAGAATGCTCTTGTTGACCACCAGTTGGTGCTTAAAAAGCTTTACAAAACGGAAGAGCAGAATCAGAATTTGCTGTTTCTGTATCGAAAAATTTTGCAAACCTGGAAAATTCTGCAGATTGAAAAGGCTTTTTCAAAAAGCTCCCATCTCTTTGAACGGGCGAAAAAGCAATTGCGAAAGTATTCGAGCAGTAACCGAGATTTAACGACTTCGCTGGTTTCAGACCTAACATTTTATGTTGAAAATAAAGCCAAGGTCGATTTTTACCATAATCAAGTGAACGTCCAGGTTTTTAAAAACTATCAAGGTATAGCCGAAGAGATCGGTCGATTGAAATTTGTTTCTGATCAAGGCTTATCTGGTTTTCTACAGAAAGCCCCCAAATCTCCCAACTCTGATATTGAAAAAGAAGAGAGACAGTTACAAGAAATGCAGTTTGATCAAAAGAAGATGGAAAATCGTCAGCTCTTAAAATTTGTTTCTATGAGTCGCCAGAAGGGCATCAATCGATTTGAAGATTACCGTATCCAATTGGCTTTTCGCGTCCCTTTTCTGTCTGATAGTTTGGAGTTTGAAGAAGCCAAAACCGACTTTCTTCGTGAGGGACAGAAAATCAAGTCGGCGGAATTGAAAAAGCAAAGCACCTATGAGGAGTTGATGGCACGGATGAGAGGAGCTTTGCAGAAGAACGAAATTCTTAAGTGGGCCCCAAAGAAAAGCTACGGACAAATGAAAGTTTCAGAGCAATTGGGTACGCTTTCTGAAACGGTCAAAAGCGAAGTCCAACTTTTAAAGTTGCAGGTCTCGGCTATCGAAAACCGTGTTGAAATCATGGATCTTTATTTGCAGATTCTTGCAATGAACAATCAACTCACCTCGGTACAATCCAACTATCTCACGCAGATTCCGACCATTCAGTAACGTTACCTTTCCCATTTCGCTAGACTAAAGATTGAGAATCTCCTGGTCAAACACCCTAATTCTAAATCTTTTGTCTAGATTCAAGACCTTCGATGTTTCTCAGGCTTCCTAAGTTTTATGATGATTAAAACCGGTAGGGGGGCGTATGAGGTCATTGGGTTTTATTTTAGTATTTATAATATTCTCTTGCGGTTTGGTTAGCACCGCCTGCTCCAAAGACTCTACGGAGATTCTAATTGATGAAAGTGAGTGGGAGAAAAATGAGGGTGAAGTGGCAGGCCCACTCACTCCAGCACCAGTCAATAGTCATCTGAACCTGGAAGAGCTTCCTGATGGCCGTCCGATTTCATCTATCAAGGTGCGAGGCTCTGGACTCAGCTTAGCTCAAGGCTTGGGATATACAATGTCCGAGTCTCAGTATCAGGAGTATTTGGAAATCAAAAGAGACAGTAAGACTCAGATTGATCACCGGATCCGTTGGGCTTTTATGAATCTTGAAACAGGGACCATGGTTGATCAAAGTTTATCGGCGGACTTAAAGATCTTTGGCGCCTCCAGCTCTAAAATATTTGTAGCTTCAACTCTTTTGGATAAAGAAGAGGGGGAGCTGTCGAACGGCCAATTGCAAATGATGGCCGATATGCTGGTGGTTTCTTCCAACTCGGCTTGGACCTCTTTACAAAAAGACATTGGCAATGGTTCTGCCGATGCGGGTCGCAAGGCCAACTACGAGTTCACGCAAAGAATGGGCTACCCTAAAACAAGAGGTTGGCAAGGCTATTGGGGAGAAGTCCATGGCAATGAGCTGGTTGCCACCGAGACAGTGAACCACTTGTACGATATCTACCATAACCAGTTTGTGGGAGCTGATTGGCTTTGGGTGATCATGCACACCTGTCGAACCGGTTCGACTCGGGGACGCAAGTACTTTCCATCGAATATGATCGTAGGGGGTAAGACTGGCACCTATGATGGACCGACCGAAAACCCACAGACCGGTGAAGAGTACACCGTAAGAATGCGCAATCATGTTCTTGTCTTCAATGTGGATGGTGTTCAGTATGGAATGGCGATCTTCGCTAACAATGGCTCCAGCGAATCAGTAGCCCTCCTCGCCGGAGGACTACTGCGCGAGTATACATCGGTGTCGTTTAGTAAATAAACGGACGGGCTTGTTTCAAATAGACCTGTCGCTGACCGGTTTCTTGCGAGTCCACTTTGAACTCAAGATCGAGGGGCATGAAGACTTCATCAGACCCAAAAATGGGTTGAAAGTGTTGTTGCGCCTTCAGAGACTGGAAAACCAGGTCTTTGATTTCGTCTTGGCTCATCACTGGGTTCGGATTGGGGCTTTCTAAAACTGTCTTGTTGTCATCACCGATATTGGACTGTCCTAAGACTTCAATGGTGTAGATAGCTTTGTCCAAGGGATTTGCTTCATCGTAAT
>CBDUOS010000059.1:0-19341 GCA_965368905.1 uncultured Bdellovibrionales bacterium | reverse complement strand
TCGTTGCGACGCCAACAGCCAAGCCATCATCATAACGAACATCGAGAACATCGGGTTGTGCTACATCCTGCCCACCCGGAGGGTTAAAGCGAACATCCACTTCACAAGTGTTCACCCCAGATATACCATCAAGCGTGAGTCCACATGCTGTGGGTCGCCCATGTCCTGGATACGCGCCGCTAGCAAATTGGTAATAGGTTGGTAACCCAAAAGCCTGCGGTGTTAAGTTCGCCGCTTGCTGATCACCACTGTTGGTAATTGTAAATGTTTGGTCTCTGCGTCCACCGATCGCCACGTCTCCGTAGTCATGGGGGCTCGGTGCCATGGTCAGGGTCGCTTTATCAATTCCATTACCATTTAAGTTGGTGGTAATAGTCGCGGCCGCTCCCAGTCCATCATCATAATCAAATGTCATAGCGGTGGTGTATGGCACCACTCCCAATCCAGTATCGGTTGGATTAAAGGCCACTTCGATTGTACACCCAGCAGGAGGAATATCACCCGTACCAGGACAATCTCCTCCAAGGCCGGGGTAGGCACCATTCAAACTAAAAGGTGCCGCCAAACCACCAACCGTAAAACCGGTCGCTGAGATCGAGGCACTGGCATTGGTTAAAGTAAAGATTTGTAAAGCCGTACCGGTGTGAATCGTATCCGGAAAGTTATGAGGATCCACTGGCACAGCGGTAATTGTCGCCGGTAAATCCGATTGTCCAATAATTCCTTGTGAAAGTGGGGCTGGGCCAATGATCGTTCCGTCAGTGTAAGGAATTTCAAAAGTCGTCCCGTTGTGATTGCCCGTCGCAACCGGCGCGAACTCGATGGTCACCGTACAAGTTCCCGCTGCAGGAAGAGGCGAGTTGGCGACACAGTCTTCGGCATCCACCGTAAATGGACCACCACCAACAATATTCACACCAGTGGCTGTTGCAGGCATGTTTCCATTATTAGTCACTGTAAAATCTTGCGTTTCTGTAAAACCATTGGCATGCAATCCAAAATCAAACGGAGCCGCTACCGGATTTGTTACTTGTAGGAGACCTGGGTTTTGCGGAGTCCCATCCAATGCCGCCGTCGCAGAAACTCCGACGGCCAAACCATCGTCATAGAGCAATTCGATCTGATCGTTTTGGTTGACGGTCGCTCCGCCTGGAGGATTGAAGTCGACATCCACCTGACAGGTGCCTCCGCCCGCTAAGGTCAATCCACAAGGCGTAGCTCCTGCATTTCCTGGGTAAGCACCACCTCTAAATTCGTAATAGGTCGGAAGCAGGAAGGCTTGCGGTGAAATGTTAGCGGCGGTCTCGTTTCCGGCATTGGTCACAGTGAAAGTTTGAGTCGCCTCTCCACCGATGGCCACGTTACCAAAATCATGAGAGACTGGCGTGAAAGTTAATATTGCACGATCTTGCCCAGTACCTGTAATCGACAAAGTGGACGGACCAGCCAAACCAGTTCCATCATTGTAAGACAGAGAAATATCTTGATTGTAAACCTGCACACCCAAGCCAACATCGGTCGGAGCAAATATCACCTCGATGGTACAAGTGCCTGGAGGAATCGTTGGCAACACACAAGACCCACCCGCCCCTAAACTAAAAGGTGCTGTCAGTCCGCCTTCAACAACTGTTGTAGCATTGATTTGTCCTGAGTTCACAACATTGAATAAACGTGTTCGTGTATTGGTATGAACGATAGTTCCAAAGTCAGCATCCCCTGGAGTGATTTCAGAAATCGTCAAGTTAGCAGGAATCGCCGAGTTCCCGTCCAAGCCGTGGGTCAACGGTGCTGGTCCAAGAATGGTTCCATCATCATAGTCCACTTGCAAGTTGGAAGCGTTATGAGTTCCCGTCACCACCGGAGAATATCGAACGGTTACAGTACATGTGTCCGTCGGGTTCAACGGTGAATTGGTAGAACAATCTTCCGCTTGAATAGTATAGGGGTCTGGGCCTACGATCGTGATATCGGCCGGCACAACAACCGCAGGGTACCCACCTGTATTTTCAATAACAAAATCTTGATCGGTATCCGTTCCATTTGGCTGGAACCCAAAATCAAATGGATCGACGACTGGAGTGTTCACCACAAGAACCGCTGGGTTGCGAGGCATACCGACAAGTGGACCGGTTAGTGGCAATGCAACGGTCAAGCCATCATCATAAGTGATATTGATATCATCGTTTTGCGAAACGTTGGCTCCACCCACCGGGCGAAAGGCCACTGATATATTACAGACCCCACCACCAACTAAGGAGTTTCCACAACCGGCAGCAATTCCAGGATAAGCACCATTCGACCAAGCAAAGTGAGTCCCCACGGTAAACGGTTGGTCCGCTATGTTGGTCGCTGTCGCATCACCGGTATTGGTGACAGCAAAGGTTTGTAATCGCTCCCCGCCAACCGCAACTTCTAAATAATCATGGGAGGTCGGAGTCAATGTCAGTGTGGCTTTATCAATTCCGTTTCCATTAAGAGTTCGCGAAATTGTTGTCGCCGCAGCCACTCCATCATTGTAATCAATGGTCATAGTTTCACTGTAAGGAACAATACCAGAGCCTGTGGCCGTTGGATTGAACGCCACTTCAATGGTACAGCCCGGACCAGGAGGCACATCCGCACCGACTGGACAAGTACCGCCCGCACCAGGGTAAGGGCCGTTTAAGCTAAAAGGACCAGCCAACCCACCGATGGTGACGCCAGTCGCGGTGATGGTGGCCGAAGCATTGGTCAGTGTAAACAATTGTAAAGTTGTATCGGTATGAATGGTGTCGGCAAAGTTGAATGGATCGGCCGGAACCACAGTGATCGTTGCTGGAACATCCGACTGCCCAACAACATCTTGTGAAACGGGACCGGCGGGCCCAGCCACAGTGCCATCGGTATATGTGACTTCAAAACTCTGGGCATGGTTACCAGAAACGGTTGGAGCATATTGTACGGTCACCACACAAGTACCCAAAGGCGGAATCGGAGAGTTGGTTGTACTGTCTTCCGCAGAAACCGTAAACGGTCCAGCGCCTAAAATATTAACGGCCGAGGCTACGGCATCGATGCCACCGGTATTGGTAATTGTAAAGTCTTGAGTTTCAACCAAACCATTGGCTTCTAAACCAAAATCAAAAGGCGCCGCTATCGGATTGGTCACTTGCAAAAGAGCCGGGTTGCGTGGAACACCATCAAGGATTCCACCGGTTACCGCCTGTGTCAGCAGCACACCCGTGTCATAGGTCAGATTGATTTGACCATCTTTATTCACATCCACTGGTGCTTGTGGGTCAAAGGCGACATCCAATTCACAGGTATTGACCCCTGCAAAACCATCAAGAGTGGTTCCGCAGGCCGTGGCACGCACGTGACCAGGATAAGACCCCGTCGGCCAGATATAGTTGAGTGGAAGAGTCATTCCCACGTCGGCAATGTTCTCGGCGCGGTAACCTCCAGAGTTTGTCATGGTAAATGTTTGAGTCGCCAATCCACCGATCGCCACGTTTCCATAGTCATGCGGACTTGGTGTGATAGCCAAGTTGGCTTGCGTGACACCCTCACCAGTGATTGGAAAATTCACCGTTTGAGCAAATGCTCCATCAAAATAGTTAATGGTAATGGTGTCGTTATGGACTCCCACACTCCCAGGAACGTATTCCACTTCGATGGTACAAGTTCCACCAACAATCAAGTCAGTTCCACAGGTTTCAACACCACCGGGGTACAAACCGCCTTCATAATCATAGTCGGCAGAGGCCAGTCCACCACCCGACATCAAGGATGATGCAAAAGATCCAGCATTGGTGACCAAGAATACGCGAGTTTGTGTCGCACCGATTGGCACAACTCCAAAGTTAGCATCACCGACCACTATTTCTGTCACCGTCAAGAATGCAGGAGAAGTTCCAGTTCCAGAGAGGTCAGCCGTCGTTGTTGTTACATTGGCACCATCATCGTACTGTAAGGTGACCGTGCTAGTATGAGGTCCCGAAGTCGTCGGAAAGTACTCCACCTGCAATGAGCAAGTGGCACCCACCGCAAGATCGGTCGCACAATTTCCAGTGGTTCCAGGGTAAGTTCCTCCCTCATAACGAAAAGGATCCGCCAATGTTAGGAGATCTTGTATATCCGTTGCAGGAACTTGACCGTTATTGGTGACTGTTAAAGTTAAAGGCGTGATACTGCCTGTCGCTAAAGTACCGAAGTCATGTGGGTCTGGAGTGATATCCAACTGAGCAGGATTCACGCCCTCACCAGTAATATCGCGAGTCGCAGCTACATTATTAGCGCCATCAAAATAGTCAATTTGAATGGTGTCCGCGTGAAGACCCAGCCCCACCGGAGAGTATGTCACAACCACAGTGCATGTGGCCGTGGGTGTTAAATCGGTTCCACAGTCTCCACCAATTCCAGGGAAAACTCCCCCTTTGTAATCAAAAGATGGAACAAGCCCCACACCATTCATCACTGTTGCATCTACCCCACCATTATTAGTAACAACAAAGGTGTGATCCAATTGGCCGTTAACTGCCACTTGACCATAGTCAAATGTCAATCCATCACTGATCTCCAGCAATGCCGGAGGAGCGGCTATCCCAGTGATATCGATGCTTTCAGATTGCGGGTTGGCACCATCAAAGTAATCCACTGTCAGCTGATCGTTGTAAATTCCAACGGCATTTGGGTTGAACTCGACAGCGATAAAACAAGTGACTCCATTGCCTATGGTAGTTCCACAAGTCCCACCGGTACCTGGATATACGCCTCCAATATAGTCATAAGGAAAACCGATTCCAGTTTCAGCGACCAAAGTGGCTGGTGCCCCACCAATATTCTGTACCGAGAAAATATGTTGAGCCACACCATCCACAGCAATGGTTCCAAAATCGTACAATGGCGCTTCAGTGATTTGTAAGTCAGCAGGAATAACACCCGTACCGGTGACATCACGCAAAGCCGTTTGGGTGTTCACCCCATCGTAGTAGTCTATTTCTATAGTATCGACATCAACGCCCACTGCAATCGGAGAGTAGGTGACGACAATGGTACATGGCGCACCAGCCGCCAACGACGGAGTACAGGAGCCACCGGTCCCTGGAAAGACTCCATCTTTATAAGTGTAAGGCGGTGTCAGCCCCCCACCCACAATGGAGGTTGCAATAAAACCACCTGTGTTGGTGATGGTAAAAGTTCGATCCACAGCAGAGCCTAGAACCGGAGTTCCAAAGTCATAAATAGGACCATCACTGATTTCTAAGAAGGCTGGTGTCACTGCCGTACCGGACACCAATCGAGGAGTTGTTTGTGTGTTAGCTCCATCAAAGTATTCGATGGTGATCGTGCCATTTTGTGGTCCAACCGCCAGCGGCGAAAAAGCCACTTCAATGGTGCATGTTGCAGTCGCGGTTAGAGTGGGGCCACAATTCCCTCCTGCACCAGGAAAAGTTCCACCTGTGAAATCAAAAACGCCACCTAAAGTGAGCTCGTCGATCGCCGATGCGGTAAATCCACCAGAGTTGGTGAGCGTGAAGGTGTGGACTATGTTTCCACCTGTTGGAATTGTTCCAAAATCGTAGGTATCAACCTCAGAAATTTCAATATTTGCAGGAACAGCACCCGTACCTTGCATGTCCCGCGTTGTGTTTTGAGGGTTAAGACCATCAAAATAAGAAATATCAATTGTGTCGTTATGAATAGCTGTGATGATAGGTGCATATTCGATGACGATCTGACAAGTCGCACCCGGCGGCAAACTCACATTGCAGTCACCGCCAATCCCCGGATAACCTAAACCACCAAAGAAACTAAATGGCCCAACAAATGGAACGGCATGAGCTAACAAAGTCGCTGTATAACCGCCATTATTGGTAATATCAAAAATCTGTGTCTTGGTACTTCCTACGGCTGTCACACCAAAATCGTAAAGAGGGTTTTCACTGATTTCTAAATCGGCCGGCGTGACCGCTTCGGCCTGGATATCACGCTCTGCAACCTGTAGTTCCGCCCCGTCGTTGTAAGGCAATTCGATAGTGTCGACAAATGCTCCAGGGTTTATCGGAACAAATTCAATTTCGATATTACAAGTCACGCCCGGATTGATCACAGGGCCACAATCACCACCGCCACCCGGAAAAGTTCCGCCACCTGTGAAGCGAAAAGGAAAAGCCAGACCTGTTCCAGAAACCGAAGTGGCAGGGAGGCCACCTGTGTTGGTCACTGTAAAAATTCTCTGGGTATTTTGTGTGATGATTATGGTTCCGTAATCAAAAAGCGGAGCATCTGAAATCTCGAGAATGGCTGGAATCACACCTTCCCCTTGCACATCTCGTGTCGAATGGGTGATGCCCACACCATTGTCGTACTGGATATCCAGTTGATCCAACTTGATCCCCACACTGGCTGGGGTAAACGACACAACAATTGTACAGTAGCCTCCAGGAGCAAGAACATCCGTACATGTTCCTCCTTCACCCGGGAAGGCCCCGCCTTTCATTTCAAATGGTAAGGCCAAACCAACTTCTTGGATATCGACTGCCGTGGCGCCCGTCGCTATATTTGAAAGTGCAAAGGCATGTTCGCCTGTTGTATTCAGTGGCTGTTGTCCGTAATCATAAGGATCGGCTTCACTGATCGAGATCGCCGCAGGATCGGTTCCTTGCCCAGTTAAGTCTAAGAACGCTTCCCGCCCACCCAAGGTGTCGCGATAATTAAGTTGTAATGATTCCGCATAGGCAGTTCTTGCTGGTGGACTAAAGCGCAGAAGCAAGCGGCAAGAATCCCCAGAAGCGAGGGTATCCGTACAATCCCCGCCAATCCCTGGATAAAGTCCGCCTTCAAAAGAAAATTCAGTAGAAGAAAAGGTTTCAGCGATGCCTTCAGCATCTTTACTTCCCACATTGATTAAATAAACCGACTGGAAAGAGCGACCAGGAACAACGGCCGTCGGTCCAAAACTCAATTCTGTTATGGCTTCGGTTGGGCTACTGGTAGTGGAGAAGACAATAAACGACCCGGTCGAGTCATCAGGTTCGTTGACATCGGCAATACATGACACCAAAAACGGCAGCATCATGAAACTTAGAATGAGTGTACGGACTCGATCCAGCCTCAATATTCTAATAACCTTCTCCCTAAGGTTTACGTTCGTTCTTTTAGTTTAATTAGCGCTGCGTTAAATCGCTATTTCTCTAAAAAAAACGAAACTTTAAACGCGTTAGATATCCAACTAGCTTTTCGGCCAAATACTGAACGAACTTAAGGTTTTTCGGTAAAAAATTAGGCATTTATCTCGTTTTGGTGCAAAACAAGAGTGACATTTTTTTGTCAGGCACAATCCAACGTCTCGTTGCGAGAACATTCTCAATCCTAAACACCTGAAGGGACTCGTGTATCTATATATCTGTGAGTCTATTTTTATGTAACACAGAATCTTTCTGAGACAGTATTATTATATTACTAGAGTGGTTGGTATGTGAAATTTAACGTCCTGTTAAAACAGCTTCCACTTCTTGCAACTCCGGATTGGCAAACGGTGCTTTGTAGCGGGGATCTTTTTTGGCAAGAGCTTCGAAGGCTTTCATCACATGATCAGAGAAAGCATCTTTCGGAGAAATCTTTATCAATTGCTTCTTAAGGTCAGCAACATTTTCCGCAGTGCCCAATCGAAACTGAGCAATCATCTTCTGCAAGATAAAAAGCATTCCTGGATAACTTGAGTTTTCAGAATCTCTCACTTCCGACAGCAGAGTATCGATGTGTTCATTGGCCTTTTGATCACGTCCCAACTTATGCAAAGCGCGCAAATAGTTGATTTCATATTTGGCGAGACGCCCTTCTATATTCGCCTGTCTTCTCTTGCGCGAAGCTCTAGAGAAATCATACATTGCGTTTTCATAATTTCTTTTTACGTGAAAGGCATAAAGCCCAGAAAGATAATCAGCGTACCCAACCCATCTGCCAACATTTTTATATTTTCTCATTCGCTCAAAGTAAATTTTAAGTCGCCTCCAATTCTCTTCGTATTCCATCCGAACAGCCAAAGTGTAAAGTTGCATACTGGGACTATCAAAGATGGGGTACAAATGCGGACATTCTTTTTGACGACCCATCACTTTTAACGAAAAACACAAATCTTGCTCAATCTTCCATCCCAACTCAGAGAACTCCGGTGGCTTTCTTTTCAAAACCAGTCCGACTTGATCAAACAACCCCGCCGAAGTCCCATGAGCACCGATTGAATGCAAAACTTCTAAAGCATTTGCCAGAAATCTCGCGGAGTGTGGTGTACCCCAATCAAATCCCTTGGCATCTTCGAGCGTACTTAAAACTTTTCTCAAAACCTGCAGGCTGCACTCTTTAACTTCCTCAAACTTCATGAAATTTTCGAACAAGGGGTCCACTTCTTCAATCAAAAGATTGATGTTAACTTGTCCCTTTTGGTAGTGAAATCTTTCCAGATGATTTTTAAAGTACTCACAGCCATTCGCCACTTCATCTTTTGGAAGATAGCGAACCATAAAGGCCACTCCCAAAAGTTCATCCAGCTCAACGGGCGTCTCTTTATTTTGAGATATCTGTTCGGCATCAACCGGCTTAACTTGAATTTTCGGCTTCTCTGCCTGCATAATCGTAGGCATCGAATCCAGATACCCCATACCCTTCAAACCTTGGTAAACCAAAAACAGTCCCGATCCAATAAATACGAAAAACAGAATGTAGACCAATCGATCTAGCAAGGTTCCTCCCGGTTAAGTTTCAAATTCAAACCCGATGATGGGGTAAAAATTTGTTACTTTTGGATCTCCAGTATCATTCAGAGTTTTGTAGTTGTAAACCAAAGCGATGCGAAATCGTGTGCGATATTTAACCTCGGTGATCCAACGAAAATAATAGCCGACCTTGGCGTGGTAGGACCACCCTTCAGTCGATGCCGGGCCACTGCTCCGATTCAAATACCCCGCCCCCAATTCAAAAAACAGAGGTCTACTGAAGGCCATCGCGAACCCCATCGACAAATCTTTTGTCACCAAATTAAAATCATGAATGACATTGGCGCCGGCTCGAAAATTTCGTCCACCGTAAAAAAGATTGAAGTTGGCATGAGTTGATTGACTGGAAACGTCTGATCCCGACTGTTTTTCATTCTGAAAATCATACATTCCATCAAGAGTAATAAACCAGCGAATGGGTTCATCAACATTTGGCCAATAATTATTGTTAAGAGTCGTTCCACGGGGATAGTACTGTCCGTTGGCCACAGAACTGAAAAACAGTAAGAAGATCAAAAAAAAGCCCTCGTACGAGGGCTTTTTGTAACGAAAGACCAAAGTTTATTCTTTCCCCTCGGAACTTTCTTCCGCTTTTTCTGCTGGGGCTGCTTCTTCGCCGCCACCGGAACTGGCAGTGTTACCGGCACCACCACAATCGAAGCCACCACCGGTGAGGTTGCTGACAATGTTATCAAAAACTTTGTCACAAAAACCCATATCATTTTGCGCGTAGGCAACAGTTCCTTTATTACCATGTTTTGTATAAACAACACCGCAAGGACCTTCTCGAGTGTCGATGACTGAAACCATTCTTTCGTCTCCACCATTTTTACAAGTGGCTCCGCTACGCTCAGTTCCTTCGACATCAGGAAATCCACCACTCATATCTGTTCCTGAGCCGCTGTCCATGGCCATTGATTCTTTCGAATCTGATGCACTTGTGTCAGCCGGTGTGTCGGGGGTTGTTTTATTTTCTGCTTGTACCGCTGGTGTTTCTTCAGCTGGAGCCGCTTCCTCTTCTTTAGGAGCAGACGAACAAGCCGCTAGGGCAAAAATGCTAGTAATTATAAGCAGTTTTTTCACGATGGACCTCTCTTCGGTTGATTCTTTGTTGTGAGGCCATAGCGACCCCGGTTTTAATGTCTATATCTTTAAAAGTCCCACTGAGAGCCTTTTTTTTCAAGAACCGAATGGCTTAAACTTTGCGTTAAAACCCTAGAAACAATGATTAAAATGAAATCTCAGACCCCTTAGTCTAGTGGTTGCTAGACCTATGTCCATGTTCCTTGAAACAAACCGAGGGGTTCACCACACTCCAAACTGTGCTTGTCGCTGAAGCAGTTAACGAGAGAACAGTTTTTACTTCATTTTGTGAATCGTGGCGCTGCCAGAAAGACTACTGAATTTGAGTTTTTTGCTGGCTGATGGGCTATTGGAAAAATCGTTAATCAAGTCACCTGTCATAGAATTAAAACTGACATCCACCTGACTGTCTTCTGGAATTCGCAATTTGAGATCACCACTCACCGACTCATACTTCACATCAGGGTTGCTTTGATCAGACATAATAACGGCATCCCCTGAAACCGATGCCACTTCCACTTTTTTCAAGCCACTAACTTCAACGTTGGTGTCTCCACTGACAGATTCGATTTTCAAAGTCGACCCTTTGCTGTTTTTCAAACGAAGATCACCAGAAACCGTCGCCATTTTAAACTTTTTAAAGGCCAACTCGTTGGCGAAAACATCGGTGGTCACAGCATCCAACTGAATATTATTAAACTCAAAGTCTTCCGGGTATTCCACGATCATGGTGAAATTGGTTTCAGTGTCTTGCCCCTTAAATGACTTGGCTAATTCTTTCATGGATGTAATTTTTCTGTAACCTTTGCGATCAAAAGAATGCAGCTTCAAAGTCTTGCCCGCCGATGAAACCTGAAACCAATCCGCCAATCGTTGGCCGTCATTGGAATACCCCTCTCCGTCGCCAATCAAAGAAATGATTACTTTATCACCATCCGTTTTCGAAAATTTGACAGACATCTGATAATAAGAGGACAACTCAAAATTCACTGAACGCGCCGCCGGAAACTCTTGAGAAATTTTCACTGAAACTGGCGGTTTTTCTGCAGCCTCATCGGAATCTTGGATTTGGCTAACCGCTCCGGCCTGACTGGTACTCACTTCGACACGATTGTAAAATTGATAGGTGTAAATCCCGCCAACAATTAGAAGGATGATAAACCAAGGTCTTTTTAAAAGTGTCATATTTTGCCCTTTGTCCAATGGAAAAATATTGACATATTATGTAAAGCGTTAGAGAGTCAACGCTTTCTTCGGCGGGGTAGCTCAGATGGTTAGAGCACCGGAATCATAATCCGGGTGTCGGGGGTTCAATTCCCTCTCCCGCTACCATTCAAACAATAAACGATTAAAGGCCCTTAGCGGGCCTTTTGTTTTTTAAACAGCAATCTCTTGCCCCTGCTTGTGAAGCTCACGCTGCTGTTCTTCTCGCTTGTCTTGAAATTCGAACAACTCTCCTATGCGACCCATTTCATCACCAATCAATTGCATGATTTTGTCGGTGGTGATGACCCCACAAACTTCTTTGTTTTTGTTTAAGACAATTAACCGACGGACTCCCTCTTTTTGCATCAACTCAATGGCATCGTAGACACCCCAATTTTGAGTGATCGAAACGGGTTTCCTCTCTATGCTGACGTACCTTTCGTTGCAAAACTGTGCAATTGGCATTTTAAATCTCCTTTAAGTTAATGATTTCTAACTAGAGCATTCATCCCTAGAAATTTTTTATTAATGTAAATTGAATTCTGGCAGTGGGTATCGCGATCCCACTCGTAGTGTCCGTCTCTCAACTTATCGAGACTCTTACAGCGAGGTGCCAGTTCTGAGTTATCTTTTTCAGCCTCCCCTTCGAAACAATTTGTCGGCACAAAAGGGTTGGGACAGGCGAGGATCACAAACTCTGATAGTACAGAATCGCCGGTAAAATTTGGGGAGTATTGCGCCATCGGGGCGGGCAAAAAGAAAAGCGGCACCAGTAGTATAAACAGTACAAAAATCGTTATAATGTAGCGTATCTTAGTCATTTCAAGCCTCTTTTCTTTGCCTATTAAGAAAAGCAAGTCTTATGCCATTTTGTTTTTTATTTTCTAACTTCAATGTATAATACGCACATGACAGTTTTTTGCCGACAAACTCTTTCATTCTTGGTCACTCTCGGACTGCTGCAAACCATAGTTTGGGCCGAATTTGAAGAGATGGTGCCTGCAGAGGCCCCTACGGCGCCAACCTCGCAGACCACTTCTATTGAAACGACCCCCGGTTTAGTTAAACAAGACGAGGACGATGCCGCACTGACTGCAAACACTCCCCCACCGTCGCCCATGAAAAAATTAGAACAGGAGCTAGAGCGTCGGCGTCAACTGCTTTACCCACAAAAAGAATTGAACCCACCGATGCAAACACTTTGCAAAAAACACCCCAAGCATAAAGACTTGCTCAGCGAAGAACAAAGAAAGTTTTACTGTCGCATTCACGTCGGCTTTCGCGCTTGTTACACCAAAGATGTGATCTATAACAATGATGTCAATCGACAACAGAAAATAAAGATGGCAAAAGACTGCATCCAATCCACTGATGGTATGTCTCAGGATTTTGCTGAAAACCCCGATCACCTACAAGACCTCACCCGTCTTGAGAATTTTGAAAAACTCTTCTTAGATTTGATGTTGCCTCCCGAGCCTCCGGTGGCAGAGCAAGATCCTAAACCCAATTTTATCGAAGGTTCGACGGTTTATGAAATGGGTGGCCGAGTTCGCAAAGACAAAACCTCTTATGCCTTAAACAACAAACAAGAAGAGATAAGAAAACTCGACTATGTCGACAAAGCCTTCGATCAACTGAACGATGAGGTGTTGAAATACAAAAACTTTCCGAAGCCGGTTTACAAGCAGTATGTGGATGGATACGCCAAAGAGATCCTTATGCTAGACACGATCCCCGAAGAGACCAACAGCCAAGGGCAAAAAATTGTTTACAAATACGGACGTGAAAACTGCCTCAGTCGTCTGCAGTCGGCCAGTGACTGCAAAAAACTGATCGAAGAGAACAAACGCCAACAAAAAATCCAGGCCATCGATTTCGACTCCGGCTTTGAAGAGCGAATCATTTACCGCGGTCGACCTTCCGAGCAATAACATCTCTGCACAATGTTTCAGCAACTGATCGCAAAGCCCAACAGAGTGTCATGGGAATTTGCTTGAATGCTCCTGCCATCGAAGGGATTCTTTTACCCAAGATGGATACAGATCAAAATGTTGCGAAATTTCAAAGCCTAGTGCAAGCCACCTATATATTACGGCGAAGTGACAATCCCGAAGCCCGCTTGGTTGTTTTGAATCACGGATTCAACTCAAACAACGAAGTGATGTGGAAGCGGCTGATCAACCACCTTCCTTCGGACTGCCATGTGTTGGCGGCCAACGCCCCCTACCCGATGCCGACCCGCGATGGCGAGTCTTGGAAGATGGGGTACTCTTGGTTCTTTTACAATAATATCACCGACACCTTCTTTGTCGGTTACGACGTCCCCACCGACTATATGAAAAACCTTTGTCAGCATTTGGGCTTCGCCAACAATCGCAAAACTTTGATTGGTTTTTCACAAGGGGGCTACGCCTCACCTCATATGGCCGAAGCGTTGCAAAATGTGGATCATGTCATCGGAATCGGCTGTCGTTTTCGCATCAAAAATCCTCAATGGCCCGACGGATTAAAAATTGAGGCCGTTCACGGCGAAAACGACAACACCGTCGAATTGGCCGGCGCCGAAGAAAGTTTCAAAGCTCTGCCTGACCGTAACAGAGGGCGTTTTGAAACATTTGCTGGTGTGGGCCATCGCCCCTCGCCAGAAATGTTAGAAAAAGTAGGACTGTGGATCAAAGACCACTAGCACACCCAATGGTGCGCCTCGCGATGACCCCTTTTGCTGGGGGTGCTTCAATAACATCCTGCAAGAGAGGGCCCCTATGTTAAAACAAATTCTAGTATTAACTCTGTTCTTAAGTTTGACAGCTTGTGTATCCAACAGCACTCACGAAGAATTGCAAAATAAGCACAACGCATTAGAGAAAGAGTTGGCCGAGTCCAACGCCAAGATCTCTGAACTTGAAACTTTGATTGCCCAGATGGAACAAGACTTAGGAAAGGCCAGCCAAAACAAAAAGGCGATGACCAACTCTATTCAACATATGAAAGACGCTCTGAAAAGAGAATCCGACCGTAAAAAAGAAGTTGAAAAACGTTTGGGTGAATTTCGCAAATTGATCTCACGCTTTAAACAACTCACTGACGCCGGACAACTGAGCATTCAAATTAAAGATGGGCGAATGGTTGTGGTGTTACCCAGTGATGTTCTTTTCAAATCAGGGTCGGCAAGGCTTTCAAGCAAAGGAAACGAAACCATTAAAAAGGTGGCCAGTGTTCTGACTTCCATCCCCGACAAGCAATATCAAATCGAAGGGCACACCGACAATGTACCGATTCGCTCAAAAACTTACCCCTCTAACTGGGAGCTCGCCTCGGCCCGCGCTCTGACTGTCCTAAAGATCATGGTCACTGCCGGCATGCCCGCCAACCGCATTAGCGCCGCCAGCTTCGGCGAAACCAAACCCGTCGCCTCTAACGAAAATAAATCCGGCCGCAAACTCAACCGCCGCATCGACGTCGTCGTCGTCCCCGACCTCTCACTCCTCCCCGGCTACCAAGAACTCCAACAATACTCCCAATAGGGTACGCCGTACCCAATCCTTCACGCGCCGCTGCAAGCAAAAGGTTCCAGGCCCCCTTTTAGGTGTGACGCTTTCGGAAGGTTTTTAGCCAGGCGTAGGCGTAGCGGAAGTTATCTAAGATGGAATCTTTTATTAGGAACTTCACGAACTGACTGCGCACGGGATGTTTTTGTGGGTTGTACAGGTAGGAGTAATCGACCAGTTTCTTCAAAAAGTAAATTGTTACTCTTTTCTTCTTTTTGGCTCGGTACAATATTGTTTGAATGTTTAAACCCAGTTTTTGGCATAAGAACAGTGTGAAGTAACAGCTCTTATACAGGTTGGCTTTTTCTGCCTGCTCCCAAAACAAGTTCCAATCAATTTTTTCACGAAAACGGTCCACATATTTAAATATGTCCATCAGCCAAAACAATTTCGAATAGGAGTGTTGAAAGGCCAGGTGTCCGCACAGGTGAATCAACTGATTCTCTTTGCTCAACTGAAAGAAGCCTTCGACGGCCGCCGGTTCGATTTCGTTTTGTATCGCTAAAGAGGTGTGCCAAAACAGTTGAGTGTGGATTTCAATTGTTACTTGGATGTCCTCTGTCATTTTCACAAAAAGATGCTTATGACGGTTCCCTAACCACTTGGCCTGTTTTCTTTTTTGATAGCCGTACATTCGCAGGATGTCGGTCAACTTCCAAAGCTCTTCGTGAGAGACCAGAAGATCGATGTCAGAAACAAAGCGCTCTCCCCAATCCTTATAAATTTCACCCATTAAAGAGAACCCTTTAAGCAAAAAGACTTTCACATTTTCTTTTTGCAAATCGCGTCCGATCCGTTGCAACTCCTCCTTGGCCACTGAGTTTCGGTTGAGCTGACTCTTCCAATAAGGGTAATAAATCTTATCTTGTGTTCTTAAATAAATATGTCCTAAGAGGTTATGGCGTTCTAAAAAATCTTGATTCCAATCATTGAGAACTCGGGATTGCTCACTCACTTCAGGATTCAATGTCTGTGTGGTTGATTCCATGGCGTCACCTCGTTGTTGATGGTTGATTGATTTTTGCAAATTTAAGTGAAAGGGGCGTTGAAGCTTCTGGAAAGAAGTCCTGAAAAACTCTCGATGGTGTAAGGGTGGAGTCAAAAAAATAAACGCCTACCTTTTCCTGGAAAGGCCTTTCTAGACAAGAAAAGCTCTACCTTCTCTTCTATTCTAGGGGTGTTCGAGTATTTTGTAATGTAAGGATTCGATTGCTAGACTTTAGTATGATTGCGCCTAGTCAGAGAGCACATCAGCCTTAAAAGCCAAAGGCAGAAAATCTTTAAAAGGACGAGCCTTTTGCAAATCTTGGACGTCCCCTAAAAAGATAGGACAGTCGTCTTGTACAAACTCGCTCAAAACCTGCAAACAAAGGCCACAGGGCGGAATCGGACTGCCCTCGAAACTAGAAATGACGACAACGAACTCAATCGGCGTCTTGCCAAATTGTGAGACCAGCGACACCACCGCCGACCGTTCCGCGCAAATCGTGCCACCATAACTGGCATTTTCTACATTCACTCCAACCACGGCCTCTTTTTGCGCCCCACTTTTGATGGCACAAGCCACTTGCAGTTTCGAGTAGGGTGCATGAGCGCGGCCGAGAGCTTGTTTGGCTTTCTCATAGGCTGATGCCACTGCGGGTGACTTGGGATCCATGCCCTTCTCCTTTACAAAAATTCACTGCCTTAAGTTCAATAAGTGGAAGCTTAAAGCAAAGGGTCTCTACAGATAAATTTACAACCTTTGCCGCTAAGAGCATCCATTTTGTAATTGACATGGTTTGTTATAAATGGAACATCAGGGGATGCAAGAAAACCAGCTTCTAAGGCACTCCAAATTTTGGGATCGAACGGGCATGTTTGTGGCCGGCCTGTGTGTGGTCCACTGCATCCTGTTTCCGTTTTTAATCATCTTGCTCCCCGCCAGCCGTGGTTTTTTGCACAACCCTGTCCTCGAAGGGGTCATTTTGTTTTCCGGAATCATCATCGGAAGCATCTCGTTCACAACCAGCTACCGAAAGCACCGTAAACCTTGGCCGATGATGCTTGGATTGAGCGGTGTCGCCTTGTTAACATTCAGTCTTTTTGTCTACATCGATTCTGACGCACACTTCGAAATTTTTGAATTTCCCGTGGACCCTTTTATGGTCTTGGGTGGTATCATGTTGATCGGCGGACACGCCTGGAACCTTCATGCTTGTCATTGCTTTTGCGACAAGACCTGCCATCATGAAGAACACGAGCATCAACACGAACACTGATTTCTTTCGGAGGATTTGGCTTGGAACAACACAGTCTCTCGTTTCGTAAAACTAAAATTGTTGCAACCATTGGTCCCGCCTCTTGGGAAAAGAGCCAATTGAAATCCATGATCGAGGCCGGTTTGAATGTGGCCCGATTGAATTTTAGTCACGGAGATTTTCAACAACACGCTAAAACCGTACAAGCCATCCGCGAAGCCTCTGAAGAACTGCATGCCCCTGTGGGAATTCTACAAGATTTGCAGGGGCCAAAAATTCGAGTCGAGGGACTGAAAGAGGAACGCACCGTCAAAGCCGGTGACCAATTGATTTTATCCGACATGGATCACCATGCAAAAGATCAAATCGGCGTCGATGTGTCAGGTCTACACAAGTTTGTACAGATCGGACAATCCATCTTTATTGATGATGGCATTATCGAATTGCAAGTGAAAGAAGTGAATGGCGCCCTCATCCACTGCGAGGTAATTTTTGGCGGCATCATCCGCCCACGCAAAGGGGTGAACCTACCTGACGCCGATCTTCCTATTGAAAGCATGACCGATAAAGACATTAAGGATTTAGAAGACGGGAGCCCACTGGGGTTCGATTACGTCGCTCTCAGTTTTGTGCGAAACGCCGACGACATTATCAAACTCAAAAAACGCCTGAAAGACCTCAAGAGCCCAGCTCGAGTGGTTGCCAAGATCGAAAAGAAAGAGGCGATTGAAAACATTGAAGCCATCGTTGATGCATCCGATGCTATAATGGTGGCACGGGGCGACCTTTCGGTCGAAGTGGGTCAGATTCACTTGCCCCTTTATCAAAAACGCATCATCGAAATTTGCAATCGCAAAGGTAAACCCGTTATCACCGCCACCCAAATGCTCGACAGCATGCAAGTGAACTCCCGTCCGACTCGCGCCGAAATCACAGACGTCGCCAATGCGGTTCTCGATGGATCCGACGCGCTGATGCTCTCTGGGGAAAGTGCATTTGGCAAGCACCCCGTACGTTCCGTGCAAACCATGCATGAAATCATCATGGAAGTTGAAAAACAACCTTCCCTTTACTACCGCTTTGAAAGTCGTGAGAAAAAGAAAACTCGAAAGTTCACAACCCCAGAGAGTATTGCGATCTCGGCAGTGCTTTGTTCACAACAACTCCAAGCTCGCACCATTGTATGCATGTCCACGACCGGAAAAACGGCGCAGATGATCTCGAAATATCGCCCGAAAGCCAAATTGGTGGCAGCCACCGCTAAGTCTGAGGCCCTTTGCAAATTGGAGCTCTGCTGGGGGGTGCAAACTTTGAAAATCGGTGAGTACTCCAACACCGAAGAGGCGATTGCCCAGGTCGAGGAGTTGCGACTGGCCAATAATATTGTTCAAACGGGCGATGATGTGGTTTTGACTTTAGGAGTTCCAGTGGCACAAGGTCAGAAGACCAATGCCGTTCGCGTTTTCCAAGCTGGCAATCGCAAAAAGAAAGACAAAAAAGGGCCGCAAGCCTTCCGCTTTATCCGGCCCCAATAAAATTTATTTTGTTCTTTGAATCAGATGATAACCGAATTGGGTTTGCACGGGCGACGAAACTTGATCGACATCTAAGGCAAAAGCGGCTTCTTCAAAAGACTGCACCATTTGGCCTTTGCCAAACTCACCCAAGTTCCCACCGTCTTGCCCTGACGGACATTTAGAGAACTTTTGTGCTAATTCAGAAAAATCAGCACCTTCAGCGACCTTTTTCAAAAGATCTTCGGCTTCATGTTGGTGCTCCACCAAAATATGTTTTGCAGAAATTACGGACATTTTTTCCTCCTAATAAGTTCAATAATTCTGAGTTCGCATCACGCGAACATAATTTAAATGGTTTTATTTAAATTCCAATTTTACAATTTCAAACCATGCTTCGCCCTTAGGTCGATGAATCATAACCTCATCCCCTACGGATTTGTTCAGTAGAGCTTTGGCGATCGGGCTCTTCCAAGAAATTTTGCCTTCACTGGTTTCTATTTCATCTTCGCCAACGATTTGGTAGGTCTTGGCTTCGCCGCCTTCATCTTCAATTGTAACCGTGGCACCAAACACAACTTTGTCTCCTGAAAGTTCCGCTGGGTTTACCACTTCAGCCGCTTCGATTCGTTTGGTCAGCCAACCGATGCGGCGATCGATTTCTCGAAGTCGCTTTTTCCCATAGATGTAATCAGCATTCTCACTGCGATCACCATTGCTGGCCGCCCAGGCTACAGTCTTCACAACCTGTGGGCGATCTTCGCGCATCAAGTATTCCAACTCTTGCTTTAGCTTTTGCAACCCTCTGGGGGTGATGTAATTCAGTTGCGACATAGGCTGGTCACCATACCAGACCATGTCAGAAAGGCCAGTCTTTTGACCGAAATTGACCGTTCTGTTGCCGCCTTTTTCATTACAGAATCAATTCATCGCCTTAGGTCCGGCCCTGGTCCTCTCAATTCGATATCGGTTTGCTAAAATTGAATCATTCCGG
>CBDUOS010000058.1:0-19561 GCA_965368905.1 uncultured Bdellovibrionales bacterium | reverse complement strand
ATTCTTGATTCTAATTCGGCTTTAGCGCAATTGGTTCCACGTAGTTCTTCCATTGCTGCAGCATGCTCTCCTTGGGGTGTTTGGGCAAAGTTAGGTTCGGCGGCCATCTGCAAGTTCCTTTCTCTTTCAGCTTGAATCCGAGCTTTAATGACTTCAGCCCGATCGCGCAGCATGCTGGGGTCGTATGAAGCATTGCCTGTCAAAGAGTTGTAAGTGTTGGTCAGTCCTTGTCGGGCGTTTTGAAACATCTGGCCGACAGATCCAGAATTTCCAAATGCGAAGGAACTGAAAAAGATAATAGTCGAAAATAATATAGATATTAATTTCACCGTCTCCCCCTATCTCTCTTTATTTTACGACGTTTCATTGAGAGATTCGATTAATTCTCGCAAAATTCTCATATTGAGACGCATGCTGGGTGAATAGTCAGGTTGTCCATTCAAATCGTCTAAAATCTAGACACTGCGAAAGCCAAAAAAGGCCATAGGTCTCCAGCTCTTGTAGTTTTTATACTGAGGGCTCTGATCTGTGGCATACATCTTGAAATCTGATAAATTAGCATAATCAATTTCTTCGAAAGGTGAAGGTCATGAAGACTTTAAATGTAATGAACCTATTTAAAACTCTTTTAATCATCGGATCGCTACTGTTCTCTACGAGCGCCTGGGCTACTGAGGACGGTGAAAATCAAAACCTCGCACGAATCCAGTTCGAGTGTGCCCAAGACTATTACAATGATTTTCGCTTCGTCGTCACTCAGTTGAGCGAAGAGACCTTTGTACATGACACTCAAGAGGAAAACTACAGTGATGGATCATCAAGAGGTTACTTTTTAATCGAAGTATTTCCTAAAGACAGCACTGAGAATACGAATCCAACCATGATTCTTGAGGGAGAAGGAACTCGAGTGGCGACCAGTTTTAGAATCTACGCTAGGAATGCCGCGGGCGAAGAACTCGTGTTGCATTATCGTGGCAGCCAGCCCGAAGGATCTTTCGGAAGCCTAAATGGCCAAACCCAAACTTACAGTTGCGCCCCTTACACACGAATCGAAGAACCCGAAGTGACTGTCGATGGCGATGGTCAAGAGCTTGTCGAAGCTCAACCTTAATAAATACCTTTGAAATTTTATTCTTTCAAAAAGAGGCTTGAATCAGCCTCTTTTTTTTGTGAATTAAGAGGCCTGCTTCTCTTCCGTTGGAACATTGCTTTCCTCTTTGACGGCTGTTTCTTTTTCGGACTTTTCTTTCGGAGTGAAGTTTGAAAAACGTTTTATGTATTCAACAATCACCGAAGGAAGATGACACCAGCGTTGAACCTTAAAATCATGCAAGATTCAGTTTTGAAAAGGAAGGCTGATACTGATTTTCGTTCCTCTTTTCAATCGTGAGTCTATTTCTATTTTTCCATCAATCTTGCGAATAAACTCATAGAGAGCGAATAAACCTAACCCACTTCCCTTTCTTTTTCCAGAAGTGAAGCCTTTTTGAAAGACTTTACTTAAGTGCTCTTGTGGGATGCCAAATCCATTGTCGTCGAAGGTGATAATAAGAAACTGACTATTTAAGTCGAGAGAGATATTAATTGTGGTAGCACCTGCCTCTATGGAATTGTCAACTAGATTGGAAAAATGGCGGACTAAGCTCTCTTTATCACCAACTGTTCTATTGTTAACATTCTGTATTTTGGGGGGAATTAAAAATTCTATTCTCAAATTGGGGTGAAGAGTTTTCTTCTCTAAAATAATATCATGCACGATTTGTTTTGTGTCTCTGGTTTGAAAGCTATTTAGCCCTTTCCTATTGTACTCGGATCGGACATTGCTAAGCGAGCCAAGAATGCCATTGAGACGTTTTTTTGCTTTCAAAAGGTAACCTTTCTGTTTCTCATCTGTTGATGATTCTTGGAGTGCACCAATAAGGCCTAAAGGGCTTTTGATGTCGTGTATGAACATATCCACCTTATCACTAAATTCTTTGTTCTGTGCCAATTCTTTTTTCATTAACTCTTCATTGACCTTGGCTTGAGTAATCTGGTTCTGTTGAGTTTCAATTTTTTCCTTTAGTGATGTAACATCTTTCTTTATGTTTTGAAAATCGACTAATTTAGAAATTATTTTCCAGAAAGAAGGACTGGTCTCCAGTTTATTTTTATCTCGTAAGTTAAGTTCTATTCTAAGTTGCTCAAGTATTTGCATACTAATGATATTCTGCAGTTTATTTGCGAATACAAAAAATACGTAACTAAGCAGCCATACGATAGTAAAAACCAATAGTAATGTTTGATAAAAGTAAGAATCTAGAAAAGTTGGGAGCTGTAAATTAAATTTAAAATTGATGTCTTGTCGACCATCAACTTCGCAAGAATAGGTCTGATAGTTTTGTTGTGGTTCATCAGCTTGGTGATAGTAAGTGTCTCCAACTTTTATAATATGTGATGATTTAGTTAACTCAAATTTCTTCAGAAATGTTCTAATGTTCTCACTGACTTGTCTGTAGTTGCCAATTTGGAGATCGATTTTGGATGTGGAGCATAGAAAGTTAGCATAGGTTTGATTTTTTTCTTTTGCCGCTACTATTTCATACGCCTTAAAACAAATTGAAGCTGCTACAGACAATAAAAGAATAAAAAACAGTCTTCTAAGGTGATTCATAAAATTGGATGCCATAGAATTTCGTTGAGATCACTTTGAATTGTACAGTTCAATTTTTTGGAAAGGTAATCTCTGAGTTTTTCATTGGGACTAGTTTCAAAAAACAGAGGAATCAGATTGCCAAACCCAATGGTGGTTACATAGTAAGGAAAGTCCATTTCAAACATTTCTGAAACTTCAAAGGCTTCAGCGTAACAATCTTCAACTTCTACATCTTCAAAAACAATTGGCTGAGAACAATTAAAGTTAGGTGGCTTTTTTGACAGCCAGTAGTTGCCGTATTTTCCAATATCAGTTTGATAGTACTCAAAAAAACCATTGGTTTTGAGTTTATTTTTAGCGACTGTGAAAGCGTCATACATCTCGTACAAAGCGTTCACCCACTTTGTGCTTGAGACTATTGAATCTGTCGAATCCGCTAGGTATCCGAATAACATCCCGGTGTAGGCTTTATTCAAGGCTACGCAAATACCTGCTGAACTATTTGCGCTAGAAACTTTACTAAATGCAGAGTACACTTCAAACTCGTTCCAATGTCCACTATTAGAAAACGAGAAACCATTCCACCCGAATTTTAGGTACGTGTACAATAAAATGTGGCGTTCTAAAGCCTCCATTTTTGAGTTTTCAAAGGCCTTACTTAGATTCCAATGAGAGGCCCATCCGTTACTAGTTTTAAATTCGTCAAATGGAACTGAAAATCCTTCTAGAGCAGGCATGATGCGAAGAGAATTTGTATCAGCAATATTAGCTCGCAGATTGAATACATTATTGTTTGAGTAGAATGACATCATTGTTTGTCGTTCAATCGCTTCCGCTAAAGCTTTGGCAATAGAGCCGGATTTTGTCATACACCTTCCACTTCCAATCACGGTGTTCTTTTCGAAATGCAGTTGAACGTTCGCGCGATAAACAGTTGCAGATGGTTGAAATAACCACATAGACACTTCTATTCGGTCAACAATACTTGAGTCTGCGGCCCAATTTAAGAGTTGTTGATCATTTCCGTTAATGTTGTTGGTGGATAGCAGACTGCTGATCTCTATGAAATTCAAAGGTTTACAGGGCTTCATTTTATTTTTTTGTCACTCGCCAGAGTTCAAATTCTGCATCAGTTTTAGGTTGTTCTCCTATATCAATATCAGTGTTGAAATAAATTTCGGTCGCATGAAAAAACAAGGGGATGGAGAGTTGCTTTTTAAGCAACCACTTTTGGTACTGTTTTAACTTTAAAACTTGATTGGCATCCATCTCAGGTGTTTCAACTGTTTTCAGATCAAAAACTGGAGTTTCTGTAGAGAGTGGGCCAGTTAAGAATCTGAGATGAACGGATGGGAACCTTTCGGAAGCAGCATAGGGTGCAAGTAGAAAATCTAAGTCATTTTTCTTTCTTTCAAAATATTCAATGAAAGTTGGGAAGTCGAGTTCCTTAAAAATAAGATCGACGTCGGCCTCTCTACCAATTCTTTGAAGAAACAATGCAAGATCTGGTGTGTGAAAACTACTTATGAACCCAACCGTTATTGTCTCAGGCTTCTGTTTTGGTAAAGTTTGCAGAAATTCCTCTTTGGTTAAATTGTACTCAACACCTGGTGCTAAAAAATTGTAGGCGGGTAAAATATCTTGTCCGTGCTTGGCTTTCCAAAGGTATTCCAAAAACTCACGTCCAATATGCTTCTGTGGACGCTCCCTTACGGATCTCAAGTAAGTCATCATAGTTGGTGTTGATCGGTATATTTTGGCTTCTTTCGCAACGCTTACTTCTGGGAAGGGTTGATAATAGTCAACAAACAGGTCCAGTGTGCCTTTATTAAACTCTCGCACGGCTTCTGAGCGTGTAAAGTGGAAGCTGTTTATTCGGTTTGGAGCTTTTTTAAAAATATCTATAAGTGGAGAGTTTATATTCTTTCGTAAAACAACTGCAGTGTTTTTTGCAGACTCTTCGTAATCGAAAAAATAAGGTCCCGAAAACTTTTGAGGTTTAAAGCGACGGGTAGGAGGTGCTGGTAGGTCGTCAGATGACCAAATACCTGTTTCTGGGCTTGCAAGCTGTAGGTAAAAAGATGTCATAGGCTTTTGAAATTTAAAATCAATAGTATGCATGTCAATGACTTGGACGCCCTCACAATGGTCCGATATATTTTTCAAATCATCACAATCTATCAAGTACTCCCAAAGCGGAAAATGAGTCGAGGTTTTAGAGATTAATTGGTTCTTAATTGTGGCTACAACATCTTTTGCGAAAATGGGCGTGCCATCATGAAACTTAGCATCTTTTCTCAGGTAAAATCTATGTTCAAGCGGAGTTCTCGTTTCCCACTTTTCAGCAATGAGAGGGCGGAAAACTTTTCGTTCATGATCAAAATACACGAGTCCAGATGATAGGTGGTCCAAAAAGTACCATTGGCCGGCGTTGTATATCAGTGTCGGTGTGGGAACCTCTGTTCCTCCGCGAAAATTTACGGAGATTTCGTCGATCGGAGCTAACTTTGTTTCCTCACTTTTTTTTGAAATGACTCCTGCCCCAATGACACCAGATACAAAAAAGAAGGTAAAAAGAGTGAAAAAATGGGGCTTCATTACTGTTGGATCTTGAACACTATTTTTTTAAGCGCATTGTTGGTTCACCACCAGCCATGATAAATTCAAATTCTCCTTCATTCTCTAGAATAGTCAGATTATTTGGAATTTCCATAGGCTCCTCTCTTATAAAAGGGGTAAATTAGAATTGTGGAGTGAAAATCGCAACAGTTAATATAAAGATTGCAAGAGTTTCAGAAAGATTCGCAATAGATTTAGTAATTACAAGG
This sequence comes from uncultured Bdellovibrionales bacterium, assembly GCA_965368905.1. Classification (GTDB taxonomy): domain Bacteria; phylum Bdellovibrionota; class Bdellovibrionia; order Bdellovibrionales; family JAGQZY01; genus JAGQZY01. Next base: position 14,098 of record CBDUOS010000058.1, on the reverse strand, counting down.
ACTTAAGAGGCCTGCTTATCTTCCGTCGGAACATTGCTTTCCTCTTTGACGGCTGTTTCTTTTTCAGACTTTTCTTTTGGAGTGAAGTTTGAAAAACGTTTCATATACTCCACAACCACCGAAGTCGACTCGGCCGAGATCTCGCCGAAGCGGATGCCGATAAAACCTTGGGACGTGTTGTAGACAACTGTACCGTTCACGGCAACGGCTTGTTCTAGGTCTTCACTTTCGATGCGTAGAGTGACTTGGGTGCCGGGCTCGAAATTTGGACCGAGGCCGTAAACGCCCAGACCACCTTGGCCGATTGTTGCGGTTTTAACCACGTAGGAAAAACGCGAGCCGTCACGAGTCACTTTCGCTAGTCCCATAAGTGGGGCGCGCAAAAAGTTACGGCGCGAGAGATTGAGGGCTTCCATAAATGGGTAGGATGAATAAACAGGAGTCCAGTCGTTCACGTTTTGTGGTGCAATTGCTACCATTTGGAAGTTTTCCATCGCTTTCAACTCTTCCACCACGTCTTCGAAGGTTAGGTCCTCAGAGACTGATTTTGGAGTGCGCAATTTCCACTTTTTCAGTTTGTCGCCGGATTGGGCCAGAATGTTTTCCAGGTTGTTTTCCCAGTCGGACACAGGAATCCACTCCACTTGGCCTTTTGACCAAATGTAGGCTCCGTAACTGATTTCTCCCTCTTTCAGGTCATTTAGGATCTTATCAGTTGTGAACGGCCCCAGTATCTTTTCATCGTGATGAATAAACCAAGTCATTACCTCTCCTATCGGCTAAATCAGACTGAACTTAAAGGCTTTTCGGCTCATGTCCCATTATGATATGTCTATAAGTACTGACAGTTTCTAGGTTTTAACCCTTTAAGGACAACTATGTGGAAATGGCTGGTAGCAAGCCTCATCTTTGTATTGATAGTTATCGAGTTGGTGTTCTTTGCACCCCAACCCGGTGATCGGCAATTAGAAAAAAATTGGGACTCCGAAGTCGAGCAATCGGCAGAAAAGGATGTTGAACAAGTCATTCGTGGTTCCCACTTGATCGAGGCCAAAGGTGAGAAAAAACTTTGGGAGCTGGATGCCGATATCGCCCGTAAAAAAATGAACAGTGAAGACCTCACCCTCGATACCGTAAAGGTGAAGTTTTACGGTGAAGATAATGTTTACTACAATGCCACTGGCGAAAAGGGCTTTGTGGGCGACAATCAGAAGAAACTGGAAATCTCTGGCGACACTGTGACCACATCCAGTAACGGCTATGTTTTGAATACCGAAGTGATTTATTACCGAACTGACTTTAGAACAATTGAAGGGCCACAAGAGGTCAATTTGGTTGGGCCGCCCGATGAAAAAGGTGACGGTGGACCGTTGCATATGCGGGCCGATCACTTTGATGCCGACCTCAACACAAACATTATCATTCTAAAAGACAATGTTCGTGGACGAAAAAAAATGAGTGGTGGCCGAAAAATGAAGATCCGTAGTGTGGAGGCTCTTTTTAGTGGAGCTAGTAATTTTGTTTTGTTCAAAAAAGATGTCGTTATCGATGTCGATACAATGACGATCACCGGTCCACGTGCCAAGTTTATCTACAAAAACGGCAACCTTTACTCCATGTTTATTGATGGGGGAGTGAAGGTGAAAGACATTGGCCGTTGGGGCCTAGCAGGAGAAGCTGAAGTGTTCTTTCAAGAGGACAAGTTCATTTTTCGCGACAGTCCAAAAGTAGTAGAAGGCGAAAACCAGCTCGTTGGCGATGAAATCATTGCCTACGATGGCGGAGATCGAATAGTGGTCAACAAAGGAAGTACCCGCTATAATACAAATCAGAAACCGGGGGAAAATAAAAAGTGAGCAAACTCGTTGTTAAAGGTATTCACAAAAGTTTCAAGCATCGTCATGTTGTAAAAGGTGTTTCTTTTGAGGTGAGCTCGACTTCTGTTGTCGGGTTGCTTGGTCCCAATGGAGCCGGTAAGACTACAAGTTTTTACATGGTTGTGGGGTTGGTCACACCCGAAGAGGGTAGCATCGAACTCGACGGTGAAGATATCACCGGCTTGCCAATCTATGAACGCGCGCGCAGGGGGATCAGTTACCTGCCGCAAGAGCCCAGTGTTTTTCGAAAACTCACTGTGCACGAAAATATCCAAGTGGCCTTGGATGCGCAAAATATTACCGGCTCACAAAAACAAGAAACTCTTGAACGTTTGGTCAATGAATTCAGTTTGAATCACATCACTGACAGTTATGGTTATGCTCTTTCAGGTGGTGAGCGACGCCGAGTCGAGATCGCCAGGTCTTTGGTCGGTCGACCAAAGTTTTTACTACTGGACGAGCCTTTTGCAGGGATTGATCCGATCGCTGTCTACGATATTCAGCAGATCATTAAAAAGTTGCGCGACCAAGGTATCGGAATTCTCATTACAGACCATAATGTGCGGGAAACACTCGGCATTTGTGATTTTAGCTATATAATGAAAGACGGAGCAGTCCAAGTGAAGGGAAGCCCAGAAGCCATCACTAAGTCGGACTTAGCTAAAAAGTTCTACCTTGGAGAGAATTTCAGGCTGTAGAATGTAAATAGATATGAAGGGAGAACAATGGCTGTAAGTATGAAGCAAAGTTTAGCCTTGAAGCAGGCACTGCGGATGACCCCGCAGTTGCAGCAAGCTATTAAGCTCTTACAGCTCTCTCGCCTTGAACTCGAAACTGAAATCCGTAAAGAACTTGTTGAAAACCCCGTCCTTGAAGAAGGGATGGAGGTGAATAACGAAGATGTGGCCAAAGAGTCAGAAACGCCACAGCAAGATGCGGATATGCAAGACCCACGCAAACAAGATGAGTTTGAGTGGGATGATTACTTCGAAAAACAACAGAAATCTCGCGAAACCAATTTTGCTCGCAACAATGATGAGATCATGAATTATGAAAATGTCATTGCTTCAAAAGAAACCCTACACGACCATTTGAACTGGCAAGCCGGACTTTACGGATTTAACGATGAAGAGCTTGAGCAGGCCCAGATGCTGATCGAGTATGTTAATGACGATGGCTATCTTGGGGCTTCTTTAGATCAAATCGCCAAGGACGAAGGTGTCTCTGAGAAAGATTTAGAAGAGACGCTGATGATGGTTCAAGAGTTCGACCCTCCGGGTGTGGCCGCACGTGACCTTAAAGAGTGTTTGTTGATTCAAGCTAAGCATATTCAAGAGGACACGCACGACTTTGTTCACCTGATCAGCAACCACATGCACGACCTTGAGAAAAAGAACTACCCAGGCATTGCGAAGACTATGGAAATCTCTGTCGACGAAGTGATCGATATGTGTAAGATCATCAACACGATGGAGCCGAAGCCTGGACGAATTTTTACTCAGAATGACACTCACTACGTGACTCCAGATGTGTATGTTTACAAGGTTGGTGATGAGTATGTGGTTTCTCTTAACGAAGACGGTTTGCCGAAGTTGAGAATATCAAACTTTTACAAGAACATGTTGGCCGAACAAGAGGGCAAGGCGAAGAAAGACAGAACCAATAACGAAGCCCAAGATTACGTACAAGACAAATTGCGTTCAGCAGTTTGGTTGATCAAATCGATCCACCAGCGGCAGCGCACGATTTATAAAGTGGCAGAGAGTATCGTCAAACATCAGCAGGAGTTTTTCGAAAAAGGACCGGCCCATATCAAGCCAATGATTTTGCGAGATATCGCCAATGATATTGAAATGCATGAATCCACAGTGTCTCGTGTGACCACCGCCAAGTACATGCACACTCCCCAAGGGATTTTTGAACTCAAATACTTTTTCAACTCTGGGATCAACACCACCAGTGGAGGTTCTCTCGCTTCTGAGTCGGTGAAGTTAAAGATCAAAGACTTAGTCGATGCTGAAGACCCCAAGAAGCCTTTGTCAGACCAAAAGATTGTGGAACTTCTTAAAAAAGACGGAATCAAAATCGCCCGGCGTACGGTCGCAAAATACCGCGATGTGCTTAAGATTCTTCCTTCTAGCAAAAGAAAGAAGTACTTCTAAGTTTGACAGCATCCCAAAGCACCTACTGTGAGGGCATGATTTAGAGCATCTTGCCGGCATTCAACTAAAAAACGCGTCACCGCCACCGATGACGAAGCTTTCGTCCTGACGACGATTTCCCTTTCTAACTCGAATCTGTTGAATCTGAATTAGTCATCTACAAAAATGGCGACTCCGTTTCTGGAAATCTGTTCGATTAGATTTTGACCCTCGATGGGGTTTTGCACCAAAACGAGGCCTCAACTTATAACGTCTAAATGGGAGGGCGATTTATGAAAGCATTAATTTTAGTTCTATTTACAATGGCAAGTGTGCAAGCTGTAGCAGCTGGTTTTGGACAATACACTCCAAACAAATGGGCTTCAGAGAGTACTGTTGCTGATGCAAAAGCAAACCCAAGCCGTTACATCTTCGATGATGGTGGAAACATTGATTTTGGAAACAGCATTTACAAAAGAAGAATCAGCCTTGGTGGTCAACCTCAAGCTTGTGTTTCTGGTAACTACTTGTACGCTGGAACAGCTCAAAAATGTACGAACTGGACAGAAGACGACGACGATAACGATTCAAAAAGCTGCACGTCTACTAAGACTGTTGAGCTTATGACTCAAATGACTGGTACTAAGCAAGTATGCAAAGATGTCGATGATGACGATGATGACAACTTTGGTGGTTCTGGTAAGCAAAAATGCTGGATGATCACTTTGAACAAAGGTCCACAAGTAAAAGTTGCTTTGGTTCAAAAAGCCGGCAAACAATTCAAAGGGTTCGTGAAAATGACTCTTCCTACATGCAATGACATGTAATTAATTCATTATTTTTTACCCACTCTTAGCCAACTTCGATCAGAAGTTGGCAATTTTACAAAAGGGTTAACAAGTTTTTTACAAAATCGGCAAAACGGGTACGACCTTTTGCTTCCTCAAGCTCTTGATTATATTAGTTTCACAACGAACTGGAGTTCTACCATGAAGATTTCTATTTTAACTGTTTTGTTAATTTTAGTGTTTCCGGGTGTTTCATTTGCACAAGAATATAGCCAAACAATTTATGATCAGTATATCGATTGTGAGCAAGAAGTAGGGATCTCCATTGAGTGTGCAGAAAATCAGTTGTTCTGTTCAAGTCTTGAGCTTGAGATTTTATTTTCAGAGGGCTGGTTATGGAAGTCCGGTGGCAGCTCAACCGGTGACGGAGTCGTAAAAAAGAGCGAGACCAGTGCTCTCAAAAAAGAAAATGGTGGCAATCCAAAACAAAAAGTACGACGAAATCTTCCGCCAGAAGTTCAAGATGATGAAGACGATCGAGGTCTATCATCTGGCAATGTAAAGATTTTAACTATCAAACAACAGTTGGAACTTGAGATCTACCGTTGCATTGAAGAGGGAGTTTGGCTTTAGTGCAAATTCAAACATCATTGAATCCCTTTTTAAAACAGGCTTCGGCTCCACAAACAATTGTGGAGCATTTGAGTATTGTGATTAACAGGTATTTAGAAAAGAATCCTCGATTGAGCCTGAATGCTTTAAGCAAACGATGCAAAGTGAGTGAGCCAACGCTTCGGAGGATTTCAAAACAAGATGTAAAAACTGAGCCAAACAAGGGCACCATCCTCGATATATTAACAACCATTTCACGAGAATCAGATATCGGAAAACTTGTTGAAATCTATGATGGACCTATTGGTGACTACCTGAGAAAAGTGTTTCCATATTCCAATACAAGGCGCGATACCTATTCGAGGTATATTAATAGTCACTTGAGCGACCCCGCCAAATACATTATTTATCTTCTTTCGCTGAATGACCTTGGAGTGACGTTTAATAAAATTAGGAGCCTCTTTGGTGATTTTGGAATTGCAGACGCCAAGTACCTAGTGAAACAAGAGCTGGTTGTTGAAACCAAACCAGGCACTTTGAAGGCTAAAGTGGAGACCTTCTGCGGTCCCCTTGGTGATGATTTTGTTTTTAACTTCAAAACGTTGGCCAATTTTATCAAACCTCACAAAGTCCAATGTTCACGTAAGCTGAATCCTTTTTTTAGAGCCGAAACTTCTGGAGTGTCTCCAGAGGCCTACGAGGCCATCGTTAAAGTGCAGTCGGCCGCGATTAAGAAAATTCAGTCCATAATCAACGACGATAAAGGCGATCCCATCATCCCGTTGATGGTTCTTACAGCGATCGACACCATCGATTCGCAAAGCGCCAATGATATATATGAAGAATCTCAGAGCCAAAAAGGCTTCTGAGCTGGATTCTAGGATACAACAGCGGGGCTGACTCCCTCCGGCTTTTATTCAGGCCATGCCTGGGCTAAAAATTTTTCAACGCACTAATTTTGGAGGACCCATGGGGTATTTTCGTACACTTGTGATATTTTCGACATTGACCATTATCAGTTGCCAATCGGTGCCTGATATCAATCAACCTGTCAAAAAAGTTCCACAGTATTCAGCCAATGATTTTTTTAAAACGGTTGATTACAGTGGCGGAATTTTTTCGGCAGATGAAAACTCACTCTTGATTACTTCGAACAAATCGGGAATTTTTAATGTGTACAAAATGCCTTTTGGTGGCGGCAAAGAAACCCAGCTGACCTTTTCGAAAGACCGCAGTCGAATGGCTCGTGCCACCTTTCCTAATGATAATCGATTTCTCTATTCTTCTGATGCCAATGGTGACGAGAAGTCTCACATTTATGTGATGAAGCCAGGGGGCAAGCCGAAGGATCTTACACCTGGTAAAAATGTGACCGCTTCTTTTGGTGGTTGGAACAAAGCTAAAACCCACTTTTTTATTGTCAGCAACTCCCGTGACCCGAAATTTTTCGATGTTTATCGCTACAATGCAAAGAACTATAAGAAGCAAAGGATATTCACCAACACATTTGGAGTTTATCCTGGAACTATCAGTCCGGATGAAAAATGGATGACAATTGGTAAAACCAATAGCAATGCCGACTCTGATATTTTACTGGTAGACCTCAAGGCCAAGAAAGCGGCTCCAAAAATGATCACCGACTTTAAGGGGACGGCCAATTTTCGTGGATTGACCTTTACTCCAGACAGCAAACAACTCATCTATGCCACCGACTCCAAAGGTGAGTTCTTCGAGGCGTGGTCTTATGATTTGGCGACCGGCAAGCACAAGCCCTATATGAAAGAAGACTGGAGCATCATGTATATGTATTTTTCCGAAAATGGACGTTATCGCGTCACCGGAATCAATGCTGATGCGCAAACTGTGGTTAAAGTGTTCGACATGAGAAATAAAAAGCCTGTCCGGTTTCCAAAGGTGAAAGGCAATATCTCTTCTGTTCGGATCTCACGTTCAGAAAACAAGATAACATTTTTTGTGAACAGCGACACTTCTCCTCGCAACCTCTACACGATGAAAATGACAGATACGGCTCCTAAAAAGCTGACCAATAGTTTGAGCCCTGCTATTCAAGAAGACAATTTGGTGCAAGGGCATGTGGTTCGCTATAAAAGTTTTGATGGTTTAGAAATCCCTTCGATTCTTTTTCGCCCTTGGCAGGCCAGTGCTGAAAAGCCCGTGCCAGCGATCATCTATGTCCATGGTGGTCCCGGAGGCCAGAGTCGCAAAGGCTACCGAGCTTCGGTTCAACATCTAGTGAATCACGGTTATGCCGTATTGATGGTGAACAATCGCGGTTCTTCTGGTTATGGAAAAACTTTTTTCCATCTTGACGATAAGAAACACGGACAAGAAGACCTGCAAGACTGCATTTACGGTCGAAAATATTTGGAAAAGCTCGACTGGGTTGATGGCAAAAAAGTCGCGATCATGGGTGGCAGCTATGGTGGTTACATGGTGGCGGCCGCTCTGACGTTTACCCCAGAGGCCTTCAACGTAGGGATCAATATTTTTGGTGTCACCAACTGGGTGAGAACTTTGAAGAGCATTCCCCCCTACTGGGAAGCGATGAAAACCTACTTGTACACCGAAGTGGGCGATCCCTCCACCGAGGAAGCCTGGTTGCGTGATAAGTCTCCTTTGTTCCACGCTGAAAAAATTAAGAAGCCGTTTTTGGTTGTGCAAGGTAAGAATGATCCACGAGTCCTAAAAGTGGAAAGTGATGAGATTGTCGAGAAAGCAAAGAAGAACGATGTACCGGTGGAGTACTTACTCTTTGATGACGAAGGTCATGGCTTCCGCAAAACCAAAAACCGTGTCACGGCTTCAGAAAAGTTTGTGAAATTCTTGAACCGATACTTATAAGGGGAACCCATGATTTCAACTTTTGAAATTCCTTTCTTTGAGAATAGTTTGAAAGTCTCTGCCACTTCTAAAGGAGTGATTGAGATCCTGTGGCAGAAAAAAAAGGCCAAAGACAGTCCTCGTCAAACTCCAATGGAGAAAAAGTTTCGCAGTTCACTAGATAAATATTTGCGCGGAGAAGGTTCTTTGGACGTAGCTATTGACTGGAGAAACCTCGAAGGAACTGAATTTCAAAAACAAGTCTGGAAGAGGATGTGGAAAATTCCGTTCGGTAAAACATTGTCTTACGGTGAGATGGCAGAGGCTCTGAAAAAACCAGGAGCTGCTCGTGCTGTAGGAACAGCCTGTGGCAAAAATCCTGTTCTGCTAGCCATTCCATGTCATAGAGTGGTCGGAGCCAACTGTTTGGGTGGGTTTTCCGGCGACGGCGGCTTGCCAGTAAAAAAGAAGCTCCTAGAAATCGAAGGCTCTCTGCATTAGGTGCCTGGTGCCTAATGCTTATTGCATGGTGCTATTTGTTAGTCTGTGTCTTCTTCTTCGTCGGAGGGGCTGTTGCTGAAGATGTCGATACATGAGGTGGGTAGAACATCCGCTGTTTTTTCATAGGGGTTGTTGAGGCTGGCATCATAGGATTCGTCGACACCAGTATCGATGCATTCTAATCTAGATATGTCTTCCTCGCAGATCCGTGCAGCCTGGCTGTCGGCGATTAAAAATCCATATCTTTCGGCGATGATAATATCATTGACTGTTTCATAGTCGGAATCTGCGAGTCCGACCTCGGTGTCGATATTGCGTTGGGTTTTCAAAGCCTTGCGACAAGAATCCATTGATTGTGATTTGCAATCATTGATCAATTGGCAGACTTCATAAATAACGCCAGAGATTTTACTCTCGTATCCTCCACCTGACATCTGGTCACAACCTGAATCACTGCAGTTTGTCGGATTGTCAATCCCTGGGTTGCCGGTGTCGGTTCCATCCAAGATACAAGATGCACAAGACAAACAAAGAAGAAGAATCATTATATTTTTCATGAAGCCTCTACTTTATTGGTTAGCGGAAAGAGTTGTAAATTCAGTTGATAGACTTGATCGGGGTTGGCGTCCTCGCTGGCGAGGGCGATCAATTCTTTTCGGAAGTCTTGAATGCGACCTTTCATTTTTTCAAAAGTTTCTTGTGAGACCGGAACACAGATGCTTGAGACTTCTCTCTCATCCCTTTGAGCAATGTCTAAAGACTCTTTGGCCTTCTCCATCATTTCTTTATGGTAGACAGCGACCAGGCTAGAGATCACCTCACTCTGTGTTTTTACGTTTTGGTCTGCCGCGATCAATGTGCCATCTTCTTCTTCGATCAGCATTCCCAATCGCACCAACGAATCGATGGCCTCACTGGCCTGTTTCTCGGTGAGTTGCGGACGAAATTGTTCGGCCACCCATTTGGGATCTTTCTTCATCCCTTTGCACAGAGCCAATTCACGAATTCCGATCTGGTACCACTGGCTGTAGTACTGCAACTGATCTTTGGTTAGCGGATTGAGTTTTTGATAGATTTTTGATTGTAAGATTTTGAGGGCGTGGTCGGCTCGTTCTGTATTGTTAGAGGCTTGAGTAAAACCCACCAACTTTGCAAAGAAGTCACATTCGTTTTTGTTGAGTTTTAAAGCTTTACAAAATTTCTCGATGGAATCATCCGAGAGATTGCGTTGCCCTTCGATCACCAACTTCAAGTAGTTGGGAGATTTGAATCCTGCCTTTTTAGAAAAGTAACGAAAAGAAAAGTAATCCGTCGACTCTTTGAAATGATCATACAGATCTTTTAAAAAAAAGCGGTAGTTGGTGTATTCAAAAATGTTAGGCCTCAAACTATTTGTCACAGTAACTTATCGGAACCTATTGAAAAAACTTGAGAAATAAATATCAGGTGTATTCAAAAGAGACCAAAGTCTTGTTATTTTAGATAGTTAAGGGGCTCAAAATGAGCCCCCTGAGATCAGGGTGGTTGGGTTAATGGAAGATGCTATTCCGTGATTAGCAAATTACAGACAGCATAAGGTTTGGGACAGCTATCTTCCGGTTGATCAAATAAAGTACTTTGTAATTCGATATTCGGGTCGGCAGAGTTGTGAACGCGTGCTCCAAAATCAGAGAATGTCATAAGAGCGTTATCAATTTTATGCACACGAGACACATCTTTTTGACCAGGGGTATAAACCCAGTAATGACTTCCATCCCACTCGCCGTAACGTTTGCAAATACTTTGTACCCAATCACTGTGCGAGACCCTGCCGATAGAATCAATTTGATTTTTTGAGAGATCATAAAAGAAGGCTCCAGTGTGGCGAAGAGATTTTGACCAATCCCGATTGTAAGTCCTGGTGCGAACCGGAAGACCCATCAACTGCCATTCGTCGCTGTAAAAAAAGGCGTGATGCTCCGTTTGTGCGTTGGAAGAACTTCCACCTTCGACCACAAATTGATCTAAAGTCTTCGGTACTATTGGGTTATCAACATCAAAAAGTGAAAGTTGTAGATTCCAGTTTTGATAACCCACACCGATGAGTCGTCCATCATTGGTGTCATGCAAATAAGAAGAAAACCCAGGAATTTTCAATTCACTGATCAGGCGAGGAGCTTCGGGGTTCTTGATATCAATAATAAAGAGAGGGTCGGTTGTAAGAAAGGTGACCAGGTAAGCGTAGTCTTTGGTAAAGCGGGCCGATCGCAAGGTCTCACCAGGGGCAATGCCCGTTACGCCGGTGATTCGCAAGGTGTCGGTTTTAGTTTTTTTAAAAACCTCTAAATGTGTGGCCGACAACCCCGAAGGTTCCGGGTTTCGGGTTGTCGCCACAAACAAATAATCCCCTTGCTCACTGAAAGACCACGGTCCGAGAACATCCCCTTGAAATTCAAAACGTGAGTGGATCTTCCACTTGTCATTGTTTTCCTCTAGGCGAACAGCGATATTGGTGTATCGATCGAGGCTGTTACGCTGATCCCACCAAAACCACTGAACGTGATTTTTTGTAAGGATTAAATCTTTGTTTTGATAAATGGATCCGTATTCACCAACCAAATGAGTTTGTTTGTGATAATTCGGTGACTCGATATTGGGAATTTTAAAACTATTGACGCTGGTGATGGCGTGATCCAGGTCACTCACTCCGGGGCGGGCCACTTGGGTGCAGTCCACATGAGACAGCAAACTTTGGATATAGTCTTTTTTCTGTTTGGGGTTGACTCCGCGAACGAGATTGATACCGGTCACGATGGTCAATAATCCATTTTGCGCGAGTCTCGAACTCTTGTAGTATCCAGCCACTGTTCTACGGCGAATTTCGCGGATCTCATTGCGCACATCATAGAAAACCACATCAAAGCGTTCGGGTCTTTGCACATAAACGGGTGAGATCGAGACCAGAGCCTCAGCATTCTTTTCTTGATCGTCTATAAAGGGTTTCTCGTGAGACCGAATCACTACCAATGTTTCATTGTAGACATAGATGTGGGGTCGCCAATGCCCCGAGACCGGAATCGACTGTACAAACTCTTTGCTGTCGCGACTCAAGACCGCAATCGAGTTTTCACGAGCGTAAAAGATATAGCGTTGCGAGATCTTCACACGATCGGCTTCGTCTACATTGTCTTCTTGGGTATTGGTGGGTTGGTTGAGGTTGTTGCTTTCATCGGCTTGGATCTGTCCATCACTGCCAGTATGGTCAAGGGACGTCAAGCATTGATCATTGTAGCTCCCATAGTATTGGTAGCTTTGGCTTAGCGATGACGCTTTCAATGCGTCATCAATTATTTCGGCACAGCTATTATAAAAACGCACTTGTTTTTGAATTTGCGGTGGTGACTCTGGGATCACAGGGGTATCGGGGTAAGAAAAACCACCATTATCATTGCCACAGTTTTCCTGAGTCGGATTGCAAGCAGCAAGCAGTAAGAGACCTATTAAAAGAAAGCGCATGAAAAACTCCTTTGATGAATTTCCAATTGTTTTCATTTTCGGTGGCATTGCATTTTTTTACGAGATGACGACAATCTGTATACAGTGATTTCCGTATGCCGATGGAATACATTGAGGAGTGGAGGTGCTGAGAGACGACATAAAGAAGATTGCTCCGAAAGGCTTGTTTCATTTTGCGACAACTGCAAAGGAAACCCCAAAAATGCGCCTCAAAATCGTCTCATAGTTTATAACAGAGGCGAAAAATTCCGATAACTCCAATTGAACATGAAGTATTTAGTCTCTGTTTTAACACTGCTTTTTATCGCAGGTTGTGGTGATACCCAACTCGGTGACTCCGTTGAAATCGGTGGTTCCGTTGCCGTGCCTTTAACCCCAACCGATGCGCCTACCGTGCTATCGACAACTCCCACGACATTGGATTTGAGTCCATTGCCGAGTGTGGTTGGAGTCACAAAGGCGGAGGCCGCCGTTTCAATTTATTCAGACAGTAGCTGCAACCAGCTGGTGGGAGCGGGGGTGGCGGATACCAATGGGGCCTTTTCTATCCCAATAAACAATCCGCTTGAGGGAGGCACCGAAGCCACTTTTTGGGCCAGGGCACAGGCTGATGGTTTTTTGGTTTCTGAGTGTTCATCCACATCGGTGACCTACCGGACAACAGCGATCCGCCCAGGCCTTGCTGTTTTTTCAGGAACCCAAACCACTGCTCCGAGTGCGCCGACACAGGTGAATCAAGCGACGGCTTATGGAATTCAATGGAGCCAGAGTGAATTTGACAGCAGCTATTACAGCCACTCAACGTCGACCGACTCAGAAACGATCACCATCGAACAGAATGGGAATTACTGGGTCTCTGCGACCTTGCCACTTGAAATGATGGCCGGGACTTACCGACCCTGTGTACGGATGGAAATTCGAGTGAATGGTGTTTTGGTTTCCGGTGGGATTGGGCAGTCGACTTACATTCGATACGACCCAGCCACTGGAAACTACGAATCTTCAGGCCATGTGGCCATGCTATTATCCAATCTGTCGGCGACCGATGAGATTGAAGTGTTTTTACAAGAATCCGCGGGTCATGATGGCAGCGAAGTTGTCAGCATTACCAGTGTCGCCAGTTTGTATCTAGAAAAAGTGGAAGATACGCGAACTCTCTTTACCGCGACCGCCAATCGAACGGTGGCGAGCACAAATATCAATGGGGGCGCCTCGCCATTCGAGTGGACTGAAGATCGAAAAGATTCAGGTTTCATCCATGATGATGGAGTAAACCCTGAAAACATCACACTGGCTGCGGGGACCTATCTGGCCTTTTTGAACATTCCTATAAATGGGACTGCCACGCGAGCTTCACCAAGAATTCGGGTGCGCCTCAATGGTGCTGTGGTTAATGGGGGGCAAGCGTCTCAGGGGTATATGCGAAACGATTCTGGGCATAACGATTCAAGCTTGCATTGGTCGGGCTACTTCACTGCGAGCAATGGTGACATTTTAACTGTCACCTCAGAAGCGGAAGGTGGAGGCGGCACAGTTAATGTACAAGCGGGGCAAGTGGCCACCTTGGCGGTCGAGAAATTGGCATCCACCGATAACTTCATTGCTCTGCGAGCGACTCAATTGCTTGCCGGAGTTGATTGGAACCAAGTGGGCGGTAGTAATATCGCGTGGACCACGTCTGATTTCGCAGACGCAAGCGTCTACAACCACTCGACATTGACCAACCCCGATCAAATACAAATCAATGAGCCGGGCGATTATTTTTTAACTTATAATGATTCTGTAACGGGCTCCAATGATCGCGTGAACCCGATTATCTCTGTCCTGGTGAATGGAACCCCTG
>CBDUOS010000057.1:0-19637 GCA_965368905.1 uncultured Bdellovibrionales bacterium | reverse complement strand
CTTTGGGTCCAGCAATTCCTTGTGGTCCCTGATCTCCCTTTTCACCTTTGGGTCCGACAGGTCCTTGTGGTCCGATCGGCCCAGTGGCACCGGTATCACCCTTAGGTCCAGCAATACCTTGTGGCCCGGGATCACCTTTTTCACCCTGTGGTCCATCGGCACCAGGTGCACCCGTATCGCCTTTTGGTCCGGCAACACCTTGTGGCCCGGGATCACCTTTTTCACCTTGTGGTCCATCAGCACCGGGTGCTCCGGTGTCGCCTTTTGGTCCCATGGGGCCTTCGGGGCCTACAACGCCACCATTTTGAATGATTGTTTCGATGGCTTGTTGGGTGACAATGTTGTTCACTTGAATAAAATCATTTTCGGTGTATCCGTTGAGAGAAAAAGAAAGTGAGGAGGTCGGGGCTGTTAGTATAGCCTGTGGTTTCAAAGTTGTTTGAAATGTAGATGTTGCCAGTGAGACTCGGAGGTACTTTCGATCCATAGAAGTGATATCTGATGCACATGTTCCGCCAACTTGCGACGCTGGAACAAAACCAAAAACTTCATGCATTCCTAATCCGGGATCACTGGGTCCACTATATATATTGGGGTCAGTGGACATTTGTGAATAACCCACTTCTAATGCAAAGACTCCGAACGATGTTAATTGAACGTTTTCATGTATTTCTGAGAACAGAATACATGTGGGGTCGTCAGTCGTGATATTCAATTGAAAGTTCGCTTTCTCGTTAATGGGGTTTCCATTGCCTTGATCAAAAGCGCGACCATGAAAAGAAAACGTAACCGGAGAGGCCCAAGCGGGGCCAACAAAAAGCAACACCAAAAGTGTTGTTAGTAATTTTAAAAAATTGGTATTGCGTTTCATTCTTTCCTCCGTTTTTTTCTCATATATTTTTAATGAGCGATTCCTGTACCAGTTCTTTAGCTACATGTTTCATCGGGTGGACATTGTGTGGACTTAAACGATCGCAGCACGGGCTTTGGTCGACGTATAATGTTTTCTGAAAGTCTTGAAATTGTATTTAGTATTGAAAAGATTCCGCGAAAAACGAACCATTTAAAGTGATTACTGTTTTTCATGGCAGAGTCATGTTTCAATTTTTACTAGTGGTCGACGGGATGTTCGTAGAGAAAGATTTCAAAATATATTTTCTGTAAGTGTAAATCGAAAGTATTTTAGCACTCATAGAAAAATCTGTACTAATCTTTTGATGATGTCACTCCATTGGCGCATGAGAAGAGAGAGTGATTCCAAACTCTTCTACGTGTAACATAATACTTGTCGTTTTGTAAGTGTGAAACGGTCCCTTGACCAGTGGAGTAAATGCCTTCTTCTCCCGACTTTGTAAGCATGAGAAAGCTAATTACTATTATTCTGATTTTTATTGGGCAAGGGGCCTTCGCTACTACAGAATGTATCTCTGTGGCTGTCGATTCTCCTTTTGAAGGTTCATCACCTAAGGTTGAAGAACGCTGGTGTCGTCAGTGGGTGACTCATGGTTCATCTAAGTATGAGTTTGTCTTTAAGATTGATCGAAATAAAGCAAAGTTAGAAACCAGTTTTCTTTATAAACTGAATTCAAATGACGATCCCATTTCTGTGATCCACACTTCATTGGCGCAGGGTGATTCTCAGTCGGTACACCATTCACTCGATTTCTTTGATCCGTTGCCGATTGATCACCAGTTGTTCGAGAAAAAGAAAAATCATTTTTACTCAATGGGTGTAAATGAGAAGTTAAAGACTGAGTCAATTTTGCAAGAGCTATTGATTGTGGCCGACAAGAAGGTGCAACGAAACAATATCTACAAGCTCGAAGAGGGCACATTCACTGAAATGCTTCCAGCCGAAAAAATTCCTTTTCGTGGATATTGGTGGCCCCACAAAGGAACCCCAATGGCCAGCGGAGACATGGCTCCCACAAAAGTGTATGACCAATTGGGTGCGAATTTGTATCCAAACTATCGACCTCGTTCTACAGAGTGGGAAAAGAATAATCATGCCCTAGAGCATGTTAGTTGGGGCGGGCACTGCAATGGCTGGCTGGCTAGCAGTATTTTGCATAAAGAGCCCACTGAATACCTTTGGGACCCATATGACAAAAGAGTGATTTTTCCGTCTGTCCAGAAAGGTATTCTTGCCGAAAATAGCTTTTGTGTCGATTGGGCTTTTTATGGCAAACGTTATCGCAAACTGGGTGACGACAGTGAAGATATTTATCCTCATAGATTTCATAAGGTTTTGATCTACTATATTAAACATCTACAAAAAGCAGTGGGCATGGACTATCGAACCTACGAGATCGTAGATAATCATTCGGTCTCTGGCTACACTTTTACCATTAAAAAAACAGCCGAAAGAAAGTTTCGCGTGAAAGCTGAGTTGAGAATGCATGATTACGACCACAATCGTAGCGAGGCCACAGGTGGAGCCACTCCCTACCAAAACACTTTCGAATATTATCTTTATACTGATGGGGATGGGAATATTGAAAGTGGCAAGTGGATCACTAATAGCAACCCAGACTTTCTTTGGGTACCGTTGGCGCAAAAAGACTGCGGTCGAGAAAACCCCCATATTCATCAGTCCGTGGTTCGTCGAATTATAGAAGAGTTGCCCGTAGCTGAAGAAAAAGTGATTGAGGACTACTACATTTTTGATCAATGGATTCGAAGACGCACCGATTTAAAAATTCCCCTGCCAGATCACTGGGGCAGCCAAATTGAAATTGAGTATGAGAGCAAAAACATTGGTTGGAGCGACAAAATCATAGTGGAAGGAACAAACTACTATTCTGGTGAATCTAACAAGATTCAGACTCTCTTGAAAAATCATAGAACTGGTTTTTCATTAGCGAACAATGGATTCGGTAAAGCCTCTGAACTCATTTTTCGCTTCTACCCGAGCAGTTCGGGAAGTTCAGAAAAGAGATATTTAAATATTAAAAAAATTCGTTTTTTAGGTGAACCAAATCAGACAAGGAAGGAAAACAATGAATAAAAAAGTATTCAGTTCTGTCTTGGCCTTATTCGTCTCAGCTCCCGCTGTTGCAGAATATTGTGCTGAGTACTACGAAGAAGACTTAATTCAAACTCTATGTGTGGAGGATGAACATTTAGAACTGGTCGAATATGTGGCCGAACTCAAAAATGGTTGGATCGTGTTAAATGATGATTTCGAACAAGATCCCGGACAAGACCCAGGGCAAGATCCCGGGCAAGATCCAGGGCAAGATCCCGGGCAAGATCCAGGGCAAGATCCCGGGCAAGATCCCGGGCAAGATCCCGGGCAAGATCCCGGGCAAGATCCCGGACAAGGGCCAGACGATCCAACGCCAGTGGATCCACCAAATGATCCAGACAACCCAGACAATTATTGATTAGAGTTAGGCTCTTCGTCCAATTGATGAGCCAGAAAATTCTCCAGGCGGGGCTGCATCGTCAGTCCCGTTCAGGTTAGAGGTTCTTATAATCTTTTTTCTTAAAAAAAAACTTTTGATATGAACAATGACTTTCAAAGAATTTGCCCATACTTGGGAAGGGCATCGTGTAGAGTGAGAAGTGTCGATAAACTCACTATTTTTGGTAAAGAGTACCCGATTTGAGCGATTTATGGTTTTGCAACAGACATTGTGTTATGTCTGCACAATGAAATCATTTGACGAGTTAGAACTGAGTGCCCCCATTGAAAAAGCGATTAAAGAAATGGGATTTGAAAAACCAAGTGCGATCCAAGAGCAAACCCTTCCCATTCTTCTTAACGAGCCCACTGACTTTATTGGACAGGCGGCCACGGGGACCGGTAAAACGGCGGCCTTTGGCATCCCATTACTTGAGAAAATTGATCCTAAGGTTCGAGCTGTTCAGGGAATCATTCTTTGCCCCACTCGTGAGTTGGCCAAGCAAGTGGCCACTCAGATTGATCTTATGGGGAAGTTTCTGAAAATTAAGGCTTTGCCCATTTATGGTGGCACCGGATATGGCGACCAAATCAAAGGTCTTCGAGATGGCACCCAAATCGTCGTGGGAACACCCGGCCGGGTGATTGATCATATCAAGAAAGGCTCATTGAATCTGTCTAAGGTGCAGACTGTAATTTTAGACGAAGCTGATGAAATGATCTCGATGGGGTTTAAAGAAGACCTAGAGACAATCTTAGAGTCTTCTCCCAGAGAAACCAGCCAAATATGGCTCTTCTCAGCCACTTTGAGCCGTGAAGTGCGTCGCGTGGCTGATACTTATTTGCGTAAAGCACAGCAAGTGTCGGTGAATCGAAAAGCCATGCTCTCTGAGTCTGTGGAGCAGGTGTATTATGCTGCTCGAGAATCAGACAAACCCGAAATTCTCTGTAAGCTCCTTGATGCAACCGAAGACTTTTACGGAATTATATTTTGTCAGACAAAGTCACTGGTCACCGATTTAACCAATTACCTGACCGAACGTGGTTACAAAGTGGACTCTTTGCATGGGGATAAGAATCAGAACGAGCGAGAAAGCACCATGCAGTCTTTTCGTGATCGTCGGTTGAATGTTCTGGTGTGTACCGATGTTGCCTCTCGCGGACTTGATGTTAAAGACCTTACCCATGTGATTAATTATTCGATTCCTCGTGAGTTGGATATTTATGTGCATCGTATTGGGCGAACCGCTCGCGGTGGCAGCGCTGGAATAGCAATCAGTCTTGTGACTCCTAAGCAGCGTGGAATCATTGCACGTATTGAGAAGATGACCAAAAGTCGCCTAAAAGCGGGATCGATTCCTTCGCGTAAAGAGCTGGCTGGAAAAAAAGTATCAAGAATACTAGTGAAGTTCCAAGATCAGAAGTACTACGCTCGTGCAGCGAAACACCTAGGAGAAGACTGGGAAGAAGCCATCGGAGACATGCCGATGGAAGAGGTCATTGGACGATTCATCACCATGCTTTCCCCTGAAGCCTTCAGCAACCAAGAGCACCGACCGATGGTGTCATCGATGGTAAGAACTCCACGCGGCGATGATAGCCGCAGAAACAGTCGTGGAGGTAGAGACCGAGATCGAGGTGGAGCCGGTCGCAACAGTCGAGGTGGTGGCCGCCCTAAAAGAGGTGGTAAAGGTCACGGTCGATCTAAATACAAAAAGTCTTAATCCTTAGGTTCGGTGTAGGATTGGTGATGATAAATACTTCTTTTGCCTTGGCTTACAATTTCAGATAGCTTTATCAAATGACGAAATCGACTACTATCCGAAAGATCGGTGACTTTAAATACTACGTTGGCTCTGACCCTAAAATGCGTTCACTTCTTAGGGCAGAGACTCGCCCCAGGGAGCATGGGAACAAAATTTGGGCCACGTCTTTGACGTTAATTAAATACCTTGAAGAAAACCCTTTTAATCTAAAGGACCTCCGTGTTCTTGAGATTGGCTGTGGGTGGGGACTCCTTGGAGTTTATTTGGCTAAGGTCCATGGTTGCCATGTCACCTGCACTGATTTGGACGAATTGGTATTACCGATTGCGCAGCTGCAAGCTGATCTCAACGGAGTGAGCATTAAAACAAAGAGATCCTCGTTTGATGAATTCAAACAGAGTTTTCTAAATAGCTTTGACCTCATAATTGGGGCAGAGATTTGTTACTCAGAAGAAATTGGCAGAGATGTCATCAAGCTTGTTGAAACAGCTTTTGGAGGAACGGTTAATCATGTTCTAATCGCAGATCCAGGACGTCCTGATTTTGATGACTTCCACAAGCATTGTGAGGAGCACTACAAAACAGAACTTTTCCAACTCCCAGGAAGCGTTAATGGAAAAACGACTAAACTAGTTTCGGCATACAATTTAAATGCAAATTTATGAGAGTGAACGCGACTTCGTAGTCATCGAAGCTTTTCATAGAGTTTGAGTCCGATCCAGGCGTCAGTGGCTGCATATTTGAGTTGGGCATCTGTTAACATTTGCCGTTCCCAATTTGTCATTTTAGATCCTTTGTGAACAGTTCCCTGTAGGACCTCTTCAGACATACCTTTGAGGCCAAATTTAGCAAGACCTTTGTTTTTAGCTAAAGTCTGAAGCTCTATAAAGCTTTTTGGATCAAACTTAAAGATATTCTGTAGACCTTTTATATCATCGTGAATGGACACACCTACTTTAACAATTTCATTATTTTCAAATACGTCCATTAATATTTGAAACTGAGAAATCTTGTGAAGTCTGATGAGGTAAGCATCGCTCTCTGTCGACAACTGTAACAAGGCAACCTTAAATACCTGACCTTTTACATAGCTCGGTTTTGTTTCAGTATCGAACCCCAATATTTTCGCAGAATTTAATTCTAATCCGACGGCTGAGAGTTCCTCATCACTACAGATGAGATGAATTTTTCCTGGAAAAGAAAGTACATTTTTTTTAACAGCAGATTGCGGGTCTTTCATGGTCACTCTACCGTTTCATATTTTTTAAAATACTACGGTATTCTCGAAATTCAGAGCGAATTTTAATGTACTCCCCATTGGAGATACGCAAGGCTTTTGCAATTGAGCGAATCTTTTCGCTTTCAACTTCAGAGATATCCTCATCACAGGCAATATAGAACAGAGCACGAATGATTTCATGTTTATTTTCGGTGGTCGTCATTTCATTCAAGGTTTCTGTAATTCGGTAATGATCAATACTGTTCGCCAACTCCTGGGCAGAAGCAATTTCCGTGGCAGCCTTGGCTTCATCCGAGGTCAGTTGAGATTGCTTTTGGAGCACTTCGACCATCCGTTGTTTTTCACCTTCGGAAATTTCCAAGTCAGCCCCAGCCAACCGAGCATAAAGCAATGTTAGGCAGGCAATATAGGGTGCTTTCTCTTGATCGATCGAAGTGAGTGCTTGCTCGACGGCAATCAATTCAGAACGAATCTTCGGGCTTTTTACGGGTTCATTTTCGTCAGTACCAAGCAACTTCTCTATCCATGTCATAATCATAGCTTTAATCGAATTTAAGTCTTCGTCAACCCAA
The DNA here is from genome assembly GCA_965368905.1 of uncultured Bdellovibrionales bacterium. Classification (GTDB taxonomy): domain Bacteria; phylum Bdellovibrionota; class Bdellovibrionia; order Bdellovibrionales; family JAGQZY01; genus JAGQZY01. Next base: position 12,653 of record CBDUOS010000057.1, on the reverse strand, counting down.
GATTGGAGCTCTCTTTCTGACTTTATTGGTTTCTTTTTTCCTCAATTAAATTCACGCGCGGTATTGTCTTGGTTCTGCAAATATGAGTTTGGTGTCAAGTTGTCTCAAAATGAGACAAGGCTAGGCCCTCTTCACCCCCTGACATTTGTCTATTTGTATTGTTGAACTTATGTCCCTATACATTGGATTTATTTATAGTATAGAATCAAGTTTTAGGGGGGAGCCATTTTTTACCGAAAAACATCATTTATATCAATATTTGTTGTACTTATATTGTCTCCGCTAATTTTTCAAAACTGTGCAGATTTTGTGGGGTCTGATAGAGAAAGTAGCGATGCAATTTTTTACAGTGCTGCAGTCGACGATACGATTCTTGATAGGTTATTAGACCCATCGCAAATGCCAGATTCTATCCCCAAAACATCATATGACGGTGGAGACTGCCTTCTTTCTTCTGAAAGTAAAGAGTTAAAAAATTTTTTAAAATCACCTGAATTGGCACTCGCCGGCACACTTTTGCGCCAACCTATCAATAAATGTGACGACTATAATTTTATTCACCCAAAATTTGTTAGAACAATCATTGCAGGCAGTCGTTATGTCAACGACGAAGGGTCTCTCTATGGTTGCAGTGAGTATCGTTCCGAAAAAGCCAAACGAGCAATCTTAACCCAGTTTCGCGATGAGCTTAGTGATTTTGCGGATAGTGTTGATGATCAGTCTGCTGCAAAATGTTTTCTCAATCTTTTTGCGACAATGGCCAATAAAGGTAGTTTCACAAAAGGTGAGGACAGTGGCGCCGTTAAGCATCAAAGGTTGTGGGCCGTGGGGAGTACAGCGGTAATTTTTATTAAGAACTATGAGTTTATATCGCAGTTTGGGTTTTATCAAAAAAGTGAGAACAAGTTAGAAAACATTCGAAATTGGATGGGGCAACTTGGCCAGATGGTTTACGAAGATTCTTTGCGAATTCGAGAACTTAGAACGAACAACTCGAGTCAGGTCTATGAACCGACAAATATGCAATTGTCGAGATCCTTTGCTCTGCTCAACTCTTCTATTTTGAGTAATAATCAAACGCACCTCAAGGAAGCAAAAAAAATATACAAGGAAGCCATTAAGCACGTCACGGACAAAACCTATGCGCTCTATGAGGACCCATCGGATAAAGGGTACCTCATTGCAGAAATGCGACGGGGGCGCAGGGCTCAATCCTATCATTCCACATCATTATTTAATATTCTCGCAATTCGATCGATATCACGAGCCGCCGATTGTAACTTTAACGTGAGTAAAAATGGAAACAATATTGTGCCATCGAGAATTGCGTATCTGTTTAGAAAAACAGCCGAAGGTGGCCACTTTATTGATGCCAATGGCGACAAAGTCATTAGAAACCCGGATGTTTTTCCTGAGCATTTGAAAAGAATGGCTATGAGTGATGGGGCTATACCTGCATTCTCTATGAACCCCAATCAGTATAACAAACCACAAGCAACCACTAAGAATGTGGATGGTTTAGCTTTACTCTTACCACGTGATGAAAATAGTACTGATTTTGAAATTTTAACTATGGTCAATAAGTACCTAACGAATAGGGGATACCCTCCTTTGCAGGCCGACCAAAAAACAAGTACCTATAGGCGTAAACTGGGTGGCGATATTGCCAACTACCCAAAGAGATTGAGTCTGTTAAAACGTTCGAATGTCTTTAATAGTAATAGCGACGCCAGTGATGACTTTATGGCTTTACTGCGAAAAGACTTTTGCCAGTAGCGCTTTTGCGTTAGTGAATAGCTGCAACAGTTTTACTTACACTTAGTCAATTTGTGTGGAAAAAAGAAAGTCGAAATATGTGATAAGAATTAACTTCGTAAGTAGAATTCCCCTCTAAGTCGTCGTCCAAAAGACCTGATTTTCTGGTTCTTTGGATTCGCTATCGGTCAGTAGGTGGAACTGTTTTGACGTAGCTAAAAAAATATTCTTATTCACTTCTTTTAAGGCCTCGATCATTTCTGGTATCGAGTTACATGTACTAAAGTTAATTTCTAATTCATTTTTGTTGACGGAAATTTGTCGGCCAGCCGTTTTATGTTCAAGACTGAAGCTTGAGAAGTCATTTTCGTAAGAGAAATCGAAAACATTATTTAACATTTTCTTATTATCGTCGAGTGAGTATATAAGTTCTTTCAAATCACGTTCGCCTTTTGGAAGGCTGCAAATGACTCGGTCAAACGTAAAATCAAAACAATTATCAACAACATCTATGACTTGATTAAAGGTCTCCATGCTATCGACTTCCAAAACTCCTGTAAAAATACACTTACTAAAATCTTCTTCTGATTGTTCTACCGAAAAGTCATATTTAAAAAAAGGACATTCAAAGCCACCTGTGCCAGGTTGATAGCTGGGGGTTTTGAAATTTCTGGCCGATATTTCTAAATTATTTTTCGATTTCGTCGCGACTTCTTCAATATGATCTTTAATTATCTTATCAGACCAACGAGAAATAAGTTCCCTATTATAGTCACTGAGATCCTTTGGAACCTTATCTTTTCCGCCCTTAACAAAGCCGGGCAAAGATTTAATGTCACTGAGATAATTGAATGAAAAAAAAGTGCGTATAAACATAGCAAGACTTTAAATCAATTGTCGATATTTGAAAAGTCTTGCCGCGTGTCTGAGTCGCTTCAACTATTTGGCCAGTTTATTGGGGTATTTGATTAGGCAGTAAAGTAAAACCAAGAGACCTAGTAAAAAGACACCACCCATATAGCCGAATACTCTGAAAGCCTCTTTGGCTTCGCTCCTTCCCATAATGGGGCCATAGATGCCAGCGAACAACCAAACATAGGGGTACAGAAATCCACCCACCGAAATCATGTAGGAGCCAACCAAGCGAACTAAAAAAGGCGCCAATGAAAAAGTTAGTAGGATAAGGGAGGCCAGGGACATAGCCCCAATCCCTGTTGCGTGAAAATGGAAACGTTGATAATAGCGCCAATTTTTTTCTTTTTCTGCTTCAATTTTTGCCTCACGCTTCTCAATATCGACAATAGACATAACTTTCTGATTTTGGACTAAGTCTTGAGCGATTTTATCTTTAAATAAATCCTCATTGACTCCAAAAAGGATGGCAATAATAACACCCGACAACATGGTAAGAACTGAGAGTATAAAAGGTAGTTTCGTTTTCATAATTTCCTTGCCTATAGAACACGGTTAGAAGTAACTCTTTATTAAATAGCATTTCTAGCTCGATTCACGCAATAGACAATGGATGGCTTGTTGTTGCGAGTCTAATATTGCTCTGAAGGTCTGAAATAAGAATAAAACCGACTCATTTTGCTTAGCCAAGCCACTATTGGCAATTCAATAGAATTGGTAGGACGCGGATCAGTGTTCGTAAATAAGATGTCTTGCTTGCGGATTCTTTCAAAGTGTTTAGATGACTTTGATCCAGCCACTGATCTTCTCGCAATACCCCTTTTGGCATTTCGAGTGTTGTCAAATCTTGCAGTGGGTCTCCTTGCACAAGAATCAGATTGGCTTTGAAACCCACTTTAACTTCGCCTAATTTATCAAATCCAAGAGCCTGTGCTGCATTGACTGTGGCGGTCTGAATCACTGCAAAATTTGAAAGTCCAGAGAGACGTAAAAGCTTCAGTTCATCATGTAAAGATAAGCCTGGAATATTTGTGAATATGCCGGCATCGGACCCTGCCAATATTGGAACTCCAGCCTCGTGTAAGATGCGTGTCGCTTTTAGGTAAAATTGAGCCCGTGGTTCTTCACGTGATTGTCGTTCGCTGGAACTCCAATAACTGTAGGTGTCGGCTTCCATTTTTTTAATAAGAGGATTGATTTTATCTGTCCCCTCACGTTCTAAATACTTTCCTTTGGTTTTTGACACTCGTAATAAATTAGCATGGGCCACCAATGTGGCGGTCACTGGAGTTTGCGAAAGAGCAATCTTGTGAGCCAATTCGATCATCGCATTGGTATCTAGCTGATCTCGTAATCCGTGCCACACGATGGACTCGACATGTTCAATGGTTTGAAAGCCTTTATCCAAACTGTCTTCAAATGGGATCGTAAACTCTTGATTGCTCGGCATGCCTTCGATTCGCACGCCCTCGGGCGTGTGTCCGGTTATTTTCAAACCCAACCTTTGCGTTTCTGCATACAACGACTGATAGACTTCTTGTTTTAAATTCGAGTAAACTTTAATGGTTTTATACCCTTCGCTATGCAGACGTCGCACAACATCGACCGCTTGCTTCGGGCTTTCGATGGACAAATGATTGGCTTGAAAATTCGGTCCTTGGCTATTTAAAATTGGAGAAGTTGTTATCAGCTCTGGGGAGAGGATTTCTTTTTCTTTGATTCTTTTGATTAAGTTCAGATGAAAGGGGAGCCCTGACATATTTCTCAAGGTCGTCACGCCGTAGGCTAAATAAGCGGCGAGTTCGGCTTCGTCCCAAACATGGACGTGAGCATCAATCAATCCGGGCAATAGTGTGCCGCCGGCTCCATCGATCACGAGAGGATGAGAGCTTTTTAGGTCTTTGCTCAAGCTTGCATAAGGTTCGACTTTTTGAATAATTCCATCCCGCACTAAAACAGAAACCTCTTGCAAGGGAAGAGGATTTGAGGAACTCATGGTCAGAACTTTCACATTCTTGAAGAGAATCTCGTTGGCAACGACGGCTTGAGGCTGCAACCCTTCCGGGGGTGAAAACACTATCCAAACCCATAGAAACAAAGCTACGCAAGAAAAAACAAAACCGATTAGAAGGGATTTTTTCACAGCACTTCTCGCTTTTCCAGAGCCAACTTTAACAAAAGGAACTGATTCCGTCCAACCTAAATCTGTCTGAGTTCGAACGAGGGAAATGGTAATGACTATAAAAGACGAAAAATTGAATGGCGGGGCAGATTGGAGGAATTTAGAGCTTTTTGTTTGGGTTCTGTATTTGATCCAAATGTGGCCAGCCGCTGATACTCGTTGATAATCGAAAATATTTTTTCTCAGAATCATTGAGAGTGATAATTTTTTCCGTCATATCGTCACCTAGTGAACAGAGTCCTTTTCCTCTTGAATCTCGAGTCACTTTCAATTGTGTTTTTCCGGGTTTTAATTTGAAGACTGCTCTTTCTGATGGAGCGATTCTGGCTGCTAATTGATCATCAATGTGGATTGCGTAGTAACAGGCGCCACCAGAAAAACTTTTGTCACGAATAACAATGATTTCAGATGCGCTGTCATCCAGACTTTTAGATTTTAACAGAAAGCGATTTTCTGGGATTGGTGTGGATTCCATGGAGGTTGGAATGGAGGTGCAGCCACCTAAAATTATTAGTGCCGCTATAAATATAAGAGACGTTTTCATTGTATTCCCCCAAAGTTCGAGTTCCGTATACCATCAGATGAAAAACTATAACTAACTAATTGAAATTATTGAAGCTGAAAATGGCGGAGCCAACAGTCCTCTCACCTTACGGGTTCGAGTCCCGTCAACCCCGCGCGAACGCTAGTGAGCCAATAGACATAGATTTTCCAAGATGGTGAAGCGTAAGCGAACAGAATTTGGGTTTGGAAAATGGCGGGGTTGACGGGACTCGAACCCGCGACCTCCGGCGTGACAGGCCAGCGTTGTAACCAACTCTACTACAACCCCGCAAAGAGGTCGTATTATTAAGAGCAAATCGTATGATTGTAAAGGGAAATTAGGGGATTAGAGGCATAGATTTTACTATTGTTGCTAACGATTTGGGCAAGAAGGGCTGAGAGGCCCTTTAAAATGGCTTTTTGGGTGGAAAAGTCTTGTCTCCACCTGGGCTTCAAGCCATTCTCAATGTTCCCATGAGTGATGTGCTAAGTATTCGAGATCTCAAGAAAAACTATGGGCGCTTTCAGGCGATCAAAGGCCTGGATCTGACCATCAAAAAAGGACAGTGTGTGGGGCTGCTGGGCTCCAATGGAGCAGGGAAGTCCACCACCATCCGAATTATCACCGGCCAGCTACGACCCACCTCGGGGCATGTGGAAGTGCTGGGGCTTAACCCATCGCTACACCCTAAGAAAATTCATCCTTTTATTGGCTACATCCCTGATAGTCAGACTCTTTATGACGATCTAACGGTTTTTAAAAACATCGAAATCTTTGCTGAGTTGTTTGGACAAAACAAGAAAGCAGCGACCCATATTCTGCAACAAGTGCAACTGCAGGATAAGCGTGACACCAAAGTGAAAAAATTGTCGAAAGGATTGCGGCAACGGGTTTTGATTGCGCGGGCTTTGGTGCACTCGCCCGAGTTTATTATTCTCGATGAGCCGACCACAGGCTTGGACCCGAGTTCTTCGGAAAGTATCTACAGTATCCTCGAGTCCTTGAAAAGCAAAGGTGCCACAATCTTGCTGACCACTCACTTGATGAACGATGTGGATCGCTTATGTGATCACATTGTTTTTATCAATCGCGGTTTGAAGGTGGAAGAGGGGAGCCCTTCTGAATTGAAACACAAACACAGTCTACCGACTATAGAGATGGACATATTGGAAGACGGGCAAACCCGTCACGCCTCAATTAAAAAAGAGGGCGATTGGCTGCAAGAGGTGGTCAAGCTGAAGGCCCAAGGCGAGATTCTGCGTTTGAAAACGCATGAGCCAAAATTGGAAGACATCTTTATTAAATTGGTGGAGGGAGAGAAGTGATCTCTCTGTCGCGGGTTTTTACAGTCGTAAAGAAAGACTTGGCGTGGGCGCAGGGCAACCTCAAATTATTGGGAGTGATGCTGTTGCCGTTGTTTGTGGTGGTGTTTTTTGCCCGTTTTGATTCGACGACAACTTTTGGATTTTCACTGATCTTTGTGAATGCCTTTGTGGGGATATTCTCGACTTCGTATTTGGTGATCGAAGAGAAAAATAAGGGAACTCTACTGGCCCTTTTAACCAGTCCGCTGACCGGCGCCGAGCTATTGCTAGGAAAGTTTCTGTTCAATTTGATTCTTTGTAGCTTGTTCTCTTTGTTGGTGTTGGTGATGAACCATCGGTTGGACTTGTTTGGCCAACCGCTGGCACTCTTGAATATCTTTCTGTTTGCTGGGACCACTTGCTTTGTGGGTTTTGTGACTGGCGTATTTTTTAAGAATGAGCAAGAGATGAGCGTGTTGGCGCCTTTTTTAATGGTGTTGTTTTGTTTTGGTGATGCCGCCGAGAAAGTCTCTGATAGCAACAATGTACATGCTTTCTTTCCGGACTTTCATTTGTCGCGTAGTGTGCGCGATCTTCCATTGGGATTTTCTGATCTTTGGAGTCATACCCTGTTTAGCCTCTGTCTGTTTTTTGTGGCTTTTGGGATGGCCACCTTTTATACGAGATTTTATTTTTCCAATAACCGAGAGAAACGTTTTTCCAATCGTTTGGTGGGGTTTATTCTGGCTTTCGTAGGTGTATTGGCCGGTTCTGGTATTTATGCCAGTGCCACACGCGAAGACCCTTTGATTGAAGAAGGGCTACAGGTGATGAGCTTTGCAACACCTCATGCCGAGCTCGAGTACAAGTTTGATCCACAACAGTTCAAGTTTAAAAAACTTTTGGAGTCGGAAAAGAAAACCGTCGACCTTCTTGAGTTCAAGAGAGTGAAGCAATCCAATATTGTGGTGGCGATTCGAGATCTTAAGGATGATGAGAACAGTGCTGAAAAACGACGGAAGAAGGTCTTAGAAGATGAAAGTCGAGAGATCATTGCAACCAAGCAAGAATCTTTTGGGGAGCATGCGCTTCAACAGTGGATGTATATAAAAAACGATCGTATTACCGTAATTCGTGAGGTAATCTGTGGCCCGCAGATTGTACAATTCTCTTTTGATTTAAAACTGAAAGACATGGCTCAGTTCGCAAAGAACTTTAATGCCTACAAAAAGATGTTTGAGAACTTTCAGGCCCGATGCCTTTAAAGGTACTGTGTCAGCTCGGCTGTGATCTTGCTGTATTTTTCTTTTAGCAGGTCGTCTTTTGGGTCCAGCTTAAGTGCTTCGAGTGTGGGTAGAGGCAGTCGACTGGGTGAAATCACCACACGAGTGTTGAGCAGTCCGACCTGACCAACAATGTAAAACACTTCTTCTATGTAGTGATCGCCAATGGGAACACAACCAATTGTGGCGTTGCGACCGTGGATGTAGATATCGCCACCAAGGTCTCTCACTTTATTTTTGCTGCCTCGCTTGCGGTCATTGGCGTTGGGGTAGTTGATGCCGATCGAAAGGTAGTAGCTGCTGTTGGGGTTCAAAACCGAAGCACGATAAATTCCCTCAGGGATTTGTCGGTCACCTTGACGATTTTTCGGTCCCATGTGACCTGAGAAGCCAAACATCTTATAGGTTTTGAGTTTCTTCAATTCGGGCTCACGCACCCAAAGCTCCATGACCTTTTCCTTCTTGTAGACGAGAAGACTGATCTTGGTCTTATTTTTTTCAATGTGTTTCAAGACATCTGGAATCCGTTGTGGGATCTCTTTACCTAGCCAGTCCAGGCGGTTTTGCAAGGTGCTGTATGAGAGCCTGGCTTTATGAACCTTGGCTTGCTCTACTTTTGATAAGCGCAAGAGCTTTAGGGCAGAAGCGTGCTTGAAGCCCAAGGTCAACAAAACAGGAACAGTTAGGAGCAAAGCGACTCGCAGAAATTTATTGATTCTCGGTTGCATAGCTTATTGTAAAAGAATGACCCAGCTCCTTGCAAGGCAAGGAACAGAATGGGTCAAAATGGGGATTGGATGGAGACCAGAGGGGACTCACCCCTAGCCGATAGGACGAACTAGATTTCCCAAGTGGGAGTCGTGAGAGAGCAGGATGCTGAGTCCTCTGAGAGTTCACAACTGGTTCGTTCAATTTCTCTAATATAATCTTCATCATCAAAACAAAGTTGACTCGACTGCTGAACTCCGCTCGCAAATCGATTCACCAGGCGGGCATAACCGGACCCTTCGCCATACAGTGATAGGGCGCCTGCCGATGAGGTGTGAGGGTTGTAATAGAAACCCCGCAAACCGTATAAAAATTTGAGGTAGAGCGCTGACATAAAAACATCAAACTCATAGTCGCTTTCGTTGCGCAGGTAGGCTTTCACTGAGTTCTCTGACTGTGACAAGAGTTCAATAAACTCATCAGATCGATTGCCCATGCAACTGTTGATTAATGTTTCGAGGGACTCTTTGGCGGCAGCCGAACTGGGTCCTCTGCGTCCAGGGAGTACCAAATGGTTTTTAAATTCGCGGATCGGCCAAATTGTGATCTGACCACAACCCGAGGCCGTACTTTTTCTACTGGAGGTGTTCAATTTAGCTAAGCAATAGGTGGACTCTTTGCGAAACAAACCAGCCATTATACTGAAGTCGTGGCCCGTGCATTCAGAGATATCGACAATCTGTTCTGCCAAGTCTTGATCGGTAACATCGTCTAATGGAGGGCGGTGGATGGCCATATTGGCCATCACTCTGCGAATTTTTTCTTGTCGAGACAAATTCTTGTTTTCATCAAATGTGGCGTCAGCCAGCATTCGACTGGCCTCGTGTGAGGTCATCGGAGTACCGACCTGGGTTACTTGTGCGTCCAAACACACGGGTCTTGCAAAGGCCAATGAGCCACTTAATAAACCTATTGATAGAGCCATCGTAAAACCGAACCGGCTCTTCTTTTTTGCCAAAAAAAGAATCTTCATAGCTGTCTTCCTCTTTGTCACCGTGACTTCATTGTCTTGGTGAAGTTCTCTATGTTCAAAGAGGATGCCAATTGTAGAGGTTTCAAACCAAAGGTTCAGTTCACTGTATTTTTGAGTTCGGTTAAGGCTTTGAAAACCTTATCTGGTGCTTTATAAAAAAGAGAGGACAAGATCTGCGCGTTGGGTGACAGGCGTTGGCACGGGGTAAAAATCACATGTGTAAAAAAGTTACTTGCCTCTGTAAGCCATTCCTAATGGCTCAATCATCTTGATTCCATAGGCAATTTCGTCTCCGCGCTTTTGGTGTCGCACCACTTGTCCAACAAAGTCCACTTGCGCTGTTGTAAGATCACCGATCTTGCCTTTTAAAATTTGACCGATTTCAAAAATGCGATTTTCAGAGCCAGAAACATCCACAATTAATAGACCAAATTCGTTGTAGTTGACCGTTGAAAACTGCTCGTAACCCATCTCGGTTTCTACAAACACTGGAATGTTTCCTAGAAAACGTTTCGCCACTCGTGATCGTTCAGGGTGTTCTTTGAGGTAAGTGTGTGGGGCCGGTTCATCTGCTTCCACTTGATAGATTTGCCCACTGTTAACTTCGATGGCAGATAGGCAGCCTTCAAAGACGCAGCCGGTGTCCAGATTGATTCTGTTCTTTGTGATTTCCACCTCGTCGCAGGGAGTGTGTCCGTGGACTATGATTTTTTCCCACTTAAAAGAACTGCTTAAGAATGGGTTGCGAATCCAAAGCATCTCGTTCTTATGGGCCTCATGGTCCATCTTCTTCAACTGCACATTGGGGACACCCGCATGAACAAAGAAGTGGGTGTCGGTTTCATAGTAGAGTTGTAAGTTGTTAAGAAAGTGGACGTGGGCATCTGGGACCTCGTAGTGATTTCCTTCAGTCACATAGCTGGCCAGGGTGGCACTGCCGCCATTCAAAATAAAGAATCCGGCTAGAGTCGATGAGGGGTCGCGAAGAAACTCCCGCATCATATCTTCATGGTTGCCTAACAGGGGCACGACATCGTAGTGATTTTGTAGTTCAATAATTGTTTGTATGACTCCTTGAGAGTCTGGGCCACGATCCACATAGTCTCCCAAAAAAACAACTGTGGAGTTTAGGTCCAATGGCAGTTTCTTTAGAAGTTTCTTAAGTTCACTAGCGCAACCATGGATATCTCCGATGGCAAAGACTTTTTTGGGCATATCCCACTATTTTATTTACATAGTGGAATCGAGGTCAAAAGGATTATCGTCAGAGACAAATTTCTCTGGATTTTTGACTTTAACCTGGTTCAAGAGCTTAGCTTCTTGCCGTGAACAGATCGAGATTTGGTAGCTGCCAAAATTACAGCTCACATTGAAATTATAAATAAACTTCGCGTTCTTTTCTGGATCATCACTCAGGTCGCAGGTATCTGCGGAGCCTTCTGTTTTAATCACAGTTTTCACATCACATCCATCGGCTTCGCTGAAACGTTTTTTCACACCATCAGGCAGGCTTTTCCTCACTTCATCTTGAATACTTTGAGCATTCCAGAACAAACGAGTCACAGAATCGATTTCCTGTTTTTCTATGGGTAACTCGTCAAAGAGTTCTGTTTCGATTCCACTATTGAGGTCCAGGCCGTCTTCGGCTTGGAGGCTCATTGGGTAGATCACAAGCACTGTGAATATGATCATTAGGTTCTTCATCCTGACACCACCTTTAGTCGAGTCCTTCAAGTTATAGACCTATGTTACTGGAATAACTGGTAGATTCAAAGAGCCAAAATGAGAATAATAAATTTTGTTTACAGTAAAAAGTTAAACTTCTAGACGACTTAAGAAATCAGTCGAGGAATCGTCTAAAAGTTCGATAAAAAATTGGAAAACTCATTAAGCCTTGATGCAATCTCATCTCGGTCTATCAAGTTTGATCGCGAATGGGTTCGAACTGAATGCGATCGTTCTGCCAATAACAAACTTCAATCTCATGTCCTGAGGGGTCTGAAACGTACCAAGATTTGGAGTGGGGATAATCCCAAACCAGATTGGGTTCAATATTGAGGTCTTGCATTCGTTCCTCCCATTGTTGGGGGTCACTGATACGCAATCCAAAATGAAAAATTTTATGATGTTTGCTGGTCTCAGGTTTCGGACGATCGGGGAGTTGGTACATGCACAACATGGATTCGCCCGATTTTACAATAGCGAAGGGCGTGCCATTGTGTTTCCCTTTCTCGACTGTATCGAAATCGAAAACATTTTTATACCAAGTCAGACTTTTCTGTAAATCCTCAACACTCATATTGATATGATCTAAGCGAACCATCGATCACCTCCTTATTACTAAAACTTAAAGTGGAAGGACGGGTTTTGTCGATAAGTCAGTTTTCCCTGATTTTCTGTGACAAGTTTGTAGGGTTCGTTTTCAAAATAGAGAAATCCATCCAAGTCAAAATAAGTCACATCTTGCGCAATTGTCATGGCGCCCGCAATTCCTAAACTGGTTTCCACCATACAGCCGAGCATAGTTTGCATGTTCCAGTCAGTGGCTTGTTCGATCTGCTGTCGCGCCCTTTGGTAAGAGCCCGCCTTCATAAGTTTGACATTGATTCCATGAAATTGCTCGCGCAGAGATTCGGCCAATGGTGCATCTTGTACGGATTCATCTGCGAAGATCGGAAAAGGTGATTGGCCTTTGAGTTTCTTATACTCTTCGACTGATCCACGTCGCATTGGCTCTTCTATAAACTGAATTGGAAGATTTTTGACTTCAGAAAGAAAACCCATCACTTCTTGGGCTGAGGCAAAAGCCTCGTTGGCGTCAATACGTAGAGGACCCTTATATATGCGGGCGAGTTCTTGGCAGGCTTCGATCGCTTTGTCATTAGAAACCTTGAGTTTCAAAATAGAGAAGCGACTCAGTTCAAACTTTTCA
>CBDUOS010000056.1:0-19857 GCA_965368905.1 uncultured Bdellovibrionales bacterium | reverse complement strand
CACTTGTGGTCTTCTTCGGGAGAGCTTCTGGCTTCAGCAACTTTTATGAACGAAAGCAACAGTGGCTGGCAATCGGTAAACTTCGCAGAGCCAGTGGTCATCAACGCCGGCGAAGAGTATGTGGCTTCTTACCATAGCAATGGTCGCTACACAGCTACCACTAATTACTTTACTGAAAGTGTGACCAGTGGTTTCTTAACTGCACCTGGTGGAAACAATGGAGTTTACTCCTACAGCAGTGGGGCTTCTTTTCCCAATCAATCCTACAACTCCACCAACTACTGGGTGGATGTGAATTTTTCAACCAGCAATGAGCCACCGCCTCCTGTCACTGTCAACGGAATGTGTGGCAGTGCCGACAGTCAAAATTTTTCAAATACCCCGAGCTCAAACCTTTGCGCTGCTGGAACAGCCACTACAGTGGCTGGCAGCGGACCATGGAATTGGGATTGCCTAGGTTCTAATGGGGGTTCTAATGATTCTTGCTCAGCTGACATGGTCAATATTCCTCCTCACACCGGACAGGATATTCTTCCTGGACCGAGTCAGGCTTTGTTTGATGATAATCCTTATTATGAATGTGTTCATAACCTTTATGTGGCGACGCCAGCCAATGGTGGAAGTGACAGCAACAATGGTCAGTCGGCTACCAACCTGGGCGATGGTGTTGGACCTTTCTCAACAATTCAACGGGCAAACAGCGCTCTTCCTTCAAATGCCTCTGGCTACTGCATCAATGTGGGGGATGGAGTATACAAAATTGAAAGTGTGATCAATGTTTCCAAAGGAGGACGTACAGCCTCCATCACTGGTTTTGTGGTTTATCGCTCGACGAGTCTACTAGGTGCAAAGCTGGAAGCTCAAAATGGCGCCAATGGTTTCTTTCATATCAATGCTCCTTACGTAATTATTGAAGGCTTTGAGCTTGATGGAAATCGCTATTCGAGCATGGGAACAGCTATTGACACCTGTTTTAACGGGACCAACTACAATGGTGTTCACCATGTCACAGTCATGAACAACTACGTCCACGATGCAGGAAATAGCGGTATTGCATTTTGCTGGGCCGAATACTATCGTGCTCTTCACAATCGCTCTGATAATAATGCTTTTAACAGCTGGTACAGTGGTCTATCCACCTATCAACCCATGGCCATTCCAAACTATCAACCCACAGCTTATGACCAGCAATGGGCCCCTTATCGCAATGTTTATGCCTACAACAGTCTGAACGGAAACTTCACGCTACCTCAAAATGGACCACATACAGATGGTAATGGATTTATCTATGATGACACTCAACACGCGCAGTCCGCGCCGAATGTGACTTACCCTCACATGGCCCTGATCATGGGTAACATCGCCACCAATAACGGTGGAGCTGGTTTTCAGGTGGGTCCGACATCAGCAAATGCCCATGTCTTCAATAATACGGCTTTTAATAACTACCTTGATACTGTCAACGACGGAACATGGAGAGGTGAATTGTCTGCGGCCTTTACTTTCAATGTAATCTTCAAAAATAACATTGGTTTTACCCAGTCAGGCTCAGGCATTTTGAGCAGCAACTCACCACTCAATGTAGGGAACCCTCGCGATGCCTCCAATGATTTTCTAAACAACATTTTCTACGGTGCCAACGTGGTAGTTTATTCTCCTGAAACTTTCAGTAGTCAGCAGAACAAGGAGAACACCAATCCACTCTTTGCAGACTGGCAGAATGGAAACTTTGCTCTCTGCACAGGAGTGGGAGTCCCTCACTCCAGTTGCAGTGGAATGAGCCCAGCTCTCGGCTATGGAGCTCAAGTTCCTTACTGGCATCAACAGACTCCGGGTCAGATTGATGTGGGTGCCTGCCCAGGAGGTGCCGTCGACTGCAACTAAATAGGTTTCAAAAATTTTATAATGGAAAAGTCCACATTCAAAAAAATGTGGACTTTTTTTGTATAAGCAAGGTCTTGTAAAATAAATTGGGTTAGTTAGAAATCCAAACTACATTGCCGCTCAGGTTGATATTCTTAATACTCAAATTATCAAAGTTGTAAGAGACATTAAGTGAATCATTCTGCTTTATCTTTGAAAGAAATCATACTTCATTTATCGGTATGTATGGGCCAATTCCTCACCCATTTTTCTTTGCTTTCTAAGGCGAAGCAGAGAGCTAGAACTCTATCTCACAAGTGGTTTTTTGAATGACAAGGCCTTTGCGTGGAATGAGAGTCATAATTGGGGCACCTTGAGCATTCATAGAAATATTAACTTTCTCTAGGTCATCATTGCTGGCCGTAAACCGTAACTCTAAAACCTCTGGATTTTCACTCTTTTCCTCAACGGCAGGGTAAGTTTCGCCATTGATAGTAACTAAATGAGTGATGAACTCAGGATCCTCTTGTTTGGTGATTACAACAGGCGAGGGGTCGGAGTCATTTATGCCACAGGATATAACACTGGCTCTGTTGAGTACTTCAGGCTTATCAATTTTAACTGAGCAGTCGAGTGTGGCTCCGTCCATAAACTTGCCATCACCATATTCAACAAACAGGTCACTTTTTCCTTCATATTTACCATTCTTAATATCTTTTAAATCTGCTTGAACAACATCAACAAGAGCAACTTCGGCGACCGAAGAATTACCCTGAGAATAACCCATCACGAAGAGATTTAGAAATGAGTCTAGACCAGAAAAGAGAGAGTTGAACATCCCAACTCCAAGAACTTTTCCATCTTTGTCACTGATGGTAAAAGGCGCTTCTGTGTCCTGAATCCCATGTGCGATTGTAATTGTTTTTTCAGCATTTTCATCTTTACAGATCACTTCAATTTCTGCGGCCATGGCATGAGCACTAAAAAGAATTGCCACTAAAAATAATAATTTCAATTTATTCCTCCAATGTAGGTTTATCCTATATCTTTGTTCTCGCCCGAATGGAACTTCGTACAGTTTGCTTACTTCTTTATGAAAAATATTCAAGATTACTAATTTAGATTTATAGTTTATTTACATTAATTAACTTGAGATGCATGGCAGTCATCAAAAGGTTGAATCGCGCTATTTTCTTCTGCGACAGAGCAAAAAAGATACTTCGAGCATGAAGTTTAGCGACCTTGAGGGTGAATTGAGGTTGTATACATATATAAGCGTTCATAACATAAGAATTCTCAAGCCCTCAGAGAAGTTTGTGGACGTACTTCGAGTTTGGCGGATCATGGGACCAGCAGCAACAAGTATAGCTTGTTGGGTAAAAAGCAAGATTCTCTCGGTTGTGTGCGCCTTGATTTTATTATTCTACGGGTATGACAAGTCGAATGACACTCACAGTATCTAGTTATTCAATACCGTGTTTTTGTAAAAGCTCTCGGATGGACTGCAGTTCAGCCTTGAGCTTTTTGTTTTCTTCTTTTAGTTGAACGATCTCATCGTCATTGGCTAGGCATTTGTTGCTCAACTCTTTGGTGGCGTTCACCAGGGCCCAAAAAATTGGGTCTGTGTTGACCGTATAATAGCCATTGGCGTCCTCTGATACGGCTTCGGGCATGATTTGCATCAACTCTTGCGCCATTGTCCCCATAAAGTCTTGATCACTAGGCAATGCGTAGGGGTTATCGCGTTTGTATCGAAACAAGTAGGTGTTGATTTTTTTAATCTCGGCCAAACTGTAAGGGTAGTCACCCACAACGTTTTTTAAACGAGCATCCGAAGTGGTGGCCCAAGCACTATTTGTAGATCGACCTTGGCCGGTGATATGCAATATATGACTAGGGCTGCTCGTACCGATCCCAACATACCCTGATTCGTTGATTCGCATGCGTTCAGACATTGGGCTCGGGTTGGTCGCTCCACCACCACCAGGAGGGAAGATCGCAACTGAGATCATCGCACAGCTCCAAGGAGAACTAAAAGAGTACTGTGAAGTGATTGAAGCAGAACCAGGCAAAGTTCCGATCAGTCCGCGAATATCAGTAACATCTCTCTCGGTTTCTTCTGTTTGTCCTGATTGGGCCGTGATACCACTACTACTTTGTTGAGCGACAACATCAAAGATTCTTTGGCTTACGTGACTTGTATGTGAAACAGAGACGTTATTACCTGAGTTGTCGCTGTCAGATTGGATGGCGCTGACAGGAGTCGTTTGATCGACGTTGAAGTAAGAGATAGATCCAGCCATAAATCGGCCATTTCCAGAGTTGGTCACCGTTACTGTGCCAATACCCGATGCTGGGTTTACAAGGTAGTAAATTGAAACTCTCACTGAACCCAAGTTCGCAGTACCAGCCGAAGAGAGAGCCTGAGCTCCAAAGGTGACTGAACTGACCGTGGTGCCACCCGAAGCCACACCAACGAGTAACAATCGATCAGAGTTTGTTCCGACGGGGTGAGACCAACTTACGGAGCTTAAAAAAGGGCTTGTTTGACTGACAGAACTAACATTCTCTTGGGTGACGTTAACCGAAGCTGTTCCAGCGGTTTTGAAAACGAGGCTTCCAGACCCCCCTGTGCCAGTGCCATTTGGGGCTTCAATGGCGAGATCAACTCCAGTTAAATTGGATCCGGAAACGATGGGGCCACGGACACGCACGTTGGAGGGGCTTCCACCGTCGCCTTCACCCAACACAATGACAGCATCATTATCGACGCTGACAACGTCGGTGGGGGAGCCATCGGCAGCATCTAGTGAAGATACGCTGCCGCCGACACCTGCAGACAGGTCTAAACAATTGGTGTTGTTTTCATCACAGATTTCAGCAGCGTTGATTGAACCGGTGTGAACGTCAAGTTCAACGTCAGGTGAAGTTGTTCCCACACCTACATTACCACTTGATGTAATACGCATTTTTTCACTCAAACTATCATTGGCTGTTGTTGCAAAACTAATATACGCATCTCTATCAGTCGTATCATTGGTCTGATTGTTTTCCCAACCACTCCGTATTGCGCCAGTTTGACTAGAGGAACCATCGGTAAATCCTTCTAAAAAATAGGAAAAACCCACACCAAAACCGGCATTAGGAGCTGTTGCATCAGCTCTTCTTCTGTCTAAGACAAGTGCGCCCCCTGTATTATGATTATTATCATTTCTTATAAACTGAGTTGCAGCATCGCCGCTATTGATGACATCCAGCTTTTTCCCTGGTGCAGTTGTTCCAATACCAACATTACCTGATGAGTTGACGCGAATTCTTTCTTCGTAGGCGTTGGCTCCGGTTTGCTGACCGATCACAATGTCTGGAGTGTCGCCTGCCGCGTTTGAAACGATACCTAAATAGGCATGTTGTTGGGTGTCCCCCGTATTCATTGCTCCAATAACGAGCCCTGACCACGTTCCGTCGGCGGCACTGTCATTACGCAGGTAAATTCCTTCGCCTGGTTTTAGTGATGACCCAGAAGTCGGAGAGTAAACCTGGGCTTGATCAAAAGAAGTGGTATGAAATCTTTTTGAGTCAATCACAGTATCAGAAATCGAAAACGCGAGAGAGCCTCCAGTGGAGAAGTTAACAGAGCTATCGAAGGGGCTGTACAGACCGGTCGTGGTATCGTCTGAAAAAACCAATGACGGTGCCAGTTCTGTGCCGTCGGGCATGCGAATGGCTCCGGTCATCGCTACACTTCCATCAGACTCAAAATCTCCGCCACCAATGGAGCTGGTAAGTAAAGACAGCCAGTTTGAGCCATCGCAATAGTCCAAAGTATTGGCGCCGTCGGCATCAAAACGGATCGCGCCTTCTGTGGTTCCGTCACAAGTGGAAGTGGAATCACCAACCCGAACTGCACCGCCGTCCGAAAAGTCGGTGTCCACTTGGGCCATTGTTGCAGATGTGAAAAAAATCACAACAACAGCAAGGCTATTAAGGAGAGTTTTTTGTACGAACGTTACCACATATTGGTATCGGGATTTTTTGCGAAATTCTTGATATTTTCGCTCAACTTGAGACAGTTTTAGGGCGATTTTTATAACTTCAAAAGAGGTCTCATTCTTTGATTGAGGCTGTCCAGTGAAATTGGTAACTTAGGAGCCTTAAAAATAACGAGGATTATCAAAATGAAATGGTCTCAGATCACTCTTAAAACCTTGCGAGAAAACCCAGCCGATGCCGAAAAGGGTGCCTTTTTTTTAATTTAAAACCAATTTTGGGCGCAACATCCATTTTAGATAAGATCGTCCATCTTTGTAGAGATCGACCTTTGCCATTCCAGATTTCTTTAACGGAAAATGATCGGTGGCTTGGCGAAACAGGAGCCAACTCAAGAATTGTCCTAAGTCAGGCTCGTGACCAATGATTCCAAGCGAGTCGACATTGTAGCTTTGAATTTCTTCATACAGTTTTTGTGCCGAGTGATCAGGACAAAGGTTCTCTGTTTGCAAAAATTTTGCATCAGGAAAATCTTCTTTAAAAACGTCTCCGGTCTGAACACAGCGGATAAATGGACTTTTCAGAAAGACTTGAATATCTTCTTCAGATTTCTTGAAATACTGAATCATCTTTTGGGTGCGCTCCGCTCCCTTAAGAGTGATTGGTCGAAGATGATCGGGCTGACCAGTGAGAGCAAACTCATGGCGAAGTTCAGCAGGGGCATGTCGAATAAGGTATAGCTTCATAGTGTCTCACATTGAGACGTATCATATTGAAACGTCTAACTTTTTTTGTCACTTGTGAATTAAATCTGACTTCAAATCTAAACAAAAAACAGCTGAGCTGGCAAGGTGATTGCAGAAGTAAAAGGTGTATTAACTGGGGGGACCAATGTCTGACGATAATTTGATTTTATTTCCTAAAAAAAGTACACCTAATATAGAGATGTCCGAATCCGAAGCGAAATGGATGGTGGCGGGGAGCTTACTTGTAGTTCTGACTGTTGCCATTGGTATTAATAGTACAATCTTCACCAAAACGGTGAATCCCCAGACTGTGGCCGGTGAGCCCACCACACAAGTTTCAGACTCACGTGCACCAGCCAGTATCAACCCCTTGTTTCGAGTCTCTTGGGAGAAGAAAGCCTTTGAAGTATTAAGAGAAACCAAATCTCGAGATTTGGCGAATGTGGGTGAAAAGCCCAGTGTTTTCGATAGCTTCGCCATTGGAACCTTAGAGGGGAATTACAGTGTCCGCAAGGTGACTGGCAAAATCGCAGAAATTCAGTTTGCCCAGAACCCTAACAGCCAGCCCAAGGCCCTAAAAGAGAGACAGAGTTTTTTAACGCAAAACTTGGCTCTTTTTTCAGACGATGCACAATCTGTGGAACCCGTTCTTGTGGAAGAAAACAATGAACGCACTCTAGAGAGGTTTCGCCTGATGAGTTCAAGTGGTCAGGACCTTGGGACCGTGCAAATGCTCCTAGACAAAGATCAAAATCTTTTATCGATGACGGTCCAGTAGCGCCGTTCCTGATTTATATTCTGGTCGCTTCTGCCGATAGGTCCTTATGGCTAAGGACCGTACTTTTCCAGATTCTAATCCACCGGTGAGCGACGCAGTCATCGGTATGGCGTCACCGAAAGATCGGTTGGCAGCCTATGTTTTGGATTGCGCACTCTTGTTACCCTTGGTTCAAATTCTTCAATCACCTGTGAAAAAATGGATTTTAGAATCCTTCCTTTTCGATGAAGGGGCCGGTGTTTCAACCTTTCGAGTAATAAACTTGATGATCTTCGTTTTGCTGTTTGTCGTCTACTACACTTTGATGATTGCTTGGCGAGGACAGACCATTGGAAAGATGTTCTTCTCACTGAAAGTGATTTCTTACCATGGGTCTCTGGGGTTTCTACAGTCCTTCGTTCGATCCATTTTTATATTTTTTGAAATTGTCTCTTTTGGAATTCCTTTGGTAGCAATTTTCACCCATCCCATGCGTCGTCCCATACACGACCGAGTGTCAGACACTCTCGTAATCAGCGAAAAGAATCCAGTTGGTTTTCCGAGCCGTATGGAGAGGTGGCGCGCACAGTGGGTGAGTGGGGCTCTTTCGCTAATTCTAGGATTGACGATTTTGAATCTTCTTTTGCAAGATTCAAAAAGTTCACTAACCAGTTTAGATGCTGAAGAGGTGTGTGAACAAGGCATTGCCAAGGTCGATGGTGATCTAGAAAAAGTGTTTGAATTGAACCTGCTGCAGAAAATCACAGATGATTGCTTGTACGGTCACGCCCGCGAAGCTTTGTGGAATCATGAGGACGAAGCGCTTGCACTGTTTTCTATGGCCACGGTTACTAGTGATGACTTCGAAAAGTCAAAGCAGTACATGGATGAGCTTTGCAAAAGCAATCCCAATCATCACTTGTGCGATTTGAGTTTATGGACTTTGCTTCCCGTGGAAGAACAAAGTGAACGGTTGTCGAAGTTGGTGAAAACATTAAAACTAAAGAACCCCTACAATTTTGTTCGTGTTTTACTTGCGGCACAGCTTAATAACGAGAAACAGTACCAACAGGCCGAAGTCATGTTGAAGCCCATTGAAGATCCTGGTCAATTGGAGTCTGTGGTTGGTGCGCTGACATTTCATAGCTTGATTGGTCAGCTCCGTTGGGACGAAGCTTATTGGGTTGCAAAAACCCACGGTAAAGTTGGGGATCCTAACATTCTGTACTTCATGCAAATGGAATTGAAGAAGGGTCAGTTGAGTGTAAAACAACAGTTGCAGTTGTTGGACTTCTTCTACCCAAGCCTGTCTGAGAAGTCGACGCGTCGTCCGGCCTCAGCAAAAGACATTCCAATTGAAATTAAAGATATCTATAATATTTTAGAAGGTCGTCTATGATCATTCCATTTCTTGACGGCTTCATGACTTTCAGTCGAGCGCCGGTGACATGGTTGTTGATTATGCTCAACGCCTTTTTGTTCTCGCAAAACTATTCTCTGTCTCGAGACTGCCAACAAGAATTTCAAACTTGGTACAAAAACGAGGACTTTCTTTACACTCAAGGTCAGGTCTACAAGCAATTCAGTCCCAGTCGCGATATTGCTCGGGTTAAGAATATGACAACTTTGGGGCGCCTGGCTTTCCGAGATGAAGAGTTTATGCGAAAAGCACCCAAAGAAAACTGGAAGGGCGACCAGATTGCTATCAAATCTTGGCGCTCCGAGGTTCAAGAGTTTTTGGTCTTGCGCGCCTACTATCCACCTCTCATGTTGGGTGTGAGTGAGGTGCAACAGGATTTTTTCTCGACGATCAGCTATCAGTTTTATCATGAAGGGTTGGCTCACCTACTAGGAAACGCCCTGTTGATTTTGATCATTGGTGGTTTTTTAGAAAGAAGGTACTCAGGTTTGACCGTCTTCTCTGTGTATTTAATCGGAGGAAGTTTGGCGGCGTTTGCCTTCATACTTTTCGGAAACCTAAGTGGTGCCCCGTTGGTAGGAGCCAGTGGTTCTTTGTGCGCCCTGCTTGGCTTTCTATTTATCAGTGATAATAAAACCAAAACACGCCTATTTTATATCCTGTTACCCTTTCGCAAATATATGGGGTTCGTGTTTGTTCCAACCATCTACTGGGTCTTGTGGCTCTGTATGGCCGAGGATCTATCGGGTTGGTTGGCCCAGCCATCGATGTTTTCAGGTGGAGTGGCCCATGCGGTTCATCTTTTGGGGTTTGTCATAGGAATTGGCCTGGCTCTACTATACAAAAAAATGCACTGGCTTAAGATTTCAGATGCCATAGCCCAGCCTCAATCTTAAAGGCGACCACTTCGGCACATCGAAACATTTTGTATTTTAAATCCAGTTCGTCGGTGGGAATCACTTGCGCCGCCACAGCAAGCCAATCGCTGTGGGAACAAATAAGAACTTTCTCGCCGAATTCTTTTTCTTCCACTCGTTTGATAAAATTTTTCACTCGCGCATGAAACTCGATCTCACCTTCTCCGCCGCGCACCTGATCCAGGTCTTCAAAAATAGATAGGGAGAATCCCCAACGTTCTGCAATGGGTTGCACAGTCATCATCGCTCTTTTGCGGGGTGATGAGAGGAGTCCACTCAGTGGCTCCCAGTGATCCATTGCGGCCAGGTCTTTTGCTTGTTGTAGGCCCTCTTCATTCAAAGGGACATCTCCAAGAGTAAAATTGCGAGTTCCATGACGGAGGAGAAAAACTTCCATGGTCTCTTATCCTAGACTGGCCTTTGCCAATGAGCAATGATAGGTTATTCGCTATGTCCCATCCCGTAAAAAGCACTGGTCAATTGAAAGGCTACCTCTCGGAAGACAAAACCGTGCGGGCCTCGGTTGTTGTGATGACTGATGTCATCGAAGACTTGAGTCGAATGATTGTGGCTTCCCCAAGTTCTTCGGTCGCTGTTGGACGACTGTTGGTGGGGACGGTTCTCGTTGCCAGCCAGCTGAAAGACAAACAGGCTCTCTCTTTTCAGGTTATGGGGTCAAAATCCATACAAAAAGTTTTTGCACATGCCCAATACGATGGCCTTTGTCGTGCTTACATCAGTGAGAAAAATGCCCCGTTGTCGTTGGACGGCAATGTCTTGTCACTCAAGCCATTGATCGGCGAGGGGGTGCTCCAGGCCGTCACCTACATTCCCAACCAAAAGCATCCCACTGTCAGTAAAGTGGAGTTGCAAAGCGGTGAGATCGGGGAAGATATTGCGTATTTTCTCAATCAGTCGCAGCAGATCCCCTGTTTGATTTCATTGGCTGTAAAGATTGGGCATGAGGGACAAGTGATGGCTGCCGGTGGGGTTCTGATCGAGTTGATGCCCGGGCATACTGAAGAGACCTTGCGTTCCATTGAAAACCACCAAAAGTTTTCTTTGCCGTTATCGACACTGATAGAGGAAGAGCATGATCACTGCAATTTGTTGAAAAATCATTTGGGAGATATTCCCATGAAAGAGGTGAAGTCCCATTCTGTGGATTACGGTTGCACCTGCAGTAAAGACAAGGCTGGGAACTCTTTGCAGTTGTTACCCAAAGAAGATTTTCAACAGATTTTGCAATCACAAGAGTCACTGAATGTGGATTGTGAAATGTGTGGCTTGGTTTATAATTTTAGCTTTCAAGAAATCAATGTGATCTTTCTTGCATCGGGAAAAGCCGATATTCATTAAAGGTTGGAAATGATTGCGTCGGTGAACTCTGTAGTCGATCCTTTGCCGCCCACATCCGCAGTCCTCGCTTGTTCAGACTTCAGGGTTTCAACCAAGGCAGTAAAAATTTTGTCAGAATAGTCCTGCATTCCCAAGTGTTGCAACATCAGTAAAGACGACTGAATCAGGGCCGTTGGGTTGGCTAAGTTTTTTCCGGCGATATCAGGAGCCGACCCATGAACGGCTTCAAACACCGCCAGGTCATCGCCAATGTTGGCACCGGGGACAATTCCAAGTCCACCAACAAGGCCTGCACACAGGTCACTGAGGATGTCACCATAAAGGTTTCCAGTGACGATCACATCAAAAGACTCGGGCCAGCGCACGAGCTGCATGCAGCAGGCATCGATAATCACATCCTTAAACTCTGTGTTGGGGTAATTTTCGGCCACTTTGCGGCAGGACTCTAGAAACAGACCATCGGACTTCTTTAATATATTGGCTTTATGAGCTGCCGTGACGATTTTTCGTTGGCGTTTTTGAGCCAGCTCGAAAGCAAACTGCGCGATGCGAACTGAAGCTTGCCGAGTCACCTTCTTCTCGGAAATAGCGGTGTCATCATCCAGCATCTTCTCGTCCCCAACATACAAGCCCTCAGTGTTTTCTCGAACAATGACAAGGTCCACATCCGGATAGCGGCAAGGGACATTGGGGAGGTTTTTTACCGGTCTGACGTTGGCGTACAGATTAAAAATTTTTCTAATTTGCACATTGATGCTGGTGTGTCCCTCGCCCACAGGGGTGGTTGTAGGGCCCTTTATGGCGACGCCCGTCTCTTTAATGGTTTGCAGAGTCGGGTCGGGTAGCAAAGCTCCCAGGTCACTCAGAGCTCTTTCTCCCGCATGAATCTCATGGAACTCCAACGGGGCTCCTGATTTTTGCAAAACTTTGAGTGTGGCCTCCATGATTTCGGGACCGATTCCATCTCCGGGGATAATTGAAACTTTATGCGTTTTGGACATCCCGTAAATGGTATCAGAAATGGCACTTTCAATCTTTAAATTGTCTAAAATCTGGACAGTATAAAGCCTTGTTATTTTGCATATTTAGAGAGCAGTTTTTTCAAGTTGAAAGAGTTACAATTGAGGCGACGTAAAAGGGCACCCCCTCTTTCTAGACGAAATCAGTAAAGCTATCTTATTTCAGTAACTTAACTATTTAACTTCAATTGGTCTCATAATTGAACAGATAGAGGGTATGAAACGCCTATTGCTACGCTCACTCACTATGATATTCGCACTGACAGCCTTATCAGCCTGTCAAAACCCACCCCCCGCTGAGGATTCTTGCAACTTTGTGCAGAACTCCTTTAACCGACGTGTGTCTTGGGCTCGTGTCCCGGTGAAGTTTTATTTGGACAAAGGTTCTTTCAGTGGAGAGAACGCTGATGCTTATTATCACGCTGTCGTCGAAGCCATGGATGTTTGGAACGCTCAGTTTGAGCAACCGGTTCTCGAGCTGATTGGGCGGACGGAAGATTTGCCGGCTCCTCGTTTGAATGAAAGTGGTCGAGTCATTGCCGACGGATACAACGGAATCTACCGAGTCGATCGCGCTGTTTTTGAAAACACCAATGTTAAGGATGAGCAGGCGCGGACCAGTATCAGTTTTCGTGGAGATTTTATCTATGAAGCGGATGTATTGATTGATGCTTCCGAGAGTTTTTATTTTGATGATGTCTCCATTCAGGCCACAGATGGCATGATTCAGTTTAAAAGTTTGATGATTCACGAGTTCGGCCATGTGTTAGGACTTGGACATATAGAGGACCCAGGTGTTGGATCAGTGATGTACCCCAAATTGCAGTTTGGGGAGATGCGGCCGGCGCCCATCGTTACAAAAAATGCAGAGGGTGAAGATGTTGCAATGTTGGAACTGCCTGAAATTGATAAAGATTCCATGTCTTGTGAATATCAGTAAAAAAGATAGGCTCTTGTAAGGTAATTTAATTTGTCAGCCCTAGGCCCCAAGTCTAGGCTCAGTCTAAGAGGAAATGTTAAGAATGGGTTTAAGAAAAAAGACAGACTCCAAAACAAAACTGGAAACACAGGCGGCAAAACCTGCGGTTTCCCAACAATATCAGGCCCCTAGGCACTATCACGACGGTGATGTGGAGCTTGATGCGATTGAGCGTCTTAAATCCAATATAATGATGCTTGATGATCTCCAACAGCGTCTTCGCTTTATGAATGGCGAGATCGAATCCATTATTGGACGCCGAACCAAGTCCTAATTCTTGAATCCGAACCCATTAATTTTGAGCTCATTCAAAAAAGTGGCATAATAGTATCTATGTTAAGAAAGTCTTTGTTTTTTATTGTGATCGCTCTCACGTGCCTATCGGCTCATGGGCATGAAGTGAATTTCCAGCAGTTGGAAAACTGCTACAACTGGACCAACCTGGCGTTGCGCTCTTCTGAGATGAAGACATTTAGAAGTTCGCAGTTTTTGGGGAACGTTTCTCACGGAACTTCGGCCAATGCCGACATTAATGCCTTGGTGGTTCGCCTCTCCGATCCGAATCGGGTTGCTGTGATTCAGAATAATGGAGGCACTGTTTACCCGGTGAGTAGGCAAAATCAAATTCGCAGTGCTTGTTCACGTAATCAAAACAATGGGGGCATGGTTTTGCCTGTCAGTGGCTCATTGAATGCGGGGGAAGAGTCGGCCAACCTGAATCCTACCTATATTCGAGTGCAGGTGTATGAGCACCGGGGACGACAAACTGGAACAGAATTGTGTCATATCAACTCGGCCAACGCTGCACTCACTCCCACAGGGGTGCAAGGGCAATCAATGGATGATTCACAGATTGAAGCCACCGTCCGCCAAGCCATTTTAGAGCGCTTGCAATGGGTGTCGGCCAATGCCACTCCCCAGAACAGTCGCAATACTTTAAGCATTTTTAATCATGCTCTCGAAAATGGTGGAGCCTGCTTTCAAGTGTTACCCATGTTTACGGGTTTGGATGGGGCTAGAACGGCTGCGTTGTGTGCGGTCAACCCTAACCCGGGGCCCGAGTGTCAGCCGGCACCGCCGACCAGTCAAAGTGGTGAAGAGCCCGAAGCGCGTCCGTAATATTTTAATTCGAAAACAAAGGTGTGACTGTCTTCAGAATGATGGCGAGGCAGCGATCCATAATTGCAAATACAAGGGCGGCAATTGCTGAATTGATTAAAAATATTTTGATAGGTACTCCCAGAGAGTATCTTAGTGAAAAACTTTAGTGAGAGGACTCTTGAATCACTTCTTCGGCTTGTAGATTTTCACCATGCCGGTATCGGTCCACTAAATTTTCATCATTTGTGGGAAAAGAGAATAAGAGGGCATGACTGTTGGTGCCCTCGTCTTCAAGGGTGACAGCCATATAATAAAGATGTTCTGCCCCTTCCTCAGCACGGGAGAAGTCTTTTATAAAAGTCACCAAGGTGTAACCGTTGGAAGTTGTATTGCGCCAAATCTCATCGGCCTCTTCAATGGTTTCTTCTCGCAGTTCTGCGTAATTTTGAAAGAGAGATTCGTCGATATCGGTCGTGCTGCGAACGATCAGCATGGCTTTGTAAAGTCCTAGAGACAAATCATCACCCTCGCTTAGAGCATCTCCATCGATGCCTCCATAGCCCACTTCTTCTTTGGTGCGGTCATAGACCAATTCACCGCGACGGTAGGTTTCGCACAGGACGTCAAAGCGTGTAGGGAAGTGCAAGAATACAAAGGTCGGTACATCATCAGCCAAGTAGGTGAGGGCGACATAGAAGTAAATATCGTCGTTTTCTTCGTCTTCAAAGGCTTTGATAAAGTTGTAAATCACCATGCCTTCGACAGTCTCGGTGTCTTCCCAGACCTCGTCGGGGGAGTGCAGCAAATCTTCGAGCTGCTCCTCCATGCCTAGGGACTCCTCGTCTGAGTAATCCTCTTTGGTTCTCAGGTTCAGAAACTCTTTTTCCAACTTTTGAATCGGGGTTGCAAAGTGATTGAGCACTTCCTCTTCGGTATTGAAAATCAGGTCATTTTCTTTATCGATAATGATGGTCTCTTCCTGCATGCCGGTCTCTTTCTTCTTGCTCACTCTTTAATGATACTCGCTTTTCCAGGCCCGCGGCTACGTCCATGACGGATAATGTCAAAATGAGACGTCCCCCTATTTCAAAAATACTCATCAATGTCTCAAGAAATGGACTTGCATGCAAAGTAATAAATGTCCCAAAATGAAACTAAGCCAATATCATTTTTCAGGGATGAACCCATCGCAAGGAGGCGAAGGTGGTAGACTTGACGTACGATTGCCTTGAGCAAATGGACAACCTGATTTTACAGTCAGCAAAGGGTGTGCATCTGCTATTTGATAAAGCAGAGATTGTAGCTGCCCTCAATGACAAAAACCGTCACAAAGACGAAAACGACATCGAAAAACTCAAAAAGATCCAAGAAGTCTTATACGAGTTTATCAGTCTCAAAAAGTATTCTGAAAAAAGAGACTTTTTAAAATCTTTAAACAAGGGTGAGCACTCTTTATTGATTCGGGCCTATTTCAAAATCGTTGAGAACTCCATGCTCAACAAAGTGAAAGTCCGCCACTAAGGCAAATCCAATAATCCGCCGATAACAAGGGAATGAAATGGTTTATTTTATTCCTTTTTCTGCCACAGGTCCTGTTCGGGGAGTATCGCGTCTTTGAATTGCGAATCGTCAATGACAAGACGGATAAGGCTCGCACGGTTTACTCGACCTTGGATTGGATTCAGTACCCTGAGTACCACCACCTCAGTCGAGATGAGCGCGTGGAGCTGGTGGATCACTGGATGTGTTGGAAGCGTTCTTATGGAATGTTCAAACCTCTGTGCAAAAGACCTGTGACGGCTGACACACTAAAGGCCGAAATTGAGGGCCCGTAAGCCCGGATCGCCGTTTTCCCATGTTATTCTAGGAGATGAAGAGACTATGAATGGATCAGTCCATGAGGGACTGTTGTTTTGACCTAGGAAGGGTTTGCTGTGGCTTCAGAGTACAGTATAAAAAAAGCCAATCACCGCCAACAAATGGAAATGTTGGACCGTCAGTTTGATCACCAAACTCGAACCAAAAAGGATCGGCACAAGCAAGAGATGAGCGAATTGCGCAGCCGTCACACCATTGAGAAATCTGAGCTGCAAAACACGCAGAAAACCCAACTAGAAAACGTCAAACAAAAGAACGACACATTTGTGCAGCAGGAGCGTTTGAATCATAAGTCGCGCTTGGATAAACAGCAGTTGCAAGCGCAACAGGATTATCAAAAGGCTGCAAGTGAGAAACAACGAGAGAATGCTCGGCTTCGTCAGCAGGCCCAGTTAGAAAAAGAACGGAATATTCAGGTTCGCGATCAGGCACGCAAAGCCACAATGGAAAAAAAGCAGAAAACCGAATTACAGCTCGAAGATATGGATAAAGAGTCACGTTTTCGTTTGAAACAAAAACAAGCGCAAATGCAGGAACGAGAAAAAACTTTGCAAAAAACTCACAACAACGAAGTACAAAGAATCGAACAGCAAGGCCAAGAAAGAATCACTGGTCGTCGTCGAAAATATCAGACTAAAGAACGGCACCAGGTGGAACAGCACAATGAACAATTGGAAAGAAATCAGAACAAATTTCAAGGTGTGAAAGAGAGACAGCACAACCACTATCACAAGCAATTAGAGAATGACGAACAGTTCTTTCAAACAGAAATCAAACAGCAACGCCAAGAGTACAGTAAAAAGTTTCAAGAAAATGAAAGAATGAATGAAGCGACTTTTGAAAATCAAGAGAACAGATTGGCTGAAGAGATGTTCAAGTTAAAGAAGGATTTTATTTCGACAGCCAAGTTCTATGAGAATAGGCAGGAAGACCCCTTTTACTCATTGGTTGATTTTGGAGCTGAGTTCAACGAAGGCGAAGCCTTCTACGAAGTCAAAGCACAAATTCCAGAACATGAAATGAAAAACGTGCGCGTGCATATTCAGCCCAATAAGATTTCTCTGCAGGCCACGCGCCAACACCAACAGGAATTTAAGAAGGACAATGAAAAGATTGGCTCCAATATAGCGCAAAGCATCCGTCAAGAGTTCGCTATGGCCAAGCCGGCTGAGTATGAGCAAGCCGTTAAATCCTATAAGGACGGGGTTTTAACCATTATCGTCCCGAAGAAGGGCTATTACCAATTCGGCAACTCTTAGTACGTTGTAATCCTTTAAAATCTACAATATATATTCGATGTGAAATTGTTGGCCCTACTGTTCAGTTTTTTTCTCGTTGCGGAATCGCAGCCTCAATCTGAAGCTAAGCGCATTCTAATTATTGGTGATTCGTTGACTGCAGGTTATGGAGTGGCAAAAACTGCAGCCTACCCAGCCCAATTGGAAAATTTGATTCGAACCAAACACCCAGAAAAGAACATTTCTGTAGTCAATGCTGGCTCCAGTGGATCCACTTCAGCCAGCGCTGCCAGCCGCCTGCAGTGGCATATGAAGAAAAAACCGTCTCTCTTGATTTTGGCATTGGGAGCCAATGATGGTTTGCGAGGGACACCTCTTGAGTCTACTGAGAAAAATTTGGGCAAAGCCATCGATTTGGCTAAGGAAAATAAAGTGACGATTTATCTAGCGGGAATGAAGTTGCCTATGAATTATGGCAAAGACTATCGAAGAAAATTCGAAGAGCTTTTTGCAAAATTGGTAAAAGAAAAACAAATCAAAAAAATCCCCTTCTTGCTTAAAGGGGTGGGGGCTGACCCCAAGTTGAATCTTTCTGATGGAATTCATCCCAACGAAAAAGGGCATAAGGTCGTTGCACAAACTGTCTATGAAGCGATCCGAGGTGATTTGTGATTTTGGAAGTAAAAAATTTGCGAAAGAGTTTTTTTCAGGGCAAGCGCCAGATTGACGCTTTGAAAAATGTGTCTTTTCAAGTGGAGAGAAAGCAAAGTTTAGCCATTGTTGGCCCTTCCGGGAGTGGCAAGTCCACCTTGCTATCTCTTCTAGCGGGTCTGGACCAAGCCACTAGTGGAGAAATTTTATTTGCTGGAGAGCCATTGCACGAGATGAGTGAGTCGCAACTCAATGAATTCCGCGCTAAGAATATTGGAATTGTTTTTCAACAATTTCACTTGATGCCTCATCTTTCCGCTTTGGAAAACGTGGCCTTACCTTTGGATATTTTGCGGCGAGACAATGCGCAAGAGCAAGCTAAAGAAATGTTGAACATGGTCGGTCTTGCAGAAAGAGTCACTCATCGCCCCCATGAATTGAGTGGGGGAGAATGCCAAAGAGTGGCCATCGCCCGAGCTTCGGTCACTCGCCCGAAAATCTTATTGGCCGATGAACCCAGTGGCAACTTAGACACCGAGACCGGTGAAAAGGTGATGGACTTGTTGTTCAACCTTGTCGAAGAGACAGGGACGACGTTGATTCTGATCACCCATGATCTTAAGTTAGCAGGGCGTTGCCAGCGACAACTTCATCTTGTGGGTGGCGAACTGCAATGAAGTGGCTGCAATATATTCTGCGCGAGTTGATCAATAGCAAAAGGTTTTCCATTCTATTCATCTTGAACCTTTCATTGGGATTGACGGGTTTTATCGCCCTAGACGGTTTCAAGGTGTCATTGGATCAAACAATCAAAGGACGCTCCAAGGCGGTCTTGGGTGGAGACTTCGGCTTATCAGCCAGGAGACCTTTGCTGGAATCAGAAATCAACTTGGTGCAAGGAACTTTCGAGAAAAACTTTGAGACCACGCACATGGTTGAAATGTTTTCGATGGTTGCTAATGGAGAGCGCCGATCGCGCCTCGTCCAGATCAAGGCGATCGATGAAAGTTATCCGTTTTATGGTGATGTGATTCTGCAAGACGAGGGTGTCTTGGGGGAAAAGCAGCACTTGCAACTAAAGAGTGAAAACATTGTTTGGGTTTACCCTGAGTTGACCCGTCAATTGGATGTGCGAAAAGGAGACAACCTTTTCATTGGCAAGACATCATTTAAAGTGGCTGACATTGTTTCGGAAGATGCCGCCGCTGGCATTTCGACCAACATGGCTCCGCGGATTTATATGCATCGAAATCAGTTGGAGAAAACAGGGCTTTTGCGAAAAGGTTCCATTGCTTGGCACTCCATTGTTTTCAAGTTACCTGGACGCACCAGCCAAGCTCTGAATCAATATCGTGATGTGATATTTAAAATTTTGGATTCTCCCGAGGTGCGTGTTTACACACATGAAAATGTAAGCCAACAAATGACGGCTTTAGTGAATCGTCTCAATGACTTTTTGGGTTTAGCTTCTCTTGTGGCTCTGTTTTTGGCAGCGATTGGGTCGGCGTTTCTGTTTCGATCCTATTTCCGTAAACGGGTGAAGCAGATTGCCACTCTCCTTTGTTTGGGGGCTAGTCGCTCACTGGCGTTGTCCTACTACGTGATTCAAATTCTACTGCTGGGGGCGACTAGCTCAATTCTGGCGATGGCCCTGGGTTGGTTGTTGGTGCCTGGATTGGGAGCGATCACCCAAGGACTTCTTCCTTTTACCGTAAACTTTCAGTTGGCGACGAAAACTTTGTGGGTGGGATTCGGCATTGGAACAGTTGGTAGCTTTTTAATCTGTTTGCCACTGTTGGCCTCTCTGGTGGGGGTGAAGCCCTCTTTGTTATTGGCCTCGGAATCCAGTCAAGATCGCACATGGAATCATTGGATGGCTTTGGCTTGCCTCCCATTTCTCACCTTTTTTTGGGGACTGTCGGTATGGCTGTCGCACTCTTAT
>CBDUOS010000055.1:0-20093 GCA_965368905.1 uncultured Bdellovibrionales bacterium | reverse complement strand
CAGCGGGGTCGGTTTGTGAAACCACAATATTTTTAGTTCCCTCACCGGCGGTAAATGTAATGGCTTGAGAAAAATTTCCAGCCGTACAGGTTGTGGTGGCTGGAGTTGTGAGGTCTCCACTGATATCCACAGTGATTCCAGTCTCACAAGAACCGGCAATGGTCACTCCAGTTTGTGCTTCGGTGTTGGCGGCTGGTGATGAGAAGGCTAAAGTCGGAGCGGTGTTGTCGCGAACAAAGTCTCGATTGGCACTACCAGTGTTCCCTGCGGGATCGGTTTGCGAGATCACAATATTTTTAGTTCCTTCACCGGCAGTAAAAGTGATGGCTTGTGAGAAACTTCCGGCTGGACAGGTCGTTGTTGCTGGAGTCGTGAGGTCTCCACTGAGGTCCACAGTAATTCCAGTTTCACAAGAGCCGGTGATGGTGACACCAGTTTGCGCTTCGGTGTTAGCGGCTGGCGAGGCATAGGTCAAAGACGGAGCCACAGTATCTTTTATAAAGTCTCGATTGGCACTGCCAGTGTTCCCTGCGGGATCGGTTTGTGAAACCACAATATTTTTAGTTCCCTCACCGGCAGTAAAGTGATGGCCTGTGAGAAACTTCCGGCTGGACAGGTCGTTGTTGCTGGAGTCGTGAGGTCTCCACTGAGGTCCACAGTGATTCCAGTCTCACAAGAGCCGGTGATGGTCACCCCTGTTTGCGCTTCGGTATTTGCAGTCGGAGAAGAGTAGGCCAAAGTAGGTGCAGTGTTATCGCGCACAAAGTCTCGGTTGGTACTGGTCGAGTTACTTGCAGAATCAGTTTGTGAGACCACAATATTTTTGGTTCCCTCTCCAGCAGTAAAAGTGATGGCTTGCGAGAAACTTCCTGCGAGACAAGTCGTTGTTGCCGGTGAGCTGATGTCCCCACTGAGATCCACAGTGATTCCAGTTTCACAAGAACCGGTAATGGTCACACCAGTTTGGGCTTCGGTATTGATAGCCGGAGAGGAATAGCTCAAGGGTGAAGGAGCTAAAGTATCAATTGTGATGCTGTCATTGGTGCCAAATATAAAATCGACAGCGTCTTTAATCCAAAGGTAAACAACGCGACCACCTTCTCCCGCAGTGAAGCTGAAGTTCGTAGGACGTGTTCCAACCCAACCGGTCCCTGAGCAGGTTGCAGCGGTAGGAGCTGTCGACTGAGTTTCTGAAAGGCACCAGCCAACAGCCACTGCATCATTGCTGATGCTTGCAGATACGGTTGTCGTTTTCGCAAAAGTTTCTTGGTTGGCTGGAATACTGTTGGTCGGATCACTGATCGCAATGATTGGAGAAGTTACCGACACCGTTAAAGGTTGCGAGCACGATAGGCTGGTTAGATTCCCGGCTTCATCTTTTGTAATAACTCCGACAGTGTAAGTTTGTCCATCGGACAATCCAGTGGTGGAGTAAGTTGTAGAAGTGCTTGTAACAGTGTTCAATGCGGGTGCCGCACAGGTTCCATTGTCAAAGAACTGGACTTCGTAGGCTTCAGTGCTATGTAGGCCAGCCAACCCAACATCACTTCCGGTCCAGGTAAAGTCAAAAGAGGTAGAACCTGTTGTGACCGGAACTAAATGTGAATTAAAACTAGCAAGGTTAGGCAAGGTGCGATCAACAATGAAGGGGCCTTGCAACTCTTGCTCAGAGTTTCCAGCCAAGTCGTATACCTTTGCCCCAATAGTTATACTTCCTTCAGGGGCGGTGACATTGGTGCTATATGTTCCATCAGAGGTACACAAGGTACTTTGGTCAAAATCGGCATCCACTGTACAAGAAGCCTTGGCGCAGAGGAGAACTTCGGAGTTGGCGGCAGTTCCATCTCCACAAGTTCCGTTGACAGCAATCACATTGGCATTCGAAGGAAAAGTTCCAACCACGTTTATGGTCGCGGTTGGGAGACTGGTATCGTAGTAAATGGCTGGTGAGCATACTTCTGGCCCAAACTCACCATTCACTTTCTTTAATTGGACTGCAACGCTATAGACGCCTTCATTAAGACCTTTATCATCCAAAGAGTAGGTCGTACCCATTGTAGAAGTTTCTTCGATGGTTAATCCAGAGCAGTCGGGGCTGTTGTAAAGCTTTGCTATGTAATTTGAAAAGTATTCAGGAGATCTTTCAAACGAACTTTCTTCCCAGGTGATGACGTAGTTGGTGCTATTGGTATAATCTGTTTGTGTCGGATTGGTGAAAGATTCAATTTTAAAAGATGGAAGGATTTCATCTTCAATAGTACCCTCTGAGCCACACCCTAAAAAAAACAGTGTACTCATGGCCATAAAAAACTGAATGAAAATGCGCACCATGGTTGGTGCATGTATATATGCTTTCATGTCCGCCAAACGTTCAATTGTTACTTCTCTATCGGTCCAGAAGACTGTCACCTTAAGGGTTTAAGACATTTTTTAAGAAAAATTAGGTGGATTGTTTTGACATAAATCACTCATCTTTTCTAAGAATATAAAAATGAGAATTTCTATTTGAATTATCAAATTGAAACATGAATGAATAGGGGGTGCAGTTGAAGAACTGTATCAAAACAAAACGCTTGATGGCTTTCAATCTACGAGGGAAATCTATATTGCTTAGTCGAGTGATTTTTTTAACTGAACCATATCCATCGTTTTAGTAACAATCTGGTAAGAAAATTTTCTAAGTATTTCAATGAGTCGATCATTGTCATGGGCCGTATTGTAAATGATGTAGGGTAGCTTTTTTTCAGAACACCAAGCTTCGACTCTTTGAATGAGTTTTTTGGCAATCCCTTGACTCCTGAACTCTGGAGCCACGTAGATTGTAGAAAAGTAGCCAAAGCGATCTTTTTTATCATCTATTTCAATTCTTATGATGGCCTGGCCGACAACTTCATCTGCTTCTGCCAAGAGTACCTTAGCCTCTTTTTCTGCAGACAAATGCCACATCACGCGTTCTCTCAACCAGTCCATTGAATACATGGCCTCTGCTTTCTCTTGACCCAAAACGTCAATCAAAGTGTTTCGCATCCTCGATGCGACAAGTTCGATTTCTTCTTTGGAATTTGGGTTAAGTTCACGAATCTTAAGCATTTTCTATTGGAGAGATAGCATATATAACATGCAGAATCATGTATTTAATACGGTGACCAAAAGCTTCACTCTTTTACCTCATAGGGTATAGTGCCGAGTGAGGAAATACTATGAATTACGACAAAGAGACATTACAGCAAACGATACAGAATATCCCCAATGACTGGCTTCGGCTGACCACCCATCGTCTTGATATTTATAACGAGAAGTTGGCCAAAGTTGAGTTTCTTGAAAAATATGAAAGTTTGGGTGAAATAAGTCGTGAGGCACTTGGTGAACTGCCAACAGCTTTTGACTACATTCGTTTGGGGCATCCACTGTCTTGTGTACTGGAGTGGGCGCTGGCAAAGGACTTGGGGATTCAAGCCGATTCTGTGATTAGTTTCTCCTCACAAACCATGCCAATTCTTGCAGTTTTGCGAAAGAACAAATTTTTAAAAAAGAAAACAAGAATCGTCACTCAAGGAATATTGCCAGAAAATTTTGACGTCGAAGTTCTCACAAATGTTTATGCCTACGATTTTGAAGTGAGCCAAGTTGAAGACTTTTCGTCTCTTTCTGACTTTGAAGGTAGCACAATTGTAACAAATGGAGATCAAGCGACACCAGCCGATTTTCTTCTGAACCTCTACCCAGGGCAGGGGAGTGTGATCCAAGTGATGGACAGCAACCCCGATTATATTAAAGAAATTCAACATGTCAGAAGGCGCGAGTCGATTGCGATGACTCCGCAGAATTGTCTCAATGTATTAAAGGGGATGGTGGGGATGCCTAATGATCCTGACCCAGTGGTTGATCGCGCCAGCTTAGAAAAGACAATCCAAACAATCACTCAGACTATGACCCCTGTGGCTCTTGGTTCAAGTGGGTTATCCGTGCAGTATGCTATAATGATGGGACTGGTTCACCATGCCAACGATAACCACCAAGGCAAATCCATTCAATTTATTGTTCCCCCAAACTGTTATGGTGGAACCAATGACCAAGCTCGAAGAGTAGCGGCCTGTATTGATAATGTGGAGATTGTCGATCTTCCTGTGGATAGCGGTAAAGATATGGTGAGTGAGCTCGAAAGAATTTTGGAGGATAGTGCAAGACAGAACACCGTGCCTTACATTATCGCTGAAATTCCAACCAATCCTCGCGTCGAGATTCCAGATCTTGAGAAACTGAGTTCCACCTTGAAAAAGCAAAGACAAACTGAAGGTGGAGAGGGTGCCGTTGAGCCGGTTTTTATTTTGGATCAGACCTTTTGCCCGAACGTCAAATTTTTTGGAGAGGGCGGTTACCTCCATGATGTGCGTGCCGTTTCTTATGTGAGTGGATCCAAGTTTCCAAGTGGTGGACTTTGTACGGCTGGTTACTGTGTGGCCAATGAAAAGGCAGCGTCATTTCAGCCCTATATTATCAAACACCTTGCTGTTTGCGACAATCAGGCGACCCTTCTGCAAATGAAAATTTTGACAGAAGAAATGCCGACAATGAACGAAAGAATTACTGGCGCCTATCAAAATGCCAGAGGTTTTGTTGATTTTATCCAAGAGAACTTACCAGAGGCTAAGGTTAATTTTGTTTCTCACGAGTTGGCAAACGCCAATTTTACGCCTTCTGTTTTCTCTCTCGATCTGCCATCGAAAGGTAATACACCTCAAGAAAAGGAAGATCATAAAAGAGAACTGAACAATAGATTGATTCGCATGATGATCGACGCTATTCCAGAAGAGAGCAAACACTGTGTAAGCTATGGTCAGTTAAAAGGTTGCTATTGGACAATTCCAGCGACTTCCACCCAAGGTACCACCAAAGAAAGCGACAAGGACTACATAGTAAGAATCTCGGTCGCTGCGGACTTTGATTTAAAGAAGCATAAAGAGGTCTTTAAAGAGTTTTGTTCCACACTCTAAATTCATGGGTTTCTGCCACCGAATACAATTTACGGCTGGCACCTATTCAAAACATTCTTTTCTGTGTGGTGAAAAATTTCATCTCGGCCTTTCATTTTAATCTGGGTATCTTCGTCATACGAAAAACTGTTCTCATCAATTTGTTTGAATGTGATGCCGTAGCAAACGGACTTGAACTCTTCATCTAAAAATAAATTTGAACAAATCCCATAGGTATGACTGCCTACTTTAGCAGACACAGTAAATTCTTTGGAGTCAACATCGGCTGTGCCTCCAGCGTTAACGGATATTCCCCTAGGCACAATGAAAGACTTCAAAACCTGTTTGTTTTCAGCATCCCAAATAAAGTATCCAACCTCTTCGTGAAACGAGTTTTCATCATTGCCCTCTTCCCAGGCAACTGTGCTATATCTAAGAGCAAACAACTTTTGCTCATGATTATCGACGTCACCAATCGGATCAAAGGTCATCTCTTGCCTGAATTTAGTTTTTTCGATATTTCGATCTGGATCGGGAGCTGTGTTCTCTCCCACCCAACCTTGGCTCTCCCATCTTCCAATTAGAAACGATAACGGACCATAATTTTCGTAACTCAAAATTTTCTCCTATTCAAAAAGTCGAACTAATTCGTCCGTCAATCTTATAGTATTACATTAAAAAGATACCCCAAAAATATAATTGAAATGCTTACTGTTGAAAAATAAATAACTATTAACTTTAGCTTCATCACTTTTTTGAGAAGCATGGCCTCAGGTAATGATAACCCAACAACAGCCATCATAAATGCTATGGCAGTCCCTATTGGGATGCCTTTGGCAACTAAGCTCTCAATGATCGGCATAACTCCAGAGGCATTTGAGTACATTGGAATTGCCAACACCGTCGAAATAGGAACCGCAAATAAATTGTCTTTTCCCATATATTGCTCAAAATATCCTGTAGGAACAAAGCCATGGATTAGTCCACCAATCGCTACTCCCCCCAGTATATAGGGAATGATTTTCTTAAACGTGTCTATGGCCTCGGTTTTTATCTCTGGAACACGTTCTCGCAAGGTTCTCTTATCTTGAAACTTTGCCATTTTGATTTTTTGCTCGATCTGTTCTTTTACCCAATCTTCTAGATACTTCTCAAGTCCTAACTTACTTAATATAAAGCCAACAATCGTTCCAATAAAAATTCCAGATACCGCATAAATAATGGTGATCTTAAGGCCGAAAATACCAAGAAACAAAATGAGGGCTATCTCATTTACAAGTGGAGAAGTGACCAAAAAAGATAAGGTGACACCTAATGGGATTCCGCCCTTTAGAAAACCAATAAAGAGTGGGATGGAAGAGCAACTACAAAACGGTGTAACGGCCCCAAGCATGGAGGCTAGAAAATGTTCAATACCAAAAAGATTTTTGTTTTCTAAAAACTCTCTAATTTTATCCACTGGAAAATAAGAATTAACAACTCCCATCAGGGAGATAACAAATATGACCAAAAAACTTATTTTCAAGGAATCATATATAAAAAAATGAAGAGCCTGACTCCAATGGTTACTAGGATCGAGCGACAGCCAGTCATAGATGATCGTATTTGCTATCTGCTCAAACATTGTTACTCCAAAAGGGACTTAATTCCTTCAACTGAAACCACACTTCCAGAAGAAACAACTTCACCATCAACAACAAGAGCGGGTGTTTTCAATACATTGTATTTGGTGATTTCTGCGACATCTGATATTTTTTCGATGTCAGCTGATTTACCAAGTTCATTCAATGCCTGTTTTACATGTTCTTCTAAGGTAACGCACTTGCTGCAACCCGATCCCAATACTTTAATATTCATAAAGCCTCCAGACTTCTATCTTTAGAAGCATCTCATTATTGCTGCATTAGCCTCTGGTGTCATCAATTTTTGCTAATCCGTCGGGAGCTTCGTATTAGGAGGAGCATCTAATACTCCTAATAAAACTGCAGTCCAATCAGATTTGGACTGCCAAATATTTATAACAAAAACTAACTTGCAATTAGCTTAAACCTTCAAGTACGCATCAAAAACAAAGCGGATCTTCCGGCTGGTTTTGAGTTCCCTATGAGAGACAACCCAAGTCTCTACTGGGTTCTTCAGAATCTTTTCTACAGTATTATCTTGGTCGCCAATATTTTCAGTTATAACGCCAATTTCCATTCCATAATAACCTATGCAAATGAAAGTTGTGAAATTAGCTATGTAATAGCGAATAATATTATATTAGTATAGGCCAAGGAGGAGCTTAATATGGAAAACCATTCACTATTTTGGGATAAAGTAGCGGTTAAGTACTCGAAAAAGCCTGTTCCAAGCCAAGATAACTATATGAAAAAGCTCCTGCAAACCCGTGAACTGTTCACCTCGGAATCGAAGGTCTTAGAGGTGGGGTGTGGAACAGGAACAACAGCGTTGCTACATGCCCCTTACGTGGAGAAAATTATCGCAACTGATTTTTCGAAAGAAATGATTCAGATTGCGAAACAAAAAGCTGAGGCTAAAGAATATTCCAATATCGATTTTATTCAAGAATCTATAGAGGAAATGAACCATCCGAAAGAGACGTTTGATGTCGTAATGGCCCACAGTATTTTGCATCTCGTCCAGGACAGAAAGCAGGCTTTACAAAAAATTCATCAATCTCTAAAGCCTCAAGGTTATTTCGTTGTAGGGACAGGTTGTGTGGGTGGTTTTTATAGATTGTTTCAACCGCTTTGGTATGTTGGTTACCAAATTGGAAAACTCCCTTATATTGGATTTTTTACCAAAAAAAATTTCGTACGAGAAATTGAAGAAAGTGGATTTACAATTGTGAAAAAGTGGAATCCAACAAGAGTTGATTTGTTTGTAATTGCTAGGAAACAATAAACTTTCAGTTGAGCACCAAAAAATGAAATTAACAAAAAACCATAGAGCCTTGCGCTTAGCATACCATTTTTTTGCACATCAACTTTCGGGATTGAATTAACTAAGCAAGATAAGGATAACTTGTAACTGAAAAAAACCTTTAAAAAAATGATTCTTTATTTTCCGATGCCATCCGCGTAGAACTCTAAAATCCGTATGTCAATCAATTCAATTGGTAACCTGTGATCTGCCCCTTGAAGTAAGTAAACTTACCTGAGTCTAACATCCAGCTCACTTGTCCTTTAGTAGGAATTACGATTCCAGCCCTTTCTCCATATTGAGAGAACTCGCCATACCAGGGTAGTAACTCAATTTCTTTACCGTCTCCTTTTTCACGATCTGGCACAAAAATGGATTCAATGAGTCCTTCCTTATTGAAGGTGTATTCAACGGTGGCTTTCACCTGGTTGAGTTTAATTGTTGAGGTTATTTTATTGTATGCCACATCTTCCCACTCAATTTCTGGTTGATTAAGAATGGCCATGGGATACCAGGGGATCTCTGCCAAATACCTTAAAAGCTCTCCTCTCAAAAAACTATCACCCGAACCTTCAGCCAAAAGAATTGAGGAAAAAAGGCGAGCTTGCAATTCACCTTTATTATCAACAAGTCTGTCACAGACAGTCACAGGGATTCCATTCATGTTCATTGATGCAACCCAAGAAAACATTGGCGACGCCAGTGATACATATTGCTTTGCTGAAAAATCCGAGAACTTATCATTAGGTTTTTGTCGAAACTTTCCGGACTGGGTGAAAAAGGAAAACTGGCTGTTCGCTTCTTCAAGGATCACTTGATCAAGATACCTCTGTAGTAATGGAGGTAGCTCTTGAATATTGACGGGGCGTGAGGGCAGATTGATGTTTTTGATTCGATGATGTCCTTTTTCAAGCCATCCCTTGAATTTGTAAGACGAAACTAAAAATACTGCTGTGCCAGCAATGATGAGAGAGAGAAGGGCGTAAATAAATATTTTCATGAGGTGTTAATTATCAAAATTCATAAAAAATTGGAACTCAAATTTACAACGAAGCACTGCTTACCTCGGATAAGTTCATACCCATTGCCTTCTTGAAGGTGCGCCGAAATGCAGACTCAGATTTATAACCTAAGCTTTCTACAAAATCGATATCGACCTTTTTACCTTCTTTAATTTTCATTACGGCAAGGTTCATTCGCCACTTGGTAATGTAGTTAAGAACGGAGCTACCGACCATTTCTTTAAAACGATTGGCAAATGCGGTTCGAGAAAGTCCGACTTCTGCACCAAGGTTTTCAATGGTCCAATTCTGCTCAGGGTGCTGATGAATGCAAGTAAGGGCCTTTCCAATTTTCTCGTCGGAAAGGGCTTTTATCCATTTGCCGTGAAGTTCGTTTGAATTCATTACCCAACTTCGAATGGCTTGAATGAGTAATACATCAGCCAGTCGAGTGATAACGGTTTCTCCACCGATGAATTTTCCAGAGGCTTCTCGAAATACAAGTCTAACAATATCACCCATCATGTCGCCAAACATATGGTGGTCTCTTTTAATGTGAATGAGGTCAGGCATTTCGTTAATGAGCATTTCGCCTGCAGGGTGGCTAATTCGTACAACTCCACAAAGAAGAGTTGTGAGTTCCTCTTTGTCTGTTTCGATTTCCAGCGTTTCATATGTGTCGCTGATTTTTTGTATGGGGAGTTTAAATAAGTTAATGGCATTTTTGTTATTCGCTCCGATCACTTTGTGTCCGCAGGCGCGGCTAATAAAAACAAGGTCGCCCGCTTGTAGGTGGATCGTCTTGCCTTTGACTTCCACTAAGCAACTTCCACTGGTCACGATATGAAACATGCTTGTGTTCTCAAACGGCGGGAGCTCGACACCCCAGTCTTGGCCACCAAGTGTCGAGCGACTGTAGTAAATGCTATCTAGCTTCAAATAATGAAGGACGTCCCCGTATCTATTAAGTGGAGATCCATTAGTACTCATTTTTCCTCCCAAATGTACGATCTGCAATTAATTATGAATTTTCAAGCATGGAAAGTACATAAAAAAAGACGAATAATGAAGTGTACTTTAAACACAAAGGAGTCTTGAATGAAAATCACTAAGAAAAAAGGATACTTAACCGCCTCGGGAGTCATCCTATTGCTTGTTGGGGCCTATATCAGCTTGAGTCCAACGAAATACTTGGGGCAGTTCGGTATCGGAGCCACAGGCAACATCAACTTCTATAGCGACCTTAGATCCATGGGTGGCAGTCTCTTGGTTTTTGGATTGGTCGCTTTGGTTGGGGTCTTCAGAAAGCGTATTGAGGAGTCCGCTCTCTTCATTTCCACCACCGTGTTTGCGGCTTATGGCATTTTCCGAACTGCCGCCATTGTAATGGACGGTATGCCTGGTGGTCTGATTCTCGGAGCCTTCGCTATCGAAATTTTATTTGCACTGATGGGATTGGTCATAATGAGTGCATCAGAAAAGAAATTGTAGAGGAGAAGTAAAATGAAATGTTCAAAGAAAGTATTAGTTGTAGGAGCATCAGGGGGGTCAGGGCTTAAAACTGTAGAGGCCTTAATCAAACAAGATCATAAAGTAACAGCCCTGTCTAGAAAGGCCTCTCAAGTATTTGAAAGCTCCGTGAAGACTTTTGATGGTTCAGCTCTAGATAAAGAGGTCTTAAGAAAAGCGATTAAGGGTCAAGACACAGTGATTGTTATCCTGGGTATCAGCGAGAATCATTTAAGGACTCGACTACTGGGCCCAAAGTACACGCCCATTGATATTCGAAGCCACGGAACGAGACTCGTTGTGGAAGTTATGAAAGAACTTGGAGTTAAGCGCCTCGTTGTTCAAACCACTTATGGATCTGGTCCCTCCAAAGATAAGCTTAGGTTTGTGGATCGTCTGTTCTTCGACATTCTACTGAAGCCGCAAATTGATGACACAGAAGTTCAAGACAAAATTGTTCGTGAAAGTGGTTTGGACTGGACTATCACTCAGCCAGTTCATTTGTCTGATAAAGAAGACTCTAGCAAAGATGTGTTTTCCTCAGGTAATACTGAGGTGAAGGAATGGCATGTGTCTCGAAAGCTTGTAGGGGA
Organism: uncultured Bdellovibrionales bacterium; assembly: GCA_965368905.1. Classification (GTDB taxonomy): domain Bacteria; phylum Bdellovibrionota; class Bdellovibrionia; order Bdellovibrionales; family JAGQZY01; genus JAGQZY01. The sequence continues at coordinate 9,092 of CBDUOS010000055.1, read as the reverse complement.
GTATAACGCTCAGGTTGCCCTAGATGATTCTACCATTGGTAAAACTTTAGCGATCTCATCCGCCAAGCAAGATTATGATGCCCTTTCTGGCTTACAAGGATATTAATAGCTATGTTGCCCCGGGATCAAGCCCGGGTTTTGCTGGTCGAGGTGCCACCTGTGAATGTAGCCCCAAATTTATAATGCGATTTTCAATTCTTGTTTTGCTTCAAGAATCACCTGAGTTGCTGATTGTAAAAACAGCAGAGCAATTCCCAAAGCAACAATTAGATCGGGCCAAAGAGATTGAGTCCAAGCTACTAGCCCAGATGCTACAAGCACACTCAGGTTTGCAATGATGTCATTTCGAGAACATAGCCAAGTTGAGCGCATATTAACATCATCACTTTTATGTCGATAGAGGAGCATAAGGCATACTGAGTTGGCGATAAGGGCTAAAAATCCAATAAATCCCATTGTTTCAGCAGAGGGCAATACTCCGTCAACCAATCGATAAGCAGCTTGCCCCAAAACAAAGAATCCAAAGAGAGCCATTATCAGGCCTTTAAGAAGGCCGGCTCGTGCCCGCCAGACGGGTCCCCGATAAATAACAAATAAGCTGAAAGCATAGACTGTTGCATCACCAAACATGTCTAAGGAGTCAGCCATTAATGCTGTGGACTTACTAATGTAGCCAAAAACAAATTCAACAAGAAACATACAAGCATTAATAATAAGAACCCAAATCAGAACACTTTTTTGTCCTTTTCTTAATTGCTCAATTTCATTTGATTTGTTTTCACAACAACTCTTCCCCATAAAGAGGTTCTCCCAGCATCTATTAACGTTGGAACACTACCATAGAAGTAGATTGGACCAAATCGAAATTGGCGGGGCGCCGTCATCTGCTGCAACCATTTGGAAATACTAGTAAAAAATTATTTCTAATCAATTTCCATCACTCCGCCATGCGTCGCAAGAGAGGATGCTATGAAATAGTTATCACAAGAATTTGATACAATTCGTCCTGACCTTTGCTTTATTGAAGTATAATAGTTCAGACGAAGAATCTGGAGTCCTACTCTAGATTCTTTTAATCTATAGATATTTGCACTTAGGGTAGGATTGAAAGAGTGAATCAAAAGATCTTGGGATTTCATAAGGACGAAGAAGGTCACTGGGTTGCTGACCTCGAATGTGGGCATAAACAACATGTGCGTCATGATCCGCCCTTTCACTTAAGGCAATGGGTTACAACATCGGAGCAGAGGGAGCAACACATTGGTAAGGAGCTTAACTGTAAGAGATGTGAAGAAGTGGGAATTGTTGTGGCAAAGGCCGTTCTGAATGAAGCTATAGAGGCTTTGCAAGACGCTCAAATTGAAACGGCTGCAGCAGGGATGTGCCGAGAGGGCCAAATCGAACTTGCTTTGGATTATTTGAAATCATTGGATTTAGATAAAATTTCTCAGGATGCAATTGCAAAGGCAACGACCCAATTCGGCACTTTGGATTGATTCAAGTATTTATAAAGTTACACGGACAATTCAACTTTTCCCTTCATTCATGCTTTTGCATGAGTTATTTTTCGCTGAGTTACTAATTCTAGCCATACAGATCTTGGAGATAAAACTGGCTTGTTAGATAAAAAGGCTAGTGTTGAGATACTATTTTACTGCCCGACACGGAAAGAATTATGAAATTACTGTTTTGCTTTGTCTCTTAATGGTAGAAGCGGGACTTGTTGTTTTCTTAGTGAGTTCGATAAACTTGTTTGCCCCATTTTCTGATATTGGGTAGGAACCTGTACATTATCTTAAAGTATAACTTTGGTGGACAAATCTTTTTTAGTACAGAAAATAGCCATGCATCAAATGTCACATATATTCTTAGTGGCGGGTTTTTTCTTTTTATCGTTTTGACAATTTTATTAGCTATTGATTCATTTGTAGAACGAGATTGTCCCATATATTGGGAGATAAAGTCTTTCATCCCAACATAATGTTCGTGATAGGCGCTCTTAATATCTTTTATGCTTTTCTTACATTTTCTACTTTCAGAGGTATGTGAGAATCCACCAGAATTAATAAACCCAGGAATCATAAGAGTTACATGTATTCCCCAGGGTTTCATCTCGTACCAAAGTGATTCTGTCGCACCCTCAAGGGCAAATTTAGAGGCGCTATAGGCTGACATTGTCGGCATAGCCATAAAACCTCCTGCAGAGGAAATATTGATTATGTGTCCGGATCGTTTTTTTCGCATTAATGACAAAACCTGACTGATTAATTCAAAGGGGGCTAAATAATTAACATCTAACTGCTTTTGTCTGTAGTGATCATTTGAATCCTCTACTGTAGAACGATCTGTTACCCCAGCATTATTGATTAATACATCAACGCCACCCAACTTTTCATTGACCTCGTTAATAACAGAGGTGATTTGTTTATGTTTAGTTATATCCAAATCTCGTAGCCAAATATTTTTTGCTTCAAATATGGAAGCATCAAAAAATCTAAACTGAGAAGTCTTTCGTGCTGTAAGTACAAGAAAAACCTGATCTTGATCAATCAATCTTTTTGCAAGTGCAAGTCCCAAACCCGTACTGGCACCGGTCACAAAGACAACTTTTCTAAGATTTTTATTTAATTTTTGTTTCTGTACCGGTTCAAAAAATGGATCATTTTCTCTTTCTAAGAAATCTAAACCAGTCATGTACTCCCCCTGTCTGGCAATTAAATAGCCAGTATTAAATCTTAGGATAAGGAGATCTGGTTCTAGGATCTGGCTGGTTACCAGATCTTATTATTTTAAGATAACTTCATTATACTACCATTCATGACAATAACCTAAGTAAATGAGTGAGCGGGGATATTAACTAATAAATAAACGGTCTATTAGTACATACGAGTTTTGAGTACTAAAAATTTAGTGGAGGTGGCCAGAAAACTCTAGCGGTTTCCTTAATTTTTTACTTTGACCAGCCTTCCGTTCATTTCGTCCGTTTCAATGGGATCATAGACTTTATCCATAAAATCTAGCATTTCTTCTGTGACCTCAAACGAATAACTTTCGCCTTTTTCTTTATTTCTTCTTTGTACTCTTTCCCAGCGTGTTGGACGGTCGACATCCAAAAAGTGAATTTCAAATGGAACGTTTGCGGAATCCAATACCGCATAGGTTTTCTGTCGCCATTTTAGGTTTACGAACCCAATATCAAGTATAGAAGAAACTCCGATCTCAGCCAGCTCGATACAGGTTTGAACCATACGCTTTTCGCACCTGGCGGTGCGCTCGAGGGCCCACTGGGCATCTTCGCCTGGCGCTTGATCCATCCAAAAAAGGTCGCTCATCCAAACGTCTGTTGAAAACACAATTGCGTTTTTTTCTTTTCCTAGTTTTCTCGAGTATGTGGTCTTCCCTGCACCAGGAAGACCGCCAACTATATAAACCATTAAAAATACCCTCTGCTTATTATTGAACCAGGGTGGAGGCGGCCCGAAGCGCCATAACCTATTAATAATATATGGAATTTTAGGTAGAGTCCATTAGTAAGTCATTAAAAGATGTAGATAGAGCTATTCTGTGACGTTGAACCGAATTGTCCTTTCAGGAAGCTTTGGAGTGTAACAATGGCTGAAATGTGGATGAATATACAGTCAGAGCATGATCTTTGGGAAGCGCGATAGGGAGAAGCGTAAACAGTCCCCCCCCCCAAAAAATTCAAAATTTGGTAGAGGCCTTTTTTCGATTGTAGCACCCGGAGTTCCGCTAAGAACTCCCTGCCTCAGGGGTTCTCGCTGGGAAGTTTGTCAAATTTGTTGATTTTATCTAAATCGATATCCCATTGGGCTCTACTCGAACAAAAAATGTGAGCAGTCGGTCTCATGGAAAAGTCGTCATCTAAGCTCCCCGCAGGAACAACCAGAAGTTTTCCCTCCATTTGAGTGGACGGCATCGCAGATCCACAGATTGAGCAAAAGCTTTTAGTGTGTCTTGAGTTCTCGAGGCTATAGGTTTTTACTAACTTCTCTCCAGAAATCCAGGTCAGACTTCCTGTTGATGAAAATAAATTTGCCGCATGAGCTGATCCTGTATCTTTTTGACAGTTCTTACAATGGCAAAGAAAAAAAACATCGAAATTTCCATCAATCTCGAAAGTTATACGGCCACATAAACAACTTCCTTTGTGGTTTTGCATTTATTCTCCTGATACTTTTTTGGCGGTTCACAGGTTTCATTATTTATCTCGATAGAGATCTTTTTTCGATTGTGGAACCCGAAATTCCGCCAGCCACGATTAAGATACTAGTTTCAACCCAACAATAGAAACAAACAATAACCCAAAAAAGAACAGTCTTATTGGCGCAATCGACTCATTAAACAAAATGATGCCCAAAATTGCTGTTCCTAAGGTCCCAATGCCCACCCAAACACCATAAGCTGTCCCGATAGGTAGTACTTGGCTCGCCTTCGCTAATAAATACATACTGCCAGCTAAAGTAACTAGCGTAAATACACTCGGAATAAGTTTGGAAAAGCCCTCGGTATACTTTAATCCGATGGCCCAACAAATTTCGAGAAGACCTGCGATGAACAAAAGAATCCACGCCCAATTTATTGACATAATTAGCTCTTTCTAGGAACCGTCTTTTCGAATCCTGGTACGGCCTACTCGTCAGGTGGCTCAGAAGCCAAAGTTTATGTTATTATTACATAAAAAAAGTCTATAAAGCAAAACCCGAAATTTACTTGGCGGAATCCGGGTTTTCTTACTTAGTAGTTGGTGGAGGCGGTTTAATTCCATCTATCCTCTACAGATTATTTTATCTAGTTTGAGAAATTATCTTCGACGTGCGATGCTTAAGTGATTGGGAAGGTAGTTATTTTGACAAAACAATCACATCTTCTTAAATAAATAAAAAGTCTGTCAGATATGCGAGGATTTTTTACCTCATAATCCACGACCTGATGTTAGTTTCTCTTCTAGATCTCGAGTGATCATTATTGGGCAGTATCCTCAGAATTACTTTCTTGGATATAGCCAAAAAAAGACTCTCACCGAGACCGTTAAAAATTGGAATCAGTATTTGCCAAAGTATTTTGTTCTTCCCCATCCCTCCTCACCAAAAAACAATATTTGGATGAAAAAGAATCTTTGGTTTGAAAAGACGGTAATCCCAGCATTAAGGGTGGAAATTAAAAATCTGAAGACCTAAACGGCTGTCGGGTTTCGATAATGGTGAACCCCTTTACATCAAAATCCTACACGAAATTTCCTCTGAGTCATTTTTGTGGAATCGCTTGTTTAAGTCTAGGAATTGAAAAGTCTAAAAATGATCGAAGCTTTTGAGGGGTATTGCGGCTCCCTGAATAAAGTAAATTAATGGGGATCGGCGGTGTACCATATGGCTTCAATATAGTTTTCAGTTTTTTATTTTTCATGGGGGCATCAATTTGGTAACAAAAAGCTCTTGCGATTCCGACACCAGAAATTGCTGAAGCAATACCTGACTCTACGTCAGAAGTAATCAGGCGAGAGTCAATCGGTACGGAAAGTTTTTTTTCACCATCTTGAAACTTCCAAACCATTGAAGAGCCAAAAGACTCAATTGAAATGCACTCGTGCTGTCTAAGGTCACTGGGTTTACTGGGAGTTCCTCTTGAGGCGAGATAGGCAGGGCTGGCACATGTTACCAGTCTAGTCACTCCCACCTTTGATGCGACCATTGAGCTATCCTGTAAGTGGCCGATCCTAAGACTGAGATCGATATTCTCTTCTATTAAATTTAATATTCTGTCCGTTAAAATGAGATGAATTTTGATATCGGGATATGACTTTAAAAATTCAGAAACAAGTGGCACAATGTGGAGCCTCCCAAAAATAAGAGGGGCCGAAATGAATAGAGTGCCTTTTGGTGCTCGATATTCACCTGTCGCAATTTTTTCGGCTTCTTCAACTTTTTCCAAGATGCTCTCACAAGAAGATAAGAAGCTTCTACCCGTTTCTGTCAAATCAAGTCTTCTCGTTGTGCGGTTGAGAAGTTTAACTCCCAAATGACTTTCTAAATCTGAAACCTTGCGACTGACAGTCGCCAGGGGAGTACCTAGTTTGCGAGCTGCAGCAGAAAAGCTCCCTTCTTTGGTAACGGCCACAAACACACTCATAGCATCAAATCGATCCATTTTTATTATCCCATATTTTGAGAATATTATTCCAATAATTACCATATAGTATCGAAAAACAAAAGAGTTTAATGTTATTCATAGAAGGCACTAATGCCTTTTTAACTCAAAAAGGAGATATCTATGTCACGTATTTCTATCCCCCCCACGATCGAAGCAGCCCCCAACGAATCCCGCCCTCTTTTAGAGGTGGTTAACAAAAAACTTGGGACTGTGCCCAACCTTTTTAAGCTTGTGTCCAATAGTCCCAAGGCACTCCAAGGATACTTAAGTCTGTCAGAGGGTTTGGCAAAAGGAAAAATACCTTTGGCCACCGGAGAAAGGATTGCCCTTGCAGTAGCTGAGGTGAACGGGTGCAGCTATTGCTTATCTGCACATTCTTATTTAGCAAAGAACATGGCCAAACTTGATGAAGAGGAAATCAAAGCTAACCGTGACGGTAGCTCACAAGACCCAAAAGCTGCCGCTGCAGTTCGTTTTGCTGCAAAGGTCGCAAGTGAACGTGGTCACGTAAGTACAGAGGACTTGGAAGCTGTTAAGCAAGCTGGCTATAGTGAAGAGCAAATTATTGAAATTGTTCAACACGTGGCTCTTAATACCTGGACAAACTATATCAATGAAGTTGCCAAAACAGATATTGATTTCCCCGTAGTACCGGCGAAATGTTAGCAATAGGTTCTATGGTCTGTGCCTTTGCAAATAGAGGGTGCAGACCAAATTGAACTGAGCACAGCCGTAGAATTAAATAAAAGAACACCCGAAGACCAACTGGCAGTATCCGATTTTGATAACTTTAAAATGGTGGAGGCGGCCAATCTAACTCTAACTGCTTTAATTTATATGGAAATTCTAAGTGGTGTCATCAAAGAGCCATCATGCCTATGCTATAAGGCTGTTGTGGACTGTGAAATATAGCTTGGTTTTGTTAGCTAAGGCAATCGACAGGACTCGGGGCCAGCGGTAAATTTTAAGGAAGAGACGTATATTCATCGAACGAGTACTAGAGAAACGAAGGCCAGAAGACTCTAGCGGAACGCCACAAAAGACAACCTAACAATTGTCACTATAGATTAAGAGCGAAAGTTATTAAGTCTCTATATGAGCTAGAGTAGTTGTTAGTCATTTAATAGTTATTTATGACTCTTGTGTTTTAAATACAGGTAAATCTGATTCGAGTATATTAAGTTAAGTTCTTCAGACTCATTTGCCGGATTCAGAAAAGCCTCTTCCAGTTGCTTTTTCTCTTTCGGGTTGTTTAGAATCTCATTGGCAGCGAAAATGTGACCTTCCTTATTCAGCAGGTCAGTTGATAGACTACCTCCTTTTAGAACCAATTCCTTTAAGCCGGAATCTTGTAGGCTATCATCAATTGTCTCCCAGATTTGTTTCCCTCTTGGTGTGATTGAGATGGGTAGGGCTGAGTTAGGGTCGTGAAAAACAAAACCGAAGATTGAGCTAGTAACGTAATAGGTACCTATCAGTCCAACGACTTTTCCAGAGGGAACTACAACTTCGCCTTTTTCTAAAAGTTCAGCTATTTCCTTTTTATGGGTATCAGCCCCAAGAAGTCCTCCGTCATCTTTTGCTTCACGCTTTTTTGCAGACCATTTAGAGGCTGCTAACACTAGGAACTCAACTCTAGAAAAGACATCATTTAGTATCTTTTCATCAAATTCTTTTGCGCCGTCCTTTTCAGGCATTATCTTGTAGGCTTCTACCAACCCCCAAGCCAACATTGATATGTACTTCGCTCTTATAGAGATTGTAGTTATTCCGGCAACCCATTCCTTTTCAACACCCTGATCAATCCGCCTAAGGCCGATGACGTCTAAGCCATTAATTTTATCGGTGTCGGGTTTGTTCCAGAATATTTCCATTAAATCTAGAACCCAAAGAATAATGTTATCTTATCCCCATGCGTGGCAATAAAATTAGCTATAGCAGTAACTTTAGCAAAGTTGCCAATGTACTCCCAAGCTGCTTTTGCTATACCTGATTTTCGCTCTTCTGGGGCCTTAGCAGCTTCCTTAGCTAAGGAGTTTACTTGCATTAACATAGATTCTTTGTCGATTTCATCGGAACTTTCAGACTGAACTAATTGAGTTAGCTCCTCAAGGGCGGATTTAATTTCAGAATCGCCGATTTTTCCAATAACTTGCTTTATATCCCCAGCGATGGTGCCGGTGTTGATAACTACTTGTGAAGAATCTTTTACAGTTATGCTCTGGTCCGCTTTCTCACCTGACATTTCAATTCCCTCCAAATAGGATTGAAGAATCTCCAGTTTATCTCTCATTTTATCTGTGATTGTCGTAAATTTTTGATTTAATTTCTGACCGGTTGTCATCATAGCTGACCTGAACTCATCAAATTTCTGTTTCTTGGAGCTTGCCGCAAGGTAAACTTCGTCAAGAGCATCATGTACCGAGAGTTGCCAATCATAGAATCTTTGAGCCCAGTCCTGCAGAATTTCATCCGGCAAATTGTTCCATGTTCCTTGCTGTTGATGATGGGAGTATTCTTGTCTGATACTGTTAAGAAGCTGTTGACCATTTGTAATTATAGCATCGACTTTAACTACTGCATCGACTTTGGCGACTTTTAAAAATACTGTTGCGCTCAATTATTCCCCCATTTCCCTAGTACCTACTTGCTTCACAAGTCGGAACTAGCCTTCATACTTTTCCTTTAATATATCCTCAATATCATTCGGGTCTTTAGATACTGCCCATGTCCATGTGCCGAAATTATTATTTTCCCATGAAACAGCTTTGCACCACTCATCAAGGGCGGCCCATTTTTCTTTATCTTTATCCCTTTCGATTCCTTTTACCTCTAGTACAAGGTGCCTTCCATTATCAAACTTAACTAGAAAGTCAGGGATGTATTTTCGGACAGCGCCCTTGTGTAGGTAGTCTATTTCAAAT
>CBDUOS010000054.1:0-20406 GCA_965368905.1 uncultured Bdellovibrionales bacterium | reverse complement strand
CTACATTTCTTTCTTTTGTGCCCCTGACTCGGTGGGTGCAGGAATAGGGCCTGGCACCTTTTTGTATCAGGATGGAACAGGTCGGGGTTGGATTTTTCTGTGGCTGAATTTGTTGCTACAATAAGGATTAGGTTTTTTTCTGGGGGATTCGTTGGTTCGCAATTTTGCTCTGTTTTTTATGATGGCTGCAGTCGCTCTTACCGTGATGATTTTCCAAAATTGCGCCAACCCGGCGCCCTACGATCGCGGCAGCTCTTCATCAACTGGAAGCACACCCACAGAATCGGGTGATACTACACCTCGTCTGGATCGAACAGACAATGATGATCGAACGCCACCGGATCTCTCTCAACCATTGCCAAGATTTGTACAAGACAGTGGAACCAGTGCCGATGAAAGAGCTCGCGGAATGGTACAAACATCGGATGGACATTTTATTACGACTGGCTTCGCCAGAAATAATCCCGAGGACAATACTGGGATGGATGTTTTGTTTAAAAAATTTGATGCTGAAGGCGTATTGGTCTACTCACGTCGTATTGGTGATGGTTTTGAAAACCAAGCCTACAAAGCCATCGAGCTTTCAGATGCCTATGTGGTGGCTGGGCTGACACGAACCATCGTTGATGACGACGAAGGGCGATCAGCAGACTTGATGTTAGTGCGAATTAACAAAGACGATGGCGATGTGATTGAAACTTTCCGTTATGGCACCACCGATACGGAAGCCATCCACGATATTATTCGAACCACCGACAACAATGGTGAAGTGATGGTCGCTGTCGGCTATCACTTTGATCGTATCACTGGTGTTAAATCCGCTTTGGCCGTGAAGTTTGATATGGGCTTTAATATCATTTGGTCTAATCGTTTTACGGCGGGCCCTGACTCACTGACCTTACAAAGTGTGGCCTACGTTCCGGGTGGTGGTTACTATGCTGCTGGGTTTCGAGATGGCGCCAACAACAAAGACTCTTTAATTCTTCGATTCAGTTATGCCGGCGCCTTAACCGGATCTCGTCTTTTAAACAACTCTGGCAACGAAGATGACTTGCGTGATATTGGGTTCGACGGCCAAGATATTATTGCAGTTGGGCGCTTGAATGGAAATGGCTTCAATGGAGAAGGAGTTATTCACCGCTTCGCACCCAATCTCGTTCACGAAGGAACCAAAATAGTCGGGATCAATGGAAGTTTACAACGCTTTATGGACTTGAACACTCACCCGGATGGCAGCTTGATATTGGCGGGAACTTCTAATCATCGAGGCAACCAAGACAACTGGGTGATAAAAATTCGTAACGATGCCCAACTCACCCCCGGAGAAGACCCTGTCGTCTTCTCTCATATTTATGGAACCACCGGCGGCGATACCAACCAGTTTCATTCCCTGCTTCTACGGCGAGACTATGGTTACGCTTTTATTACAAGCATGAACAATCCACGAGCTTCAGGCACTATGAGCCCTTCTCTTCTTTTACTCGACCAATTTGGAGAGATCCCGGGTGGATGCTCCTACATTATTGATCCAAATAGGATGTTTGATGTGACGGTGAGAGACAATGCTACATTTGTATGGGATGAGTACAATATGACTTCGAGCAATGTTCCTCTCGATGTGCAATCGATCAGTTTTTCAGCCGTTTCTGATGACCCAACTTCAAGCAACTACTGTGTGAACTGAACTTCATTTTTAAAAAGTTCAGCGTAGGTTTTGTGGGTGCCATCGCTTTGTCTCTGGTAAATATCCTGCAACTCTATTTCTCGCGGATGGTTTTTTCCCATCGCTCCTAATATAGCATGGACAACCTTGATAGTTTCCTGCTGGTAATTGGCCACACGTTGCGCTTTTGAAGGAACGTCTAATCCTCTCATCAAAGAGGGATTGTTTGTTGTTATGCCCACCGGACAATGGTTGCTATGGCAGCGTAAAGCTTGAATACAACCCAGCGCTAACATCATTCCACGTGCGCTATTGATAATATCGGCTCCCAATCCAAAGTTTCGAATCATATGAAATGCGGTGAGGGATTTTCCGGATGCGATCACCTTGATTTCGCTGCGTAAGCCGCGCTGACGAATCAAACCCGAAACCGTCAATAGCCCGTCTCGCAAAGGCATGCCCACGGCATTGGAGAATTCCAACGGTGCCGCCCCTGTTCCTCCCTCGGCTCCATCGACCGTAATAAAGTCAGGAATAATTCCAGTCTTTTCGATTTGGTCAAATAACTCCACAACCTCGGAGCGTTCGCCCACACACAATTTAAAGCCCACTGGTTTTCCGCCAGCCAATTCTCGCAGATTTTTGATGAACTGTAACAATCCAGCCGCATCATTGAATTCCCGGTGTCCAGCCGGAGATAGAACATCTTTGCCTATAGGCACACCACGAATAGCGGCGATCTCGGCAGTGACCTTGGCTCCTGGTAACATTCCGCCTTTACCAGGCTTCGCACCCTGCGACAGTTTGAGCTCCACCATCTTTACGATCTCTTGCGAGGCTTTTTCTTTGAAGAGATCCCCATCGAAGCCCCCATCTGAGGTTCGACAACCAAAATACCCGGTGCCAATTTGCCAAACCAAATCCCCTCCCTTTAAATGATAGGGCGAGATCCCTCCTTCTCCGGTGTTGTGATAAAAACCACCAATTTTGGCACCTCCGTTGAGGGCTTCAATGGCATTTTGACTGAGCGATCCATAGGACATCGCTGAAATATTAAGAATGGAAGATTTATAGGGCTTACTACACTGTTTAGAGCCGACCAATACTTCATCGCAATCGTCGGCAGTTTTTGTCGGGAACATGGAGTGCACAACCCAGTCCCTTCCCTCCTCATACAAGTTTTCTTGAGTACCAAAGGGAACCACCTGCAGCTGCTTTTTAGCTCGCTGATAAACCACCGAACGATCGTTACGATCGATTGGACGCCCATCAGTATTAGACTCTACAAAGTATTGTTGGATCTCAGGACGAATGGCCTCTAATATATAGCGAAAATTTCCAACCAATGGAAAATTTCTACGAACTGCGTGTTTCGTCTGAAAAATGTCTTTCAAACCGACCAATATCAAAAGACCCACGACTACATGAACCCACAGAGGCACTGCAATTTGTAAAACTTCCAAGCTGACCAGAGCGGCGACAACAACGAAAACTGTAGAGTAAAAAATCTTTCTCACGACAACCTCTTGGAAAAGTATTGTTTGAAACCTATTTTCTCTGATAAACACTGTTCAGACTATCTTGCAGCGCAACACTTATCAGTAGGTGACCCTTGAGACTTTGGGAAAATTTGACGGATCGAAAAAAAGGCTTGATTGCCGCCTGTACTACAGCGGGAACTTGGTCCCTGTTGGCGATTTTTCTTAAAATTGCGCTCCAACACTCCGATTCTTATAGTATTGTTTGGTACCGCATGACCATTTCGGCTGTGGTTCTTTTTGGATGGCTACTGATACGAGGCCAAGGGAAGCAGTTGAATATTTTTCTCTCCCGACCAGGGCAACCCTTGATTGCCGCCCTGTGCTTGGGGTTCAACTATGTGGGATTTATGCAAGGGATTCATTATGCGAGCCCGGCAACAGCGCAGATCTTGATACAGCTCGGCCCCCTGCTGCTGGCTCTTTCCGGAATATTCATCTTTAAAGAGAAACTCAGCAAAAGACAAAAACTGGGACTGCTCGCTTGCGTCGTCGGCTTTTCCATCTTTTTCGCTGATCGCATAGGCAACCCTGGTCGCACTGAAACAGTGTACTTGGGAATTGCTTGGGTTGTCAGTGCAGCGGTCATTTGGGCCATCTTTGCTAGCCTGTTGAAATTTGTCTTATTGCGCTGGCGAAGCACGCAAACCAACTTATATATTTATACGGTGGTGGCTTTAATCTACCTGCCGATGGTGGACTGGCAAAGCCTTGCGGCCGCTTCTTGGTTCGCGCACGGACTCTTTATTTTCCTCGGTCTTAATACCATCATGGCCTATGGAAGTTTATCCGTGGCTCTCAACTATTTACCCGCCACTCAGGTGAGCCCCATCCTGACCATGAACCCCCTTGTCACCCTGGTGATCATCGCTCTAATGGATCATTGGCAATTGGGTATCATACCACTGGATCCGATTGGCTGGTCAGGCTACCTCGGAGCCATTATAGCAGTCTTCGGAATTCGCTTTGTTTTGCAGAAAGCGAACAAGCCCAAGGTCCAGTGACTTCAAATTGCATGTCTTGTGTCAGTCTTTGACCTGCCACAGTAACAGCCTGACAATGGAACAATGTTTTTACGCACTCTGATTATGATCGTATTTGTAACCTCGGCTATGGCCGCTGTCTCTTCACAAGTGAGCCCTTCCCTTTCTGGCAAAATGGAACAATATAAAAACGCCATGAAACGCCCTAGAGAAAAATCCAATTGCAAGACCTTAGAACGCTTGGCACAAGACAACCAATTCACTCTCAATGAAGTGGCCATGATTCGGCATGCTGAGTATTGTGGAGTTTCTGTACAATGGATGGGGCTTTCGAAAAATATTAAAAACCCCATCCTTCGCCCCTTCTTACACCAAGCTCATTTTCGCAAGGAGTTTAGCAAAAAAAATTATCTCGATGCCTATCGCGTTTTTGATAACAACCGCAGCGAAGTGGAGGTGGACGACCAAGATTTTGACAAAATGGCTTTACAGGCTCTCAAAGGAAAACTGTCGAACAGCGAAAAGTCAGCCTTGCGCAAAGACCTTTACAAAAGGTCTCCTCGTTTTATTCCAAAGCCCAAAAAGAGTGAATATCGTAAAGTCGCTCGTGATTACCGAGGCAATCGACAGTTTGACAAAGCTCTCTACTACTATCGCAAGGTTATAAATGACCCCAAACAAAGCTTGGTGGAAAGATGGAAGGCCTTTCGAGGGGCTCGGGTCACCTACAAGCTGGAACGCTGGTCACGTATGACCAAGTACATCAAAGCCACCAAGCAGTGGGCCAGTTTTTTGCGCCCAGAGTATAAAAAATCACGCAAACTCACCAAACTTCATCACGATGCCAACATTGATTACATTCGCACTCTGTGGACCGAAAAAGGACAAGAGCAGGCGCACATCCCTCTTTTACAATTAGAAAAAGAAATTAAAAATCGTTACAGCTTGCAAATGGTCTATTGGCTGAAGGGGCGAATGGCAGAAGAGAGAAAACAGTACAGGGAGGCAGTAAAGTGGTTGACTCTCGCCTCTAATGAAAAACCTGTCACCTTACGGGATCGCGATCGTGTTCTTTGGTTTCTAGCATGGAACCAAAGGCGACTTGGTGAGTATGGAGAATCACAAAAAGCCTTAGAAAAATTAAAGACAAGCCAAGAACTCACTTTTTTTTCCAAAACTAAGTACCTTTATTGGCAGGCTGAAAATCTTTTTTCTATGGGTAAAAAAGAAGAGGCGGATGGCGCTTTCACACGCTTAGCCGATTTAGACCCTTATGGATACTACGGCGCACTTGCTTTTCGAAAATTGAAACTTCCATTTCCAAAACCTCCAAAATCTGATGTCAGTTCGCGCGATATGGTGTCTTTACTCCCCAAAAAACAGCGCCACTTTTTCACCAAATTGGTTGAGGCTAAAGAATTTGAGATCTCACAGGTAATTGCCGAAGCGGTCGAGCATCGTAACAGTTGGTCCACAAGTTGGTGGGTGAAGTACCTCAACTTGTTACAGCAAGCAGGAGCCTTTCGCGAATTCTTTATTCGTTACCACAGCCTCCCTCCAAAGAAGCAATTGGCCGTACAAGAGGACCATCCCTATTTGCTATTTCCTCAGCCCTACCGTGAAGAGGTTTTGGCTTCAGCCAAGTCCAGCAAAGTTTCACCGGCGCTGATTTACTCCATTATGAAACAAGAATCGGGATTCGATGTTAAGGCCCGTAGTCATGCCGATGCATTTGGCTTGCTTCAACTGATACCACAGGTTGCGAAGAGAGCGGCTGAACGAATGCCTCACGTTGACTATGAATCGCCCTATGACCTGTTTCGCCCCGACGTGATCATTCCATTGGGAGCCAATAGTTTGAATCACCTTTTCAAAAAATTTGATAGCAACTTTATTCTCTCCGTTGCCTCTTACAATGCATCGGAACAGGCTGTAAAGGGATGGATCAAAACTCGTTTTCATGGCGACCCCGTCACATTTATCGAGGACATCCCATACGAAGAAACCAAAGGCTATGTAAAGTTGGTGATGCGCAACTATATCACCTACAATCGCTTCGCCGAACAAGAGGAAGCGTTTCGCTTTCCCGAAGTCTGCCTACAAGGATTAGGAAAGTTCACCCGTTAAAAAAGGGTGCCAGGCCCTATTCCTGCACTTCATGCGTCAATAGATATAACACGGTGGGTGCAGGAATAGGGCCTGGCACCTTTCGAGGAGGTCAATTGTGAGTGAGTGGATCAGTTTTAGTTCTGGTGTTTTTATGGCGTTTTTTGCTGTGATGAATCCGATTGCCAACACTCCGCTTTTTTTAATTCTGACTTCTCATAGCAACACCATTTCTCGGCGGCGGATCGCTCGCAACTCGGTGGTGGTGGCCTTTTTTATTACCACTCTGTTCTGCCTCGCTGGCCAGAAGATTTTTTTAGTGTTTGGAATCACTCTCCCCGCTTTTAAGATCACGGGTGGTATCTTGATTACCATGATTGGCTTTGAGTCTCTGCAAGGAAAGCAGTCCAAGGTACAAACCCCCAATATGCAAGCTCATGAAGAAAGCTCAGAGAGCGACTTGAATGTAGCAGTCAGTCCTCTAGGCATTCCTCTACTAGCTGGACCGGGCACGATCACCACCGCTGTCAATTTTGTCACTGACGGTAACATCATCAAAACGGCTATTACGATCGCCACCTTTGCCATTCTATGTCTGATCACCTACGTCTGCTTTCTTTTTAGTCGCGAAATTAAAAAGTACTTAGGCCAAGTGGGTATCAATGTCATAATCCGACTGATGGGATTGATTTTGGCTGTTGTCGGCGTTGAAATGTTCACGACTGGGGTCAAGGCCGTTTTCCCACTATTGGGCGCCACCCCTTAGGGTCACTTCATTAAAAATTAGTCATCGTCTCATTATGAGACTCGAATCTTTTCAATGAGTTAAATTTTTTGTGGATGGCACTCATCTTGCTATATAATAAGCCAAGGAGCTTGCAGTCTTGAAAGTTCTCAAATTGGCGGGGGCAACATGATAATTCGTTTGATTCTCACATTTATAAGTCTTGGCTTGATCGCAGCATTGATCTTGGATCGCCCGTTTACACAATTGCGGGACAATGCAAATGATGGCAGTGTCAGTCCGGCCTCCAATGGACCTGTTCGCAATGAAAATTTTGGTATTTTTAAAATGAATGTCAAAGCCGATAAGAAAAGATCTGTCATCATGAATGATCCAGCGATTCACAAGAAATGGGGGCTGCAAAAAACGAGTGCTCTTGATGCTTGGCAACTTTCCACAGGAAGTCGTGATATTGTCGTCGCCATTGTCGATACCGGAATCGACGTCAATCACCCTGACTTAAAAAACAACCTCTGGAAAAATCCAGGTGAAACTGGAATAGACAAGAATGGTAATGACAAAGCCACCAACGGTATCGATGACGATAATAATGGATATGTCGATGATGTTCACGGTTGGAATTTTGTAACTGGTAATCACAATTTGACAGACAATCATGGCCACGGAACCCACATTTCGGGAATCGTCGGAGCAGAAGGAGACAACAACTATGGTGTGACTGGGGTCGCTCCAAAAGTCAGCCTCATGGTTCTAAAGTATTTCGATCCCAACTCGGCCAGTAATAATTTAGTGAATACGATCAAAGCCTTCGACTACGCCGTTAAAATGAATGCTCACATCATCAATTATTCAGGTGGTGGCTTAGAGTTTTCTAATGATGAGTTCAGAGCTGTGAAAAGAGCCGAGCAGAAGGGAATTCTTTTTGTCGCTGCGGCCGGAAATGAAAGAACCAACTCTGACTTTAACAAGTATTATCCAGCCGACTATGAACTGGACAATATTATTTCGGTGACGGCTCACAACCCCACCGAACGAGTGTTGAGTTCTTCCAACTTTGGAATCCACACTGTCGATATCGCTGCCCCCGGAGAAAACATCTATTCGACTTTGCCAAAAAATAGTTTCGGTCCAATGACAGGAACATCTCAGGCGACCGCCTTTGTCAGTGGTGTCGCCGCATTGCTGATGGCGCACAATCGAGATTTCGATGCCAAAGCCGTGCGAAAGTACATTCTCCGTACCGGAGATAACTTGGAGTGGCTCAAATCAAAAACACGAACCTCACGACGTCTCAACGGCTTTAGAGCCCTCACCATGCTCGATCAAGGCGTGGGTGCTACTGGCGTCGTTGCCGACAACACCAGCAACTCAAGCGCCAATGTCTTCGAAGCTCCCGGCGAAAATCAAAATGCCGGAAACTTGAAAAACTTTGGTGATGCTTTGAAAAAGGCGATCAAAGAGTGAGCGAACTCTTAGTTGGCGGCCACTTTTAAATACTGGCCGCGAAGAATCCGATTGCTGCGCAAGTTGTTTAGTTTCTTTAACTTGCGAATGGTCAGACCAAATTGCTTTGCGATCTTAGATAGATTGTCACCGCGGCGAATGCGATAACGACGCACCCGTTTCTTGGCAATTGCTTTTCCGGGCATAAGTTTCAACTTTTGTCCCACGAAAATTCGACCACCACGCATGCCATTCATTCTTTTAAGTTTTCCAACAGTGGTTCCATATTTACGAGCAATCAAAGTGAGGTTTTCTCCCCGTCGCACTCGATGGAATCGCTTGTAACGAGCACTCGAGCGCACTCGCCCTTTCACTTTTAACCGTTGCCCCACGTAGATACGGCTGTTGTGCAACCCATTGAGTCTTTTTATTTTTCTAACTGAGGTTCCATACCGGCGAGCAATGCTGGACAAGTTTTGTCCCCGTCTCACTCGGTGCACTCGCTTCCATGTGCTGGTCACATAGCGGCGACGTAGCTTTAACCCTTTGACCCTGAAGTCCTGCAACTTAGCGTAGGAAGCCTCCGTTTTAGTGACTGCACTTTTGGGAACCCATAGGTGATAGTATTTTTTCTTTCCAGGAGGTGTCATGTTTTTAAAGAGATGAGGATTCAGCTCCTCTATCTGATCTTTATTCAATCCGGTGATCTGCGAAATTCTTTTGAATTTTACCGGACTCGGAACCTTCACTAGCTCCATGGGTTGCAAATACTTTTTTGGATTTTCAACAAAGTTGTATTTCTCAAGGTTTTTACCGATTGTTAGAATCGCCAAAAACTGAGGAATGTATTCACGAGTGTCATAAGGGAGCAATCGCCTGCGGGTTAAAGACCAATAGTTTCGCACCCCGCCTCTTCGGATCGCTCGCCGTACACGACCGGGCCCCGCATTGTAAGCTGCTAAAGCTAAGTACCAAGATTTTTTCAACCGGTAGAGTTCTTTCAAATAACGAATGGCCGCCATTGTCGACCGAATCGGATCTTGCCTTTCATCCACGTAGTTGTTGATTTTCAAACCGTATTGACGCCCAGTCGGTCCCATAAACTGCCATGGCCCGACGGCCCCAGCATGAGAACGCGCTTCGGTCACATAACCACTTTCTAGAATTCCCAAATAATACAAATCAGGTGGTAAACCGTTGGCTACCAATAAATCTTGAATCACCTGTTTGTACTTTGCGCCTCGGTTAAGAAAACGTTGAAAGCGTTTGCGATCTTTGACCGAGTAGTACTTGATCCATTTTTTAACTTTGGGATGCCCCTCTTTGGTTTCCATAAGGTATTTATGTTCGACAGCTTTAGCTCCCACCACAGACTCTGGATTACCCTCGGATTTCATAACAGGAGCATCATCGATGATGCGGGCTCGAATTCGAGCCACAGCTCTTTTTTGAGCGAGAACTAAGGACTCATCAATAGAATTGTCCTCTTGGTCTTCCGTGGCACTTACAAAGAAGGCATTCGGCGCTTCTGTGGTTTCTGGTGTTGTAGAACAGGCTGTGAGTAAAAACAGTCCTAGAATCACAAGAGTTCGCATCATGCTCTTCTCCCTTGATGAAAGTTTACGAACGACGGTAAAGTAACATAGCAATAAATAAAGTCAGGCCGGCCACTCCTAAGCCGACGAGGTTTCTTGAGTTGGGGAGCAACAAGCCAGCCATAATGCACGACGTGCTCAAAATAATCCCAATCCAATTGGCCCACTTAATCATAATATCAATGGCTGTAAAGGCATGTTTTTGTACAAGCGTGGTCTCTCCGGTTGTGGTAATATTCACAGTCAGGCGAGACAAAGCTTGGCGACGCATCAATTGTGCAATGTCGTCTTCTTTATCGATTTCCAACATTTTGGTGTAATGGTAAACAGCGAATGGCAGTGCACCGTTTTCTTGGCAGAGTTTTATGAAGTCTTGATGACCTTTTTGATCATGGTAGTTCACCACCACCTGCTTCCACTTCTTGTCCATTTTTTTTAAGTCAATGGGGGTCAAGTGGTCGATTCCACCAATGGATTCATGAGTGTTAGTTAAAAGCTCACGCGTCTTAAAGCGATCAACGACAACGCCACAGCTAAAGCATTCGCTGTGGCCGGCGATCATTTCTTTTCCACAAGCGGGGCAATCTTTGAAAGATTCGCCAAACCCTGTTGAAAACTCCAATTGATATTCGTCCATGAAATATCTCCGTTGAGTGAAAAATCCATTTTCTATCTAGATCGTAACAGATTCTCGAAGTACTATAAAGTCATGCAAAAATGGGTCCGTTACTACCTTCCTCCTATTCTATCAGGATTTTTTATTGGCACAAGCTATATACCCTTTCCGCCTTGGGCGATGTTTTTTTGCTTGGTACCACTTTGGTCATTTTGGTGGAAAGAAAGTTCATATAAAAAGATATTTTTTGCCGGGTGGCTCACACAATTTATCTTAAACGGCATCGGCTTTCATTGGATTGCTCATACCACTGTCGAATTTGGACGAATGCCCTGGCCAGTGGGCCTTTCCGTCCTTTTGCTGTTTTGCGTTTTAGCTCATCTTTACTACCCGATCGCCGGTGTGATCTGGAAGTTTCTCTGCAATAAGTTCCAACTCAGTGACCGAACGGCTCTTTGCATTTTGCCTTTGGTATTTATTCTTTGCGAAAGAGTTTACCCCTTTATTTTCTATTGGCACTTTGGTTACCCTTGGCTTTGGGCTAGGTTGCCTGGGTTACAGATCGCTGAATGGATTGGTTTCTTTGGTTTAAACCTTATCACTTTGGTTATTAATGTTTTACTTGTGTATTTTTGGCTGAACCGTAAACCCAAGCAGTGGCGCCATCTTGGGAGTATTGCCGCTCTCGCCCTGTTTTTAGTTGTGAATACTCTGGGAGTGGTTCAGCGCAGCTTTATCCAGGAGCCCGATAAAAATCTGAAGGTTCTTATGGTTCAAGGGAACATTGGAAACCTTGAAAAAATCCAAGCCCAAGAGGGCGTCGGCTTTCTCAATAAAATCGTGCAGACATACTTGGACCTGACCCGCAAAGGATTGCAAGAAAACCCCGGCGTCGACCTGGTGATCTGGCCCGAAACCGCATTCCCTGAAATCTTACAAGGTTCCTACCAGGGCCGCTTTCGCAAAAAGCTGGCCGCTCTGACACGGGAGTTCAATGGAGAGCTCTTAACCGGCGCTTATCAGCAAAAGGATTACCGCGGACAAGTCTACAATGGCCTGGTCTTAATGAAAGGTAGTAACGATCTGCACTCTTACCAAAAAACTATGTTACTGGCATTCGGCGAGTATTTTCCCTTTGCTCAGTACTACCCCAAACTCAAGGAATGGTTTCCTATGGTTTCGGACTTTGGTCGAGGCCCGGGCCCCACAACTTTTCCCTCTGCCAAGGCCGTCATCGGAGCCCAAATCTGCTATGAAGGCCTGTTTGATGAGTTTTCCACATCTTTGCAAACAAAAGGGGCACAAGTCTTTGTGAACGTCACCAACGACTCTTGGTTTGGTTATCCCTTTGAACCTTTCCAACACATGTATATGACCTTGGCTCGCGCCGTTGAAAACCGACGGCCTCTGATTCGAGTAACTAATACTGGTATTTCCACGGTGATTTTGCACGACGGACAAGTGCTGGATTTTTCACCTCGTAACAAGGAGTGGTATAAAGTTTATGACGTCCCCTTTCACTCTACACCCCCTCGGACTTTTTATGTTAATCTGGCTGGGAGATGGCCTTGGATCTTGCTCTTCCTTATTGGCCTGTTCATTGTAGGAGACCGGATTGCAAGAACTGGCAAACATAGATTGGGATA
The DNA here is from genome assembly GCA_965368905.1 of uncultured Bdellovibrionales bacterium. Lineage (GTDB taxonomy): Bacteria > Bdellovibrionota > Bdellovibrionia > Bdellovibrionales > JAGQZY01 > JAGQZY01. The sequence continues at coordinate 8,071 of CBDUOS010000054.1, read as the reverse complement.
AAACACTCACGCATCTCATAGAGTTTGCCACGTCATCCGAAGGAAAAGAACATCTCCGTCAGATCCAACCCCTCCTCGACAAAGACGAAGCAGAAACAAGTTTCGCCGTTCTTAAAGAGGCACAGAACATCCTTAAAACGGGGCAACGCCCTTACATGGAAAGTTTAGATCTGTTCCATACTTGGTTTCGACGGCTTGAGAAAAATGCTGTTCTCAAGACAATTGAACTGAAAGACATTCGCCTGTTTCTTTTAGAAACGGACAACCTTTCGCAAATCCTGAAACCTTTAAGGGGCGACTGGATTCAATCGATTAAACCAGAGTTAATGTCCGCCAAAGAACCCCTCTCAAGTATCGACCACTTGATGACTCCCCAGGGGGATATTCGCACCGATGCATCGGAAGAGTTGTTCAAACTGAATCAAGAAAAGAAACAGTTGGCAAATAAAGTCCAGAACACCTTGGATGGATTGGTGAAAGGTCACGATCACGACCCGCACTTGCAGGACAAATATGTCACCAACCGTGAGGGGCGCTGGGTGATCCCAGTAAAAAGCGGAATGCGCCACGAACTGGAGGGTATTATTCATGCCACCAGTTCGTCCAAGCAAACCGTATTCATGGAGCCGCAAGAGATTGTTCCACTCAATAACCGTATCAAACAAATTGAAATTGATATTGAAAAAGAAATTGCCAAGCTTTTGAAACAAGTTTCGGACTATCTATTCAATTTGATTATTGACTTTACAAGAACCAAAGAAGTTTTACTCGAGGTGGACTGCTATCTTGCCAAAGCACAGTTCGCCAATGTCACTTCAGCCAATCCCGTCAAGTTTTGTGAGGATCGTATTCAACTGGATAACTTGAAGCACCCATTGATGGTACTCAATGGTGAAGTGGTGATACCGAACAGTTTGGCATTGAACCAAGATGACAAGGTTCTTATTCTTTCTGGCCCCAACGCCGGTGGTAAAACTGTTTTATTGAAGTCGTTTGGATTGGCCGCCCATATGGCTCGCTGTGGACTTCCCATCTGTGCCGGCGCAGAATCCGAGATTCCTTTTTTCGAAGAAATTTTTGTGGCTGTGGGTGATTCACAAAGTGTCGATCAATCCCTCAGTACTTTTGCTGGCCACCTTAAAGTTTTGGACGAAGCCTGCCATGCCAAGGGGGCAAAGTCGCTGGTACTGATCGATGAAATTTGTGGCTCCACCGACCCTGACGAAGGCGCCGCTCTGGCTCGTGGTTTTATTCACCACTACGCCTACCAAGGGGCCTTTGGGTTAATCACCTCTCATTTGGGACCATTGAAAATGGGATGGGAGGAAGGCTCTGGTATCGTCAATGGCTCCATGAACTATGACACCGAGTCTGGTCAAGCGACTTATGAATTTATTAGAGGGGTCCCCGGAAAATCTCTCGCCTTTGCCACTGCCAAAAAAATTGGGATTCTCGACAGCGTTTACAACAACGCCAAACTTTACCTCAGCCCTGCAGGTCAAAAGCGACTGCAGTCTATGGAAGAAGTCGAGCGCATGAAGGACGAGATCACATCTCTTAAAGCAAATCTTCGCGCAGAAATCGAAGCCGCCGAGAAAAAACAAAAAGAATTTGAAAAACTACAACGAGAGTTCAACTTCAAGAAAGAAGAACGCCTGCGTAAAGAGGTCAAAGAGCAACTCGCCAAGTTCACTGAAGAATTTAAAAAGGGCCAAGTCAAAAACCTTTTTGAAACCCACGAAAGAAAAGAGAAAATCTCGGTTGATTTTCCTGAGGTTGTAAAGTTTTCCGGCAATGGATCGGATGAAAAAACCTATGACACCCTGGACAGTTTCGCGAAGGCTTTTCCTCCGGGCAGCGTCGTTTTTGTGACCAGCCTGAATCAAGATGGAATCGTGCAAGGCGAAGCCAATAACAAGGGTGAAATTCCCATTCTATCTGGCTCCATGCGCCTATTCGTGGCTTGGGAAAGTTTAAGGCCACCGAAGAAAACCCAAAACCCATTAAAGAAAAAAAACTCCCATAAAAACGTTGAGGTGGTTTACGACAGCAAAAAGGACGAGGTTGATTTGCGAGGGCTGACCACTAATGAGGCCATTGAAAAACTGGAACTCACTTTAGACAAAGCCCAAGCCAACCAATTGGAGCGGGTTAAAATTATTCACGGTCATGGGTCTGAGGCATTAAAAAAGGCAGTCCGAAGCCACCTTTCTCGAAGCGTTTATATCGCTCGCTGGCAAGTGGCCAGTCCCCACGACGGTGGAGACGGAGTCACACTCGCCTATATGATGAGTGATTAAAGTCCCAATCTTGGGCGCAGACGACGAGGAATAAGGACTTCATCCACAACATGAACAACACCATTGGCGACGAATCCATCGCCTTGCACCAAGCGGGCCTGTCCCAAAAAGGTAGATCCATTGATCTGACGAACTCGAATCACAGTATTACCCAATGTTCCTAGACGAATTTCTTCAGCAATATCGGCCACCGACATTTCGTTTCGTACAATGTGATGTAAAAGAACCTGACGCAGAATCGATGGGTTGGTGCGAAGAACACGGCGGGCTCGACTGGGCAGGCGCTCAAAAGCAGCGTCCGAAGGAGCAAACACTGTGAACTGACCTTGCTGATCCAAAGTTCGATCCAAATTGGTGTCTTGTAAAGCTTCAGTAAAAGTATCGAAACGCTGATCGGTATTGACGAGATCGTAAATCGTGATCGAAGTATTAGGAACGAAATCATCACCGAAAAAGTCACCGTCTTTATTGACTGGTTCATCGTTGCTTTTTCCACAACCGACAACCAATGCGGGAATAATTAAAAACGTGAATACCAAACATTTGAATTGAGACATTTGAACCCTCCCCCTGTCTTCCTGTCTGTTCATTACGAAGGCAACCCTAGTCAAAATTACCGCCAAGGGAAAGGAGAAAATGGCGTCATCCAGAGCCGCTCAAGCATTTTTTAAGCTCCTGAAACCACATGATTTTTAGAAGCCCCTCACAATGACTCACTGAGACAAGCGGTGGATACTCTGGGAATGGCAAAATCAAAAGCACCCCTAGAAGTACGAAATGCGAAATTTGAAGACATTGGTGAGATCGTGAATCTCGTTGAACGGGTTTATGTGAACATGCCATCCTACAAGGAAGAAATGATTCGCGGACACATCAGCAACTACCAAGATGGTTGTTTTGTGGCTGTGATGAATGGGCAAATCGTGGCTTATTCTGCAAGTCTGATCATAGAAGAAAGCAAAGCTTTGGCCGCGCACACTTGGTCAGAAATCACCGCCAATGGATACGCCTCGACCCATAATGAAGACGGAGACTATCTCTATGGATTTGAAACCTGCGTTGACCCCTCGATTCGAGGTCACCGTATTGGTCAGCGAATCTACAACGCTCGTGCTCGCTTGGTAAAATTCGAGAACTTGAAAGGTATAGTGTTTGGCGGTCGAATTCCAAACTTCCATAAAAAACAAAAAAAAGTGAAGTCGGCAAATGAGTACGTGCAAAAAGTGATCGACAAAAAAATTCGTGACACCACACTTGGGTTTCAGCTTCGCGCCGGCTTTCATGTGATCGGTATTTTAGAAAACTATCTTCCCAGTGATCGTGAGAGCTTGGGCTATGCCGTTCATTTGCAGTGGAAAAACCCTGAATATGAAGCTGTCAGTGCTCCAAAGAACAAACCACCCCGACAGAATTCGGTTCGTGTGGTAGCGGTGCAGTACGAAATGCGGCGAGTGGAAAGCTTTGACGAGTGGGCACAGATTGTCGAGTACTATGTGGATGTCGCTGGCGATTACCGTGCCGACTTTTTGCTTTTCCCAGAACTTTTCACGATGCAACTTTTATCAATAGATAATAAAGAAGTTCCGCCTGATGTGGCAATCGAGCAGATGACCAAATACACCGAAAGAGTGAGAAGTCTGTTCAATGAACTTTCAGTTCGTTACAACGTTAATATTATTGCCGGCTCCCATCCAACAAAAAAAGAAGGTGGCGTTCGTAACGTTTCTTATATTTGTTTGAGAGACGGAAGTGTTCACGAACAAGAAAAAATCCACCCCACTCCGGACGAGCGCTACTGGTGGAAGATTGAAGGCGGTGATTCGGTCAAGGTGATCGACACAGACTGCGGACCCATTGGAGTATTGATTTGCTATGACAGCGAATTCCCGGAGCTGACCCGTCACTTGGTCAACCAAGGAATCCACTTTCTCTTTGTTCCCTTCTTAACAGACAATCGACAAGGCTACTGCCGCGTCAAGTACTGCTGCCAGGCCCGTGCCATTGAGAATCAGATTTATGTCGCAATGGCTGGCAATGTGGGAGATCTGCCTCGCGTGAAAAACTTAGACATTCAATACGCTCAGAGCTGCATCCTGACACCCTGTGATTTTCCATTTGCCCGTGATGGCATTGCGGCCGACACCACACCCAATGTGGAGATGGTGGCCATCGCCGATTTGCGTGTGGACACTCTGCTCGAGGCCCGTGCCAATGGTGCCGTTCGCAATTTGAGAGACCGACGCCATGATCTATACTCGGTCACTTGGAAAAAGTAATCAGATAAAGATTCCTAAGTGGATCGGAGTTCTTATTTAAAACCGGTCAGGAAGCTAGGGTCTTTTCCATGTCGCAGGTTTTTACAACAGATTTGAGAGCTTCGAAGACGTCGGTTGCGGTCTGATCTTTTTTGTAAATTTCCATTAACTGAATAGCTTTTGCTGCATGCACCCCAGGATGGTGTGGGTTTTTTAGAGCATAGCCACAAAACAAGTCTGCTGCCGATACAACTTTTGCCATGGGATGAATTTGTTTGGATTCCAGTCGACGAGGGTACCCTTGTCCTAATTCATTTTCATGATGTTGGAAACAAATTTCAACCACGTCTGCGGGAGCCGACTTTAGGCTTTCTAAAATCTCTTTTCCACGCAAGGGGTGGGTTTCGATGATTTCTCGTTCTTTATATGTCAACTGGTTGCGAGGCTTTTGCAAAATATCCGGATCAATTTCTTTCTTTCCAATATTGTGCATTACCCCACCAAAACTCAATTTGAATTGGGTGGCCGAAGAGTTCCACCCCATTTTTCGAGCGATCATCACCGAATAGATGCTAACCCCTAGACTGTGAGCATAAAGAAAGTCAGCGTGACCATTAAGGGCCTGCAGTAAATCAAAAGTTTCTTTCTCTTCTGTCAAGACTTCGAGGCTGGTCTTTAGAAACTCTTTGGCATCATCGAAGGCTTTTTCATCAATGCCGTTGACAAAGCAATTTTCCATTATTGTGGCATTGGTGTGAGTCAGAAACCTTAAGCGTTTGCTAGAACAAACTCTTTCTGTTTCAGTGATAACTTTACTAAGCATTATATTAAAGTCGAGAACTTTGCGAAACTCTTTCTTCTCAATATAAAGGTGCTCCAGTCCCTTCTCTCTATATCTTTCAATCCTTTGACTATCGATTCTTTTTCCTTTACTCGATACTTTGATGAATTTGTCACGTCTCAATTTGATGTAGATATCCATATCAAGTTCTTTATTCGCAACAAAATCCTCCATTGAAACTTTGCAGTATTCATTTATCGGTGGGTTATCATCCTTTGATTGATTATCTAGATCTTTTATTTGCAGTTTCTCAAAAATTGCCGATTTTAATTTTTCAAATTCAAGGGGCTTCGAAAAAACACCATCAGCTGAAAGTGCTTTAATATTTTCTATATTCAAATCATCTTGAAATCCAGATAATAGAAGAAATGGTAAAGCTTGAAAATTTTTAAATGAGCTATCATAAACCCTACGCACCCAATCAAGGAGTTCGATCCCATTCATATTAGGCATACGAATATCACTCAACACCAAATCAATCTTGAGATCGTCGCACTTCAAAAAGCTCTGAGCTTCTATACCATTTTCTGCTTTTATTACTTTGAACTTGTGTAGATTAAGAAGATTATGCAAAGCTTCGGCTACAGCAGGATCGTCTTCCACTAAAAGAATTGTGGTGTTGGTTGCCTCGTTTGGAAGACTACGTACAGACATAAAACACTCCTTAGTATATTCCATTCCTTTTGTTCGTTCTGAATACCTACAACTCTCATCGGCAACAATTGTTAATTAATCACTAATTTATGATCTAAAAAATCAATCAAAAAGACGCTGTCATTTACGAAAATTGAATTATCAGTTTAAAATGTGAAAAGAACGTTTGTTTTTGAAACAACCCTTTTCACATTTTGCATTTGCTTTAATCAGATGTCACATAATTGACTTACAGAACAGTGTTAAAAGCTCATTTAAACCGGAGCTTAGGCTTTAAATTTTTTAGAATCTCGGTGGCATTGTAATATGAATCGTCCTTTTTGTTTTTCGCCATATGAACAAAAGAAACGGCTTCAAACTTATTAAATGTGACGGCACCATAAGGTGGGCCACCCCAATCGCCGGTGTTTCGCAGGCGCGGAGATCGCCCTTTTCGATACTGGTAATAGGGAACCTGGGCGGATCGTGAGTCGCTTTCAGATTGCCGATCGGTCTCAATTTTTGTGAACTTAAAGAATTGGAAACCCTGCTCTTGGCTTAGCTCGGCCGATCGATAGAACAGCATCAACTCAACATCTGACCGGTCGGTAATTTTATTCCCTTTAAAACTAACTCGAGCGTTATCCTTGTCCAACATACTACTGTGATAACCGTATCCCAAATAGTTTGCCTCTTGGTAAGGCGTTGGGGTCGCACAACCAGCCACAATACTAAACAGAAAAATCAGACCTATTTTTTTCATCTTAAAACCTCCTTGGCTTTCTTGCCAAGAGAATGGCTTGTCGCCCAGTGGGTAACAAAAAGTGTGAGTGCAGTACCCAACAGCAAAGACAACAGAGGCGTTTTCCAATCAAAAACCCACAAGCTATCAAAGAGCAACGTCGACAAGTAGTAACTGACAGCCAGACTGATTATTGCTCCTAAAAAGAAGGCCATACCACTGAGAAGACCAAACTGCCACAAATACTGTCGTCGAATGGTTTGAAATGAGGCACCAAGAGCTTTTAGTAGCCCCACTTCCCACGCATTCGACGTGGCTTGGTGACTGGCAATTGAGTAGATCACCACCAATCCAGCGAAAAGACAGAGCAATGACATCGCAGAAAGGGCCCATGACATTTGCACCATGATTCCACTGATCCGTTCAACAATGCGCGACACATCCACCATCGACACATTGGGCAGTTCCTGCACCAACTGATCTTGCAACAGGTGTTTTTTATCGAGAGGCAGGTTCGGTAAAGTCGCCACAAAAGTCTTCGGAGCCATCTCGAGAACACCCGGTTGAAACTGAACAAAAAAGTTGGGACGAAAAGAGGTCCACTTCACCGATCGTAAATTGACGATCTTTCCAGCGATCGGAATACTTTCGATATCGAACTGAAGAATATCACCCATTTTCAAACCCAAGCGGGCGGCGAAACGCTTCTCCACTGAAATTTCAGCTGGCTCCCCTGAACTCTCGTCATAAGATCCCGAGAAAGGGTGCCCGGCGATCAGTGATTCTGCGTCGCTCAAAGTTTCGCGATAACTGAGATTGAAACCTCGGTTGCGAAAACGCATCTCACGTTCTTCTTCTCGTGTGAATTGGTCTGATAGGCCCTCCCCCTTGTCAAAATTTTCACTGTTCACGCTCATCAAGCGCGCTCGAATCATAGGAGATATAAAGTCGACTTCCACACCCTGCTTTTTTAATACCCCATGAAATGAGTCTAACTGCTCCTCCTGAATATCGAACATAAATAAACTTGGAAGCTTTGACTGCTCCGGTCGTTGCAACTCGGCTTGCAGAGATTTTTGCACTTGCGGAATGATATTAAGAAGCATAGCTCCTAATCCGATCGCGACAAATCCCGCCACAGTGGTCAGACGTCGCCTAGCCAAATCTCGAACGGCCCAACGGTAACTCAAAGACCTCCCGAGAGGTTTTTTTTGCAATAAATTGAAGAAAATTAACCCTCCTGCGCCAAGCAAAAGACCCGCACCAATAAAAATGACAGTAAACAGACTGCCTATCTTAT
>CBDUOS010000053.1:0-20550 GCA_965368905.1 uncultured Bdellovibrionales bacterium | reverse complement strand
GCCAAACTCCATAGCCACCACGGCTTCCGCAATCATATCAGAAGCCCGCGGACCAACAATATGAACTCCGAGTACCTTATCGGTTTTCTTGTCGGCCAGAATCTTTACCTTCCCGTCAGTGCAATTCAAAGCTTTGGCGCGCCCATTGGCGGAAAATGGAAAAGCCCCTGATTTGTAGGCGACTCCCGCCGCGTTGAGCTCTTCTTCAGTTTTTCCCACACCAGCCACTTCTGGCCATGTGTATATCACCCAAGGAACTGTATCATAATTAACGTGACCATAATTTCCAGCAATGTGTTCCATCACCGCCACGCCTTCTTCTTCCGCTTTGTGCGCTAGCATCGCTCCACCGATCACATCACCGATCGCATAGATCCCTTTAACGGATGTTTGATAGTGCTCATCAGCAATGATTTGCCCACGTTCGTTGAGCTTCACTCCTGCGGCGTCCAATCCTAAGCCTTCGGCGAGAGCTTTGCGGCCAACCGCCACTAATACTTTATCACCTTCGATCGAGCCGGTTTTTCCATCTTTTGTGGATTCATAATTTAGAACCACTTTGCCTTTTTTGACTTCGCCGCCAGTGACCTTTGTTGACAGCATAAATTCCATACCTTGCTTCTTTAGAATCTTTAGAAGATCTTTTGAGATTTGATTGTCCATAGGTCCACAAATCTTGTCAGCAAATTCAATGACAGTAACTTTAGCACCAAGACGCATCCACACCGAACCCATTTCCAGTCCGATGGCACCACCGCCGATGACAACCAAGTGCTTTGGCACCTTATCGAGCTTCAAGGCTTCCGTTGAGGAAATGATGTTGTCTTCATCGTATTTTAAGAAGGGAAGCTCCACTGGTACGCTACCGGACGCCAGAATGATATTCTTGCCTTCAACGACCTCTGTTTTATCACCTTGAACTTCGACTTTACCAGGCTCAAGAATTCTTCCGGTGCCTTTAAATCGAGTGATTTTATTTTTATCGAATAGATATTGGATTCCACCAGTAAGATCCGAAACCACTTTATCTTTTCGTTTCATCATTTGGTTAAGGTTCAACTTCACACTGCCAACATCCACACCATGAACGGCCAAATCGTGCTGGGCAGCCGCGTAATGCTCGCTGGAGTCGAGCAAAGCTTTTGAGGGGATACAACCAATGTTTAAACAGGTACCACCTAAAGTTTCGTCTTTTTCTACAACAGCCACTTTCAAACCCAGTTGGGCCCCACGAATGGCTCCAATATATCCACCAGGTCCTGCTCCAATCACTACAACATCAAAAACTTCAGACATTTTTTCCTCAACTTAAACTTGTAGAAGAATCCTTGATGGATCTTCAATATTTTCTTTAATTTTTACTAAAAAGCTCACTGACTCTTTACCATCAATCATGCGGTGATCGTAAGACATGGCCAAGTACATCATTGGACGCACTTTAACTTCATCATTGATCACAACTGGTCGTTTTTCGATTTTGTGCATACCCAAAATTCCGCTTTGTGGTGGATTTAAAATCGGTGTCGACATCAATGAGCCAAACACACCACCATTTGAGATGGTAAAAGTTCCGCCGGACATATCATCGATCGTGATTTTTCCATCGCGCGCTTTGATGGCGTAAGCTTTGATTTGCTTTTCAATTTCAGCCAAGCTCATTTGATCAGCATCTTTCAAAACTGGGACGACCAAACCTTTGGGTGAGCTTACCGCCACACCAATATTATAAAAGTTATGATAGAGCATATCTTGCCCATCAATGGCGGCATTGACGGCTGGGAAGGCCTTGAGGGCTTCGATCGTTGCTTTTACAAAAAAGCCCATGAATCCCAAACGTACCCCATGGGTTTTTTCAAAACTTTCCTTGTACTGGTTGCGAAGGTTCATAAGGGCTGACATGTCCACTTCGTTGAAGGTGGTCAAAATCGCCGCTGTCTGCTGCGCATTCACCAAACGTTCCGCAATTTTGCGGCGGATGGTCGTCATTTTCACACGCTCGGTCGCTCCTGGCTCCATATCTCTTGTTGGGCCTCTCTTGGCGGGCGCTTGTTGCGCTGTACGACTGGCACCATTGGCAGAAGCATTCATCACATCTTCTTTGGTGATCCGTCCACCACGGCCCGTCCCTTCAATTGTCGAAGGGTCGACACCTTTTTCATTCACCGCTTTGCGAACCGCTGGGCTCAAGTGACTGGCATCAGGAGCCGCTGACATTTGCGGTTGTGGGCTCGATCCGGTAGACGTCGACGACGACTCTTCCGACTTAGCTTCAGCCGCGCTGCTTGCACTTCCCGCCGGTGCTTCGGCTGAAGTGTCCAAACTGGCAATGACAGCGCCAATCTCGACGGTGTCGCCTTCTGCCGCTTTATGAGAAAGTTTGCCAGAATCTTCCGCCACGACTTCAACACTGGCCTTGTCGGTCTCTAACGTGAGAAGAACGTCATCGCGGTTCACGTAGTCACCGTCTTGTTTTAACCACTCACCAATTTCTGCTTCTGTGATCGATTCACCAACCTCAGGTACTTTGATATCCATGGCTTACTTTCCTTTCTTCAACGTGAACACGGCGTCCACAATGGCTTGTTGTTCTTCTTTATGGTTCTTCGCCGACCCCGTAGCAGGGCTGGCTCTAAAATTTCGTCCGACATAATTTAATGGCAGTTTATCAAGCCCAGCTTGGTTCATGGTGTCGCGCATAGGATGAGAAATATAATGCCACGATCCCATATTTTGTGGCTCCTCTTGTGCCCAAATTACGTCCTGAGCTTTCTTGGCTTTCTGTAAGAGAGGTTTCAACAAATGTTTAGGGTAAGGATAGAGCTGCTCGACTCGCACCAATGCCACATCTTTATTACCAGTCTCTTCGCGGTGGGCAGCCAGGTCGTAATAAAGCTTTCCACTGACGAACACAACGCGCTTGGCAGACTCAATCTTCACGGTCGTATCTTCCAACACTTCTTGAAAAGAGCCCTTGGCAAGATCGTCCATACTACAAACCACTTTGGGGTGTCTTAGCAATGACTTCGGCGACATGATCACCAACGGCACTCGAAAAGGTCGTTTCATCTGGCGACGAAACGCGTGAAAGAGTTGGTCCGGAGTGGTCAAATTACAGACTTGCATGTTTTTCTGAGCGCACAACTGAAGGAATCTTTCTAAACGGGCGCTGGAATGCTCAGGACCTTGCCCTTCGTAACCATGGGGCAAGAGCATAACCAATCCGTTCATTCGCTTCCATTTGATTTCACCGCTGGCAATGAACTGATCGATAATTATCTGCGCACCGTTGGCAAAGTCGCCAAACTGGGCTTCCCAAATAGTAAGAAACGTGGGGTCACTGCTTGAGTTCCCATATTCAAAACCAAGAACGGCCATCTCACTTAAAGGTGAATTGTAAACACAGAACTCTTTGTCCTCACGCAACTCACCCAACGGATTGTAACGTTCGGCTGTGTTAATATCGAAAAAACAAGAATGACGATGGGTAAAGGTTCCGCGAATACAGTCTTGCCCTGACAACCGCACCGAGTGATCCTCTAAAATCATACTTCCGTAAGAAAGAAGCTCGGCCATTCCCCAATCGACGGGAGTTTCACCATTCACCATTTGTTTGCGCGTCTCAATAAGCTTATTCAGTTTCTTGTGAACGTTGAAGCCCTCGGGGACGGTTGTTAATTTCGCGCCCACCTTTTTCAATGTCTCCATCGAAGTGGTGGTGTCCCAGGATTTAGCAAAGTCTTCGGCCTGACTTTGTCGCATACCCTCCCACTGACCTCCCAGAGTCTGAATCTCAGGCTTGGGGGCATTTTTACGAACGTCTTCCAAGATGGTCTGCAAGTTGTCCAATTTTTCTTGGTAAAAGCTTTTCACAAAGGCTTCATCCACAACTTTTTCTTGTACCAGTTTTTGTCCGTACAAATCTTTCGTTGTTTTATGACCCTTGATTGTTTTGTACATCACCGGTTGGGTGAACGATGGTTCATCTCCCTCGTTGTGCCCAAAACGTCGGTAACAAGTAAGATTGATTAAAACATCCGAGCCAAACTCTTGGCGAAAACGAATGGCAATATCCATTGCTTTCACACAGGCCTCAGGATCATCTCCATTGACATGAATCACTGGAACTTGTTGGGCCTTTGCCACATCCGAAGAGTAGGGCGAGGAGCGGGTTTGTTCGGGGTCTGCCGTGAAACCAACTTGGTTATCAATGATAATATGAATGCTACCACCGACGGTGTATCCTTTGAGACCTGCCAACTGTAGCGTCTCGGCCACCACCCCTTGCCCGGCAAAGGCGGCATCTCCATGAATTTGCACAGGGATCACTTTCTTGCGTTTTTCGGTGTCTTTAAGCTTTCTTTGTTTGGCGCGAGTCATTCCACAAACCACAGGATTCACAGCTTCAAGGTGGGATGGATTAAAGGCCAACGACACATGACAGTTACCATTGGGAGTTTCTTTGTCGGCGCTGTGGCCCAAGTGATATTTTACGTCACCATCAAAGTTGTCGTCTGCAAACGAGTTGCCGTCAAAAGCCGACAGCGTTTCTTCGGCATCCTTGTCCAAGAAGTTCACCAACACGTTCAAGCGTCCTCGGTGTGCCATTCCGATCACGACCTCTTCGACACCCAGTTCAGTGCCTTTGCGAACCAAATGTTCCAATTGTGGAATGATCGAGTCCGCACCCTCGACTGAGAAACGTTTGGCTCCGACAAAACGGGTGTGAAGAAACTTCTCCAAACTTTCTGTTCGGCACAACTCTTCGAAAATCTTTTTCTTTTGCTCTTTGTTCAACTCAAAGCTTGAGTGTTCGATGTCTTTGTAAAACCAATCACGCACACCTTTGACCGCATCGTTCACTTGCACCGAGAGAGTCCCACAGTAGCAACGCTTCAGGTGATTTATGATGTCGCGCAAGGTGGCGTCTTTCATCCCCACCAGAGCACCAACAGAAAAGGTTTTGTCGAGATCTGAATCATCCAAATTGAATTGGGATGGGGACAAATCGGAGCTGGAGCTTTTCATGCTCAGTGGATCGATGTTGGCTTCGAAGTGGCCGTAGTCACGGTAAGCTTGAATCAAATGGTAAACATCCAATTCTTTGCCTGAAAGTTGACCACCCAAATCTTGGTTGAAGTCGACTCCGGCGAAAAACGCCTGCCAAGTGTCATCCAACTCATCGGGGTTGGTTTGATATATTTGATACAGGCTCTCCACGTACTCGAGATTGGCTCTCTGGATGGCTGTGAATTTCACAAAAGACCTCGCTGCGATTGAATTTATGCACTACCTAATACCTCAATTCTACCAGAAGGGAAAGGGTTGCTGCCAGACTGACTCGACTCATCCCGGCCCTTTGGGTCTTGCCCGAATCCACCTTTTCGAAGACACTAGACACAGACTTTTGAAGGGGCTTGCTCATGACCGACAACATCTGGGTTCACAATCTTGATCCGTTTCTCATTCAATTTTCTGGGAGTCTCGGCATTCGCTGGTACGGACTAGCCTATGTAACAGGCTTTATATGTGCCTTCTTTTTTATGAAGTGGTTCAGTGAAAAGAAAATTTCTCCGCTGACGGTGGAACAGGCCTCGGACTTCCTGACCTCTCTGATTCTAGGTGTGTTGATTGGTGGTCGCTTAGGCTATGCCCTTTTTTACAGCCCACAACTGCTCACCGACTTTCGCTCGGAGGTGCCTTTTTGGGGCGTCCTCGCGGTCTGGGAGGGCGGAATGGCCAGCCACGGCGGATTTATCGGGGTCTGGGTGGCTTGTTTGTACTTTGCATGGCGCCACAAAATCTCATTTCCTCACCTTGGGGACCTCACTGTTGTCGGCGCAATGATCGGAATCGGACTCGGCCGCATCGCCAATTTCATCAATGGAGAACTGATGGGAAAAGTCTGCGCCCCCGACTTTCCCCTGGCGGTGAAATTCCCTCAAGATATCTACAGGTGGATTGGCTACAGCCCAGGAAAATTGCAAAAGCTGCAAGAGCCCGCCGAGCTTCTTGGGATTCCGAGTTCTGAGTTTCGCACCTGGATTGATCACGTGGGTGCTTATAAGTCGAAGTTCTACAACCTGACAGACCAGATCATTCAGCATATTCAAAGTGGCGATCAGGCCATGGTGGAAGCCGTTCGCCCCATTCTTGAACCCCGCCACCCGTCTCAGCTCTACGCCTCGTTCACAGAAGCTTGGATTCCTTTGACCCTCCTGATGATCCTCTGGCGCAAACCACGCAAACCGGGAATAATCGGATCGGCCTTTATCGTAATTTATGCCATCGGCCGCATCTTCAATGAGAATTTCCGCCTCCCCGACGCTCATATCGCCGACCTGTCACAGCAACCATTAGGTATCAGTCGTGGCCAATTTATCAGTTTGTGGATGTTTCTGATCGGCCTCGCTCTTCTCATTTGGTCGGCCCGGCGCAAGGCTGAACCCATGGGCGGCTGGGCAAGAAAAAGATGACGCTTTAACGGCCGGATCAAAGCTCGTCACAGCAAAAATCTGCGATCGCCTCGAATTGAATGTGGATAATGACGAGTTGGTGTCCAGCTCTGCCAATTGGTCAATCGCTTAGTCTCGAAGTATTATGTTACGCTCGCTTCATTTCTTAATTTGCACCAAGGAGTTCATATTTTTTATTAACGATGATGCATGGGTTCTTTGACTTCAAATTGGTGCTCTAAAACACCTAACTTCTTGCCTTTTTTTCCACCAGTGTAATCGTAGACAGGACTGATCTTCAAAGTCCCTTTGCTGTAGACCAAGTAAGGCTCACCAAAACCCAAAGTGACCACTTGGCGTACAGCACCACCGGCTGGGATCACCTGCCCTTTGTTACCGTGAATAATCACAGAGCTGGGGGAGTCTCCGTAGGTGGCTATTGTTGAATTTTGCTCCCAATAAACAGACTCTTCACCTTCATTTTCTACAACAACAAGAAAGTCCAACTTGCCGCGCTTCACTTTCACCCATTCCAATTGCGATTGAAGTTTGCCATCTTCCGATTTCGCCACATTGTTATCGTAAACCGCTTGGTCGTGGGCGCAGGCTCCTAAAATTAGAAATGAAAAAGTAACGATCAATCGCACTGTGACCTCCAAAAGTATTAGTAAAAGGGGTTGCTTCCCTGACTGTGGTTGGTGACATCAACAACCTCAGTGATTGTTGGAACCAACTCCTTGATGGCGCCTTCGATTCCATCCTTCATCGTTTGGTAGGACATGGCACAACCTTGGCATCCGCCTCCCATCTCAAGAAAAACTTTTCCATCTTCAACCGAGTGCAAAACAACAAACCCTCCATGCGAAGCCAAAGCCGGATTGATTTGTTCTTCAATCAATTGACCAATGGCTTTGGCCTCCGAAGAGTCAAGCTGGCTGCCTCCAGCTTGGGCGGCTTCAGGGTTTTCTTCTACGACACCACTCTGGCTTTGAAAGTGCTCTTCGAGTAAGCCCTGCAAAGGTTCTTCGAGAATTTTCCATTCCACCCACTCCTGTTTAGTGATTTCAACGAAATTGCTTCCGACTTTGACCGACTCGGTCCAAGGAAAACCAAAAATTTTGCTAGCCACCGGCGACTGCAAAGCCTCGGTGTTGTCTGTGTATGTCACTTCGCGGGAACTGATGGTTCCGCCAAGAACGAATTTACGGGCCTGTTCGTTGGGAGATTCGATGCTCTCTACCTTCATTTTCACCTCACAGAAATTGAGGTTTGAAGGTATCAGCCAACCACAAAGGGATCAACTAAGGCGTTGATCCCTGATTTAAATTATAGGTTTTTAAAGTAAAAATTACTCTAAATCACTGACTTTGGGTGACCATAACGAACTCAAGTTCGGCTTCAAGCATGGGGCCAATCAAGCGGATCGCACCACCATTGATTAATTGGGTCAGTTCCATCATTGGGTAAGAAAGGTCAATTGGGTTGGCCGCGTCGATAAAAGTGTACTGACCTTTATTAACATTCAGCTTGTAAGCTTGCCAAACCCACTCTGTGAAATCCTTCTGAACCAACCCGAGTGTCATATAATATGTTTTTTCACCCGCTCCGTTCTCAACAGAAAATATCGGACGCTTTGTTTTCATCTCATCGATATCATTGCCACCTGTTACTTCGTAGGTACAAATTCTAATGGCATAGTTCGGACCGCCGAAGGGAGTTTCAGCGACATTGTCACCACACATAGTGGGAACCAAGGCGCCATCAGGTTTCACTTCGGCAAAACTGTTAAGTCCAAACAAGAACAAACTAATAAATATTAAAGCTTTCATAAAAAAAATCTCCTTTGATTAATTCTGAGGCAAGTATCCTCGATTCCGAGTTTTTCTCAATAGGAAAGATTACAATTAAACAACTAATAACAAACTTGTAAATTTTAGCCGTACAGTTGTGGATAGAACAAAAAGAAGAGCGCCGAGAAAAAACACAGTAGTGCCAACCAAAGAAAACGGGAGGGCCAAACTCGCAACCACAAACATTCAAACGCGGTCGACACAACAGGGTCGGTCAGTACAATTGAAGAGACTGTCGCTAACTTACCCACTTTGATGGCTTGCATATACAATACCAAAGACAAAAAGGTTCCAAAAAAACTGGCGATAAATGCGACGCCTTTTTCTTTGTGGCTGAGTTTTTTTAATCCCTCAACAAAACCAATTTTCACAAATGGTAAATATATGACGAAACTGAATAGCGCTGCCACCGTACGAAGGTATTGAGCGTCAAAGCCTGTGAACTCTGAATTCAAGGAAAACCCATAGCGTGTCAGAAGAAGCCCCAAGCTATCTAGAACGACACCGCAAAGAGCAAGAGACAGACCGGTCACTTCCCACTTTTTAGTCTTGCGAAACCTTTCGTAACTGAAAAGAAACAAACAGAGAACGAAAAACAGAATGGCAACCAGCTGAATGGGAAAAATCTTTTCATCCCAAAACAAATAAGAGAAACCTCCGACGATCAAGGGTTGAAAGCCAAAGAGAACCAAGGAGCGAGCCGGTCCAATTCTTTTGTAGGCGCTAAGAAGAAGCCAGTCGGCCACATTGAGGCCAACAAAACCACTAACAAAGAACGGCCAGGCGACATTGAGAGGCCAAACCACCTGTCCTCGCAAATAGATCATCACCGGCAAACAGAAGAAAAACGACACCCCACACTTGAAGACGTTCATCCAGAGGGGAGAAACTTTTTGCGAAAAATAAGTGTAACCAATGGCCGCTGTTGAAAAGGTCAACACCGATGAGAACGTGTAGATGTAGGCAGTGACCTCATTGGACATAGAAACTTCTAGAAGCGATAGAATCCTAAGAACGCCAATTCGGTGTTGCGACTGCGAAACTCACCCAATTCGGCCAAATCGTCTTGTCTTTCTTCGCGGTAGCCAGAGTATTCAACCACATCGCGAAAGCTTAAAATAAAACTGGCGTTGTAAGCGATTTGGTAGCGAAGAGTTGGACCGAAAGACATGCTCATTTCACGCATCCGCCCAAAACGTTGGCGACTGGTATCGTAGGTGCTGGTTTGATTGTACTTCTGCTCACCAAGAACATATTGCAAACCAAAGCTGAGCTTAGGCGTTGCACGGTACCAAACCGAAAGCCAATTATCCATGATGTACTCACGCGTATTGCTCGGCCCGGTGTTGTCGGCGATGGAGCAATCGTCCTCAGTGTGGGTTCCAAAGTAGGTGCTTGATGATTGGTGTTCATAGCTAAAGGTGTTGCGAAACTCACCAAATATTTTTTGCGTGAAATAACGAGTGAGGATTGTATTGGATCGATACTCAGCAATGGTTTTTTTACGGCGACTGCTTTTGCTTAAAGGCACGTAGATGCGTCCACTCCAAAAAATATCGGCAATTCCGGGCAACCAACCCAAATTGTAGTTATTGTATTCGATAAAAGGATCGGCCAAAGCCATATCTTGGTCTTGTCGGCAGCGACCATTGAAACGGTCATGTCCTGCACTGTTCGCAATAAAAGCGGCTCGCAAGGCCAAACGCTGATTGCGGTCAATTCGGTAATTGGGGCCCAAATAGTTATACGAATTGATTAAGCCACCTTGCGCTTGGTCCGACTCTTGAGCCACTAAGGTAAAACCAGACACACTCCAAGGAGTGTACTTGGTCGACACGTTATCAACCACCGACTGGGCATGCACAAGGCCGCCAAAAAATAGAATTAGGTAAAATGGCAGAAAATATCTCACTGCACCCCTCCCGGAATAATATCAGCAGCTAAGGGCCAATGATCGGAAACCCCTTTTTGTGCACGACCGTCATTGAACCGGGCCGGGCCACCAAAGTGGTTCAACTGATAAATGCTTTTATTGGGGATCCGAATACTTTTGGCATCGACAACCCAAGAACCTTTCTTAAAGTTTTTCGAAAACAACATCACATCAAGAAAGGACCAACTACCTCGGTAGTTATGGGTCCCTTCGCAAGACTGACACCCCAACTGATGCGAGACCAACCAATTATTAGAAACCTCTGCGAACAAACCTTCGCGTCCGTCTTCAACGGCGGTGATATTAAAATCACCAGTGGCGATCACAAAACTGTCTTCTGGCAAAGCCTTGCGCACTTCTTCCAACTTTTCTAAGGCTTTGCGACGAGCGGGTGTCGGACTACCTTGTGAAGGGAAGTGCACACCGAGAACGATCAACTTTTCATCATCGGGCAATTTGAACTGGGCCTGTAAGATACCCCGTGTCGGCCGTGCTTCTTTGCTGGGGTCAACTTCGCCGGTTTTGCGATCAATGTAATCAAGTTTGATCTCGTGAAGAACAGAGCCACCCACTTGTGGCAACTTGGATAGCATCGCGACGTCAATGCCTCGTTTGTCAGGCCCTTCGATAAGAATGGCCTCTTTATAACCCGCTTGCCCCAAACCATTTTGTTGCAGTTGTTTTAGGATATTGAGATTTTCGACCTCTTGCAAAACTAGAACATCGGGGCCTCTGCCATTTTTGACCTGCAAAACCACATCGGCGATACGATTGATCTTTCTTTCGATTTTATTTTCGTTCCAATCGGTTTCCAAACATTGCTGGCGCCACCACTGGCGTGACAAGCCGGCGCACTTGGCTTTGTGCTGAGAGGTCTTCTTTTTCGCTAACGGCAGGTAGGTCTCATCTTCTTTACCTGGATCATCCATGGCATCAAATAGATTTTCTACGTTGTAGGTCATGACTGTGATGGACTTTTTCGGGCTTTTATAAGTCTTACTAACACAACCCGAAAAGCCGGAGACAAGAAAAAAACTGAGAATAATAAGTGTCAATGATTTCATCGGCTTACTCCACCCATTCCAGACGAGTGATGTTCACAGAGTCTCCGTTCAAACCTTGCACATAGTTTTGAAACTCTTCCATGCTCAGCCCCATTTCTTCGCTGATTTTTTCGGCGAAAAAAGGAATGCTTTGAAAGTTGACTTTATCTAACACGATCACCCCGATCACTTTGACATTGGCGCCAGACACAGGCTCCCAGTTTTCATTTTTTACATCGATTCCGATCGTGCTACCAATCTTTAAACAGTTGCGGTCACTCGGGTTCAAAATCGCTTTTAGAGTTTTATTATCGATCTGGTCTTGCACCTTATCTTTGACTTCAGAAAGCAAACGGACGCTGGACCAAAAGTTACCATTGCACTCACTGATGGTTTGTCCTGCGGCTTCTGGAAAACGCAATTCTTGAATCAATGGCGCTACCGGTGTGGTCATGGCCTCACTGGCTTCCACATAAGTGATCGAAATCACGTCGTCAGCCTCCTCATCCTGCAAGTAGGTTTTTAGGTTTTCCAATTCCACTTGCATACCTGTCGCCAACTCTTGCATCCACTCGGTTTGGGTTAGAAGAAACTCTCGGTTCACAAGGCTTAGTTTGTTGACTAAAAAATGTTTTCCAGTCCCTTTGTAGTCGGAGTCTTCATTCTCTTTAAACTCGGCCTCCACTGTTTTTTGTGAAGACACGGCAACACAATTGCGCGAACGATTGCTCACAATCACAGAAACTTCATCCGCTTTTTCCACTACAGAATTGAAAACTATTGGAAGCCGGAGGGTGTCCCAAATCGGATCGTCTTTTTCGCTGCAAGTGGGTAGCTTCAGCCCATCCAGTTCAGCCGACAACACATATCCAGATTCTAAAGTGTAGTCATCATCACTGGCGGCACTAGAACCATCGGCTGGCTTTAAATAAGTCAGAGTGATTTGGGGGCGAGTATTGTCTGTGGTCAGGTAGGAACGAAGTTGATCTTCTGACATTGCCATATCTTTTGCAGTTTTGGCGACCAGTTCACCCTTTACTAGAAAATCATCAAGGTTGTGCATTTCAAGTTTGCTGACAAAGTAAAAATCACCGGTTTTTTGCCAGGTGCCGTCTTGCACCTCGATTTGAATAGCCGTTTTGCTGGAAACAGGAACACAGTTGAAGTCTCCACGCCCCACGACCACTTTAAGCTGATCGGTTTTATCAAATATAAAAGACGTTTCTTTGTAAATTCGGATGGTATCCCAGGTGGGCTGGTCCGCTTCGCGGCAAGACTCCAGTTTCTGTCCCTCTGTGGTGACTTCGAGAACCTTGCCAGCTTGGAGGTCATACCCTTGCCCTCGATTGCTGCCTCCGCCCAAAAGACTTTCATCGTCTCGTGGACCACAACTTGATAAGGTGACTAGTAAAACCAACGATAAGATATATCTCATGACTCCTCCAAAAATTGGCCTTGTTTTCGCCGCGCATCAGAGATAAGTCAAGAATTGGCTTTGACGGCTCCTCCCAGAACCGAAAAAGCCCCTTGAAGGGGCTGAAATCACTTTGCTTTTAAATTGTCAGGAATTGGTTAAAGGCGCTTAAAATTTACGCCCTAAACCGAACTGGAAAGCGCGGACTTCGTATTTCACCTTCTCATTGCCCAATGTTTCAAAGGGGCGAGTCTCGGTGACTTGATAGCGAACACCGGCTCGCATACCCCAGAGTTCAGAAAAATCCACTTCAACTCCAGCCTCTCCGTAGTAACCAAAACCGGTGAGACCGTCTTCGGACTTGTAACCGCCGTCGGCAGGAGTGAAATCTGAAGGGGCTCCGTTGTACTTAATGGTGTGGTAACCGAACAGTCCTCCGCCTTCGCCGTAAGGGCGAAACCAACCGGTCGGGAAAAACTTGAACTTGAAGCCTAACCCCAACTGCAGGTGGTCCGAATCAAAATTGATCTCTGGTCCGTTATCAGTGTAGTTAGTTCCGCCGAGAGTGGTGTAGTCGTAAAAACTTAGCCCACTACTTTGCATGTAGTTAATTGAAATTGTGATAAACAACCCGGTTTGGCCTATTTGCCTTTCACCACCAAGATAAATGTAGGTGCCTTGATCCATGCGAAAGCGTGTGGTCGGACTCAAAACTTTGAATTCTGCGACACCAAAACCAAGGTACCCCGCCATTCCACGAAAAGCCAAATTTGATCCACCAAAATACTGAGCCCAGCCACTCTGACTAAACAACAAAAATGCGAATATTAAAGTGATTTTTTTCAACATATGAAGGCTCCTCAGTTTTTCTTTCGCCAGTGGTCGGCTTCGTAATAGTACGTTCCAGAAGAATCCATGGCTCTATACAGTTCAAACAAACGACGTCGAACAAATTTGTAATTCTCCATTGAGGGCGTCAGTTTTTTTTGAATCGCTGAAACAATTCTCAGACGGTCACTGTTCTCAACTTTTACTAATTTTTGCACAAACTTTTTTTGTTTCGGTTTGAGTTTACTGAGGTCTCGAATCAGTAGCATCGCCGAATCCGCTTCACCAATCATGCCCTTCTTTTTAAAAAGATCCAATCTCTTCATCCGTTTGGCTTGACGTCGATAAATTTTAGCAAGCGTCTTATCTGAGTAAAAAGGATCAGGCTTAATCTTCTTTCTGTTTACTTTTTTCTTAGTTATGGCTTTAGGTATTGGCTTTCGAACTTTGCGTGTAGAACTTTTTGGACTGGAAGAGCAGTGAGTGGTTACTCCTACAAAGCCAAGCAATAATAATAAAACAAAGAGATTACGGGCTCTTTTTTTAATCGAATAAGTCATCCATATCATTTTAACAACGGCCCGAGGAGGCTGTCACTGCGACTCGACCTGAGTCTGGTTTTGCATGAAATTGATGCATGGCTTTTCGAATGCATTCTCAAACTCGACTTCCGTTTATCGACATAGGTCAAGAAATCAGCCTAAAACTGCGAAAGTATTCATATTCCCACCATATATACCGAAAAAGTCCTTAGGTACCAATATATGAAAAAACTGTTAACAAGTGCACTGTATATATTAATCTTAGGAACCGTGGTTCCGGTGCACACCTATGCCCAATCGGATGACGTCCACTTTGGCACCATTTTCGTTGAAGATATTGAGTACAGCAACTCGGACGAAAACACGAGTATCAACCATCTGACCGACAAAGATGCTAAGCAAATCGAGTTGGAAACCCTTTACAAAAAAGAAATTGGCAAGCCCAATCAAAAACTTAAGAAGCTTGATTTGGCTCCCCGTCACCCCGCTAGCCTCACTCCTTCGAAAAGCATTTTGAAAAAAGTGGGTGTGGTAAGAAACAATGAGTTACCTAAGAAAATTGTTTACTTCATAGAACTTCGATCTTTTCAAGGCAACCAGTCAATTACGATACACGAAAAAGCCAACCCAAGTTCAAAGTCGATTCTACGCCTACAACCCGGCGAAATGGTGAAGGTGATCGACACGCCTTCTACTTACATTCATAAAATGCATATGGACCGCGACAATCAAGGGCTTTGGAAAAACATCACAACGCGAGAACAAGACATTGAAAGCCCTGCGCTGTACTATGATTGGCGAAATTTTGAAACCATCACCTCTCATGACTTTCCCATCGAGCTCGACGTCTTAGTTCCTTATGGTCATAACTCGGTTCCCGTCTTCAGCCGCCCTGGGGCCTGGACATGGAAAGACTGTGGATTGAACGAAAACCTTTGCGTCGACAATATCGATCTCCATACTATAGCTTACCTTTTCGATTCAACAATTGTCGATACCCGCTTGGCTGAGAACCTCGCCCCTGACTATCGATTGTTTTATAAAATCGGCTATCAGATAAAAGACAAAGATGGAGTTCTCCAACACCGAGTGGGTTGGATTCCGTCCACACACGCTCGAAGAAAAATTTCGCAACTGCCTAAGTCATTACTTGCCACTCGCGCTCCCAATAGCCTTGGTTCCTACGAAAGCGATGAAGAAAGAATGGCAAGACTGCAAAAGTATTATGTTTTTGACTCTAATATGCTCTCGGAAAATAAAAATATAAGTCGTTGGATCAACTCCATCCCTGGACAGTCGGCTGAAGTGTTCTTTCAAAATATCGCCATTGATGGTGTCGCCAACTACTCCTATTTTAATTTAAAACAGGATTTTGCACTACAGAGCCTTGGTGAAGACTTCACCCAACAAGGGATCGCTTTAGGGGCTGGAATCTACGCACCGATTTTTATTGATTTGGAAATTCAAGGAACAGCCACTCTAACCGTGCCTATTGATGCCAATGAAAACAATACCTACAAAAAGGCACCTATTTTCCGCGGTGAACAGTGGCTCTTGTATACAACTCCACTTTCGATCAGCAATGTTCCATTCAAATTCGGTATTGGCGCCTACTATATGTCGATGTTTGCTTCGCAACTGGAGTTTGGCTTCAATTCACTTGTTGGATTTCAAGGGAAAGTGCTATTTGAAAATGATCGTTTCTGGACTGGCGCTCGCTACGGGCCCACTGGTCAGGACTTTGATTTTCGATTTGAAAACAGAGAGATCGGTTTCGATTTCGGCTATCGCCTTGAGCCAGAGAAGCGATACGAATCTTGGTCTGTTTTTGGTGACTTTTCTGACACCAATTACAATAGCTCAAGTATCGACAACTCCACTAAGTTTCAAATAATCTCCATTGGTGTTCGCAAACAATTCTAAATTTAGAAAAAGCCTTTGATCCACACAGAGAACCTACTATAATTGGGGCATCTATGAATGGAAAACTATCGATCACTCTTATGATATTCGGCCTGTTGGTAGCATGCTCTTCTAAAGAGAAGTCTGAAGGCAAGCTAGACTACTCTCGCACTTTCAAAGCTCCCTACGAAATGGTATGGCGAGCCACCCAGCAAGCCCTATTGAACTACCCTATGAACATCAACAACATGGACACCGGTCAATTGCAAACATTGTACATTACCGGCAAACACCGCTACCAGCCACCCCATATGCAAGATGCCATTTTACCCAGTGGCTACCAGTATCGCTTAAATATTAATATTGTCCGCGGAGAGAAACGCTCGCGGGTCGTCATTTCAAAAGAGGCTCGACTGCAACGAGACTTTTTCTCGGCACCAGAAGAGCAGTACAGTGATGGCTACGAAGAAAAAATGTTACTGTATAGAATCAGAAGAGAAATTTTAATTGAACAAATTATGAAAAGAGAAATGGAAAAGCAAAACCCAAATCCTCAATCGACTTAAAGGTTTCTGTTCGGATACTTCTCTTGCCAAAAGGTAACCGAGTCTTTTTCTACACCCACCTGGGTGTGCAACTTGCCAAGGGCCAAGGTCGCCATCGCTCGCAACTTTTTATCGCTATCATGAAGCAGTCGGACCCATCGTTTAAGGTCTTTTTCTCTTGGACGCTCGGCCAAAATTTTTGCTAAATCGGCTCGAATCCAAAGACTTTGATCTCGATGAATGCTGTCTTCGCTGTAAACCTTTTTCCAAAATAATTCCGTCACTTTTTCACCGCGTTCATCCCGTAGAACTTCTAGAGCCTTCATTCGCACCATCAGTGCAGGATCTGCATTAAGAAGCTGATAAGCCCATTTTTTGGCTCCGTGGACATCCACTGTTTCTAGGGCTGTCAAACCAGCGCTCCGCATGTACCATGTCTTACTGAGCAAAGCCTTTTTAATGGTAACCGTGGCAGCCTTGCCTTGAGGAAGTGTCAGCAGCATAAAGGCTTTCCAGCGCGTCTTCATAGGCCACTTTTCATTGAAGGCAAGTTCTTCCAGCATCGGATAACTTTGCTTCCCTAACGTTTTGATCGTTTGCATAGCCAATTCGTGAGGTTGTCGCAGAGCTTCGGCCACCTGATCACCTATAACTGAATTACGAGGCAGGGCATGCGCTGAACATGCAATCAGAAATGTTATAAAAAAAGTTTTCACTTTAAGAGTCCTCGCCGGTTTTCTTTTGAATCGCTTTTAAGTTTTTCAACTCATTGATAAAGACTTCAGCCTCTTCTTTCGAACCAGGGCTAATATCTTTCAATTTCGAATGGACTGGTAACGGTTCTTCCTTTTTACTAACAAACTCATCAGCCATTAAAACCTTTCCAGGATCTTTGTTTATTTCAACTGATACTCTTGACGACTCTTCTTCTTCCGGTGGTGCCAAATCGGACTGGCTATTGACGACTTTTTCAAACTCAGCCACAAGATCGGCCCCATCAACACCACCCGTCTCTTCTTCTTCAATTGCAGGCGCCGGCTCTTCGACCTTAGGAGGTTCAACAATTTTAAGGTCCGGATCTTCTGGCGCTGCTGGCTCAGGTGCGGCCCCTCCAATTTTTGCTCGCAGAGCATCGATTTCATTTTTTAATTTTTCATTTTCGGTTTTGTATAGAGACAAATCAGCGATGTCATCTTCAATAATTTCGTACTCATGAAGTCGGGCTTCCAATTCGGCCAGTTTCGCTAACAACTCAGAGTCATCAGCACTGACGCCACCTTCTCCCGCGGGTCCCTCTTGAGTGAGTTGTTTATTAAGCTCCGCAATCTTTCGGTCTTTTTCAAGAACTTCCATTTGCAAGGCATCCAACTCTTGGCTATCAGCGCCCCCTGATGAACTGTTGCTTGCACCCGCCTGCGCCCAGCGCTGTTCACCCAGCACTCTTCGCAATGCACTTTCAACATTGTCAGTGCCACCCAACTCTGATTTGACAACAGACTTAGGACTTTTTTGACTAAAAAGAAGTAACATGACGACGACGATTGTGATTCCCACCACCAGCAGGCTCACAACCAATGTGTCGTGGAGAATAAACAAGGAGAGAAACCATTCCATGGATAATATTGTCTCTAGAATGATAACCCAACGCAAGCAACAGCCTGTGAATATTAAGGTTCCACACCAAGGGCGCGCCTTCTAATCTCTCTCTATTAGACATAGGTCTAGGTTGATGGTTGTATGAATTTACTCACTGAGCAAGAGTGGGTCACAATTGGGCATGCGACACCTTATAGTTTACCTCTTCTCTACCCTCTTGGTTTTCCCCTCACCTTCGTTGGCCGGTGGCCAAAATAAAAAATCACAGATTTACATCTCGTTTTCTGAGAACCTGAACCCACAATTGAACCGATTTCGAGGCTCCCACGAAGCGGCGAAAAAATTATTGCAACGGGAAAATATCGAAAAAGAATTTCACCAAGTTGCAAAATTCTTTTTGCAACAAAAAAACTTTCTCATCCCAAAGATGAAAATCAAAAGTAAAACCTTGAATTTCACCTTTCGCGGCCAACCGGTCACTGTCCAACATAAAAACGGCAGCGTTTATATTGTGAATGGCGTAGAGACGGACTTTGCAAAAGTGAAGTTACCACAAGGCAAGGTGGCTTTTTTTGAAAACCTGGTTTTCCCTAAAGCCGAAGCCGCGATTCCTATAGCGGCCTACTATTTTGGCCTAATTGTAATCACAGTCTTCCTCGCAGGCAGCTGTGTCAACGGAAGCCTCTCTGGCAATTCATTATTTGGTAGTGATTCGAATGGCGCCAAATTTGTTCAAGTACCGCGCAATGAGCTCACCGAGCTTCTCAATAGAGGATTGAAGGAGGTGGCGCAACTCTGTGGTGCAGCCAATGCGGACGACGCTCTGACCAACTATGATTTTCCGCAATTTCTTGACAACCACTGCCAATCATTAGGAGAAAGAGCCCTTCAAATGTATGGGGACCATAGCCCCAATGCCACTCGTAGTGATGGAAGGGTCAACCCACAAATTTTTCGTTGGGCAGCCCAACGTCCCTATGAAATCTCTTCTGATGCCATTATTCAGACCTCTTTAACCAATGCCAGAATTCAAGCTTGTGAAGACCTCGCCTGCACACAAAGGTTACCGCAAAGAGTGGGCTTCAATACTATGAACCCTGTTGTTCGTGAGCGCATGGAACAGTTATTGGAAGATCGCTCTTTTCAAAGGGCTTGCGTCGAACGAGGTCTGCAAATGACCACTGGTTATGAAGATGCAAGTGGAGAAAGCCACAATCCAGCGCCGGTCACAGGCTCTGGTTCAAATTCGGAAATTTAAAAAAAGATTATTCACAGAATGCTTCGACTGTCGTCTCTGAATTGGCCTTGGCACCTAGTGCCGCTTTCAAACTGAGGTTTTGGTCACAGTGCCCCTGCCAAGAGTCACTCAATGCAACTTCAAATGAACCAAGGTCACATTCGGCCAACCCGCGTTCAATCACATCACCGTTGGCTGCTTGTAAATTCCAACTGATCAAAGATCCATTTTGACCACAGACTCCCATGACGACAACATTTTCATCTAAAAATGCCGAGACTTTAGTTTGAGCAAAAGAGAGATCACCCACATTGATTGAATCAATCACATCCACTTGAGCGCCGTCTGTCTGCTCAACTTGCAAAGACGAGTCTAAAGTCTCACTGGACGGGGCACAGTTCTGATATTGCACCAGAGCCAATCCCAATAAAATGTAGAGCGCATAAAGCTTATATCGCAAAATTCCCCCACTTGTTCTCTAATAGTGTACTACAGGTCTAGATAATGGCAGATAATATTCACAAAACCTTAGAAATTCCGCTTCATTTTGAGACAATTTGTTTAGAAACGACACAGATGTATCAGTCTTAAACACCCCAGTAAACTGTCCACAAGGAGGTTGCATGAAAACGAAGGCTCTACTGGCCTCACTATTTCTAATCACTACCACTTGCACCGATTACCATGGCAACGAAAAGCAGAAGAATAAACATCTAGGGATCGAGGTTATCTACGGGGAAGACAATCGCATCGATTGGTTTGAAGAAAAAGATGAGCACTGGCAACAGATGGCTCGCTCCACAGTTGCTTTGTTCGACAAAGACAGTTTGACGCTGGATCTGGAAGGCCAATCCTATTTTCTTGAAACCCTCCCCTACGGTCTATCAAAACAACTCTGCGAAAGTGAAGCCTTCTTTGCACAGGAACGTGGTTCTTTTTGTTCAGGTTTTTTGATTGGAGCCGACCTGGTGGTTACAGCCGGGCATTGCATCCGCAATGCTTTCAATTGTGAAAATGTACGGTTCGTTTTTGACTTTCACTATTCTGAAATCGGCCTTGCTCCCACAAAGGCCCTCCGTGAAAACGTTTACCAATGCCAAACAGTGATTCACACCCAAGCCAATGCTTTGACCGGTTCGGATTTCGCTTTGATCCGCTTGGATCGTCAAGTTACCGATCGTGCTCCACTACCCCTCCGGACAACGGGG
>CBDUOS010000052.1:0-20570 GCA_965368905.1 uncultured Bdellovibrionales bacterium | reverse complement strand
CAGGAATGAACAATACGCCAGCCATAAACTGACGGATGGTTCGGCCTCGTGAAATTCTGGCAATAAACATTCCCACAAAAGGGGCCCACGAGACCCACCAGCCCCAGTACAAGAGAGTCCAACCACCGACCCAATCTTCTTTGCGTTCGTAAGTATAGAGATTGAATGTCTTGTAGATAATGTCTGACAAATAAGAACCGGTGTTCTGTACATAGGATTTTAAAAGAAAAACGGTGTCTCCAAACAACAGAACGAAGAGCAGTAAAACCACGGCCAACACCATGTTGATATTTGAAAGACGCTTGATTCCACCATCTAAACCCAGAACCACAGAGATCGTCGCCATCCCGGTAATGATGGCAATAAGAACCACCTGCACCCAAATGGCTTGGGGAACCCCAGCGATCAGGTAGTGAAGACCGGCATTCACTTGTGCCACACCCAGACCGAGAGAGGTGGCAACGCCAAACATTGTACCAATCACACAAAAGGTATCGATGAGGTCACCGATAAAAGAATATATTCTATTACCAATCAGAGGGTAAAAAGCAGAACGAGGTAACAGGGGTAAGTCTTTTCGGTAGGCAAAGTATGCAAGGATGACGGCTAGTACTGCGTAAATAGCCCAGGCATGAAGACCCCAATGAAAAAAAGTGATCCGCATCGCCTCTTGAGCGCTGGCCATAGTCATTGGATCGCCGACCGGAGGATTTGAGAAGTGCATCAAGGGTTCGGCGACGCCAAAAAATAGAAGTCCAATGCCCATGCCGGCCGAAAACAGCATAGCAAACCAACTTAGGTTGGCGTAATCCGGCTCGGAATGATCCGGCCCTAGTTTAATGTCGCCCATGCGGCTAAACATCAGCCAAATTGAGAAAAACAAAACAGTGCCAACGCCGACAACATAGATCCAACTGGTATTGGCAATCAGCCAATCTTGAATTCCGTCAAAAAAAATTTTTGCGGTATCTGGTGCAATCGCTCCTAAAAGAGTGACAAAAAATATAATGGCAGAGGACAGAAAGAAAACCGGTTTATTGATGGTTTGATTGGTCATAGTCTGCTTATTAGGTCCGATCGCTTCCTCCTCATGAAATTTTTGAATTTAAGCTAGACCGTAAAACTAACATAGGATAACGGCGACGACCAGGGCTTGAGGATGTAACATATTTAGGTGTAAATCGTTCAATGATCGGTGGGATTTCACTACCGTCCGAGGCTGAGAATCGTATCGAGTCGTTTGTTATAATAATAGTATTATTTTCATTTTTACATCGCTATCGTGTGGTGGCCCGAACTGATATAGTTTAAAGTTTGTGCCGTTAACATTTCCACCAAATCGAGGCGGGTTTCTTTTTCTGATTTAGTCAAATGCAGTTTCTTTTCTTGGCAGCTTTGGATCATCTCACTTAGCATGAGGTTGATGGTGTATTTGTATTGCCCTGTCCACCGCGGCACCATGCCACATTGAAGCGGAGTCCCTTTTCGGCCAACTCGTCGTGGAGTTGTTCGACGAGGGGTTCGATGCGACTGTCTTTAATTTTTAGATTGAAATCACAAAAACGGAGATCAAGTAGTTCATCATCTGTTAATTTTTCCCAGGACAGCTTTGAAAAACGACTCATGTTTTTCAAGGCTAGTGGTTTTTCCTGGGATTGTCACCCTATTCGGTAACATATTATTTCATTAGTTGATTTTACATTTATAATCCACTTTGTAATCACCCGGAGGAAGCAAGTCTTGAAAGACCACGCGATCGTTCGAGTAACTTCTTGGAGCGTTGTAGGGCGCATAAGCTTGTCCTGCATCGGCACGATATGTGACAGTGAGTTCGGGAGTTCCATCCATATCGGCATCGTGGGGAACGCAAGCCAACTTGATAGAGTTTTGCAAGTCCTTCACACTTTGTCCAATATCAGCCAGCTGACTGGTGTAGTCTTGATTACATACAGAACCAATAATTGAACCTCCCGTGTCTCCGAATCCGAGAAGTCGAGACAGCTCATCGTAGGTGTTTCCGTAGGATGCACCATGCCCACTTAAGCAAGTGGAATCACCTGGACGTGTGATGATACTGTGAAAACGGATGTTCTTTTGGTTGTTAAAGGTGGCGTTCACATGATCGATAAAACCTTGTGGAGTTGTTCGAATATCTGTACCATTCGAGCTTTCATCTTCATCCGAGAGAACGACAACAGACAGATCAGCACCATTTCGGATAAAATCCATGTGGTTTTGATCTCCAGCAACATAGCGATCAATCACACGTTTGGATACGTGGATTCCTTCCTCGCGACCAGATCCTCCAGGAAAATTCTGAACGGTGTTACCAAACACGGACTGTGCTGTGGCGGAATTCATATTGGAATCCAAAATGTATTCTCCAGCCATGCCCTCAAGCTCAATTAACTTACCGTCAGATTGGGCATTGGTGCTTGTCGCATCTGTGCTGGTTACCGCAATCTGCCAATCCAAGCCATCGATCACATTGATCATACCATCAATTCTTTGTGCAAGATTGGATCTTTCGAAAGCCATGGACCCAGAGTTGTCTACAACAAACAAGATGTCGACTGGGCGGATATCGCCGACAGAAATCGATTTGCTTCGATCTTCCGTTTCATTCACAGCTTGCCAGTTCACGGTTTGTGTTGAGCTGTGACCCAAAACATCGGTGGCCGTAATTTCTAAAGTATAATTGGCCGGGTTCGGGTTGGGTATTGTGATATCTGTTCCGGAAGCGCAACTAATGGCCACACCATTCAACTTACACGTTGTTGTGATATTATTAGGACTGTATGTATCGATGGCATCAAAGTTGATAACAGCCGTTCCATTTTCAGTATAGACAATCGCCCCAGGGTCTTTATTAACGTTGATGGCTGGTGGAGACAAATCCACCACCCAATCGTGAGTCGTGGTAGGTGATTTATTACCTACATTGTCCACTGCGCGAACATACAAAGTGTGAGGTCCTTCTTCTAAATTTTGAAAAAGTTCAGAATCATCACAATTGGTATTAGAACCGGTTTCGATTCGACATCGATAGTGTGAAATGCCACTGCCTGCATCTGTAGATTGAAATTCAAAAGCTGCGTTCTGGTCAGTGGTGGCGCCGTCGGGTGCCGTTGTAATACTGACTGTTGGAGCGGTTTGATCGACGTAGAATGCATAGGAAACTTCCGTAGATACATTGTCGTCCCAATCGGTTGCGCGCGCTGTGATGGTGTGCAGACCTTCGGAGAGGTTGTCTAAATCAACATCACCGGTACCACAAGACTGATATCCAGCTCCATCGATATTGCATTCAATATCTCTAAGACCAGCTCCTCCGATATTGTCAGCAGCTTCTAAAGTAATGGTTCCACTGGCCCCAGCAATGTAAGCATTGGGTTGTGAAGTGATTCCAACAATTGGAACTTCGTAATCCGTATTGGGCTCAACCAACGGATCAGGATTGGCTTGTAATGGTTGCCCGAGAGTGGGGTAGGAAGCGTTGGGGTCCGGTTCGGAGGCTGCCACCAAATCACCTGGAGTCGGTTGTCCCGGGGTCGGATTCGGCACAGGATCTGGATCTGGCTCCGAAGGATTCGGATTCGTTGGTGTCGGCTCACCAGTGCCAGAGGACGTATTGTCTTCACCCACTGAGTCAGCTGCGTCACCTGGGCCACTGCACCCAGTAAAAAGTAATAGGCTAAATACTAATATAAGGCCGCTAATTAATCGCATCGATAACCTCCGATAGCTAAAAATCGGCACTCGAAGGTGAGGACTATAAATCTAAAGGATAGGACGAAGTAAAAAAGTCACAGGTCCTGTTTCATTGTAGAACAGTTCTTTTTTTGTCGGTTTAAGTGGAGTGGGATTAAGGGTTTAAGTCCTAAAGAAAAGTTCGACAGTTTGTTGAATCTTTAATTCGTCAAAGATTTTAACGAATAGTGGGGCTTTCAAAAAAAAAGCCCGCTTACAGCAAGCGAGCTTTGTAAATGCAAAACTTCAACAAATTAGTCGTTGTCGTTTCCTGGTAGAGTGTCTCCTTTTCCTGGGCAGTAATAGTAGCCGCGGCTAGACAGTTCATTCAACACTTCGTCGTAGTACTCGATGATTTCGTCGGCGTTGGAAAGGACTTTCTCACTTGAAGGAACATCTTCACGGTCAACTAAGTAGTAAACCTCGGTTCCACCATCAGACATCACTGTCACTCGAGGCATTGAGTTTTCAGAGTAAGCAAAATCTTCTCCGGTACCGGCTTGCACATCAGCAGCATTCAATAAGCCACGCATTTCTTCTAAAGCGGCATCGTAGGTCGCATCGTCGGCTTCACGAGCCAATCCCGTGACGCACTCTCCATTCTGTCGCTGAATCACATCAAAGTAGATATTGTTGTAGTTGCTCGACCAGTAAACTGGACCACCAGATTGACCATCATCGATAATAATCTCTTGCGCTTGGCCGTCGAGTCCTGTTTTGGGGGCAGATTCCTCTCCGCCGCCACCACCGCCACCGCCGCAGTTTGCTAGGGCTGCAATGAAAAGACCGAGGGCTAGGGTCTTAATTAGGTTTTTCATTATTCCTCCTTAAAGGTATTGTTAGAGTCGATCTTCGCTATCATTAAAAATTGCGATTAAAACTTTAATTCCATTAACTTCTAAACTTCTTCCATCACTTAAATATTCGGGGTCAGCTTCTCCCCATCGTGACATAAAGCTGGGGACACGTCCCTCATATCCGATGCCTTGGCCATCCATGCAACTGTCACTTCCTTTGATTGAGGTGTACAAGCATTGGGCGTTGTCTCGGTGCAGGCGAATGCATCCACCAGAATCACGACGTCCAAGAGTTGTTGTGGCGTAAGTCCCATGAATGGCAACTCCTGTAGGGTTGCCATTTTGATAACTGTGGTACAGGAACATGGTTTCGTACATATTGGCGTCTTTAAAAAGTTCAGAGTAATAACTTCGGTACACGCGACCGGGGTTGAATTTGTAGACACCTGTGAAAGTGGCGATCTTTTGTCCGCAGGGGATGCCTGAGGAGATAGGCCATACTTGGGTACGGTCCCAATCTTCATATTGATCCGATGAGCTTCCATTGCGTAAATAAACTTGCATTCTTTGTGCAGAGCTTTCGGCAGGGGTGTTGCTATCTCGCGGAGCCACGTTGATCCAGAGAACCATATCAAAATAGTTTAAGAGCTTTTGCGTGCCACGCTCGCTAGACCAAATGTAGCGGTCAACGATATCTTCAATCTCTTCTCGAGTTTGTCGAAAGCTACCACGGGAAGGGTACATTTCACCTAAACTTGGGTAACTGTGAGGGAGGTCATTTTGGCTGCGTCTTTCAAAGTGACTGGCCGAACGCAAATATTCGGGAACGTTATCGTCTACGGTTCCATCGTCGCATTCACCAAATTCTCTTTCTAAAAGTTCCAAGCCACCTGGTGAGTTTTCAATCACGGCCTCTTTATGGCTGTCAGTGCCGCAAGAGCTCAAAAGATTAAGAGCTAAAAACAGGCTAGCTAGGACGAGGGTATGGAATAAATACTTTGTGGATTGCTTCATACATTTATGGTTGTTCACATTCCGTGCCAGAAAAATTCAAAAACTTGAGAATTGACCTAGTAAATTCAGCCACTTGCAAGGCCTCTTGCAAGTTACGCTGGAAGAAAGTCCAGCGATGACAAAAATCGGCGGCACTTGTGTAAAACCTATTCGCTTCAGAAAACATCGAAGACCTTGAATTCCCTAAGGAAAATTCCGATGAGTGTATGTGAATTGTGGGGGAGTTTTGGAAGATTTGATCGCCGTTTTTCAGCGGGTTTTTGATAATGTAAAAGATGTGATCGTCGGTAAAGATGAGGTGATACAAAAAGTCCTTTTGACGTGGATGTCGGGTGGACATGTCCTTCTTGAAGATGTTCCTGGAACCGGAAAGACTATGTTAGCTCGGGCGATTGCAAAATCCACGGGTTGTGACTGGAATCGCGTGCAATTCACCCCCGATTTGTTGCCAACGGATATTCTTGGAGCTTCAATTTTTAATCAAAAACAATATGAATTTGAATTTCATCCTGGCCCCATTTTTACCACGGTTTTTCTTGGTGACGAAATCAACCGAGCGACTCCACGAACACAGTCTGCATTGCTGGAAGCAATGAGCGAGGGGCAGGCTTCAATCGAGGGGACAACCCACGCTTTGGATTCGCTATTCTTTACGATGGCGACGCAAAATCCTGTTGATCAGTTAGGGACCCACGCCTTGCCTGAAGCCCAATTGGATCGCTTTATGATGCGCTTGAGCCTGGGCTACCCAGAGCCACGAGATGAAGTGCAGTTACTGAAAAATCAGAATCAAAGTCACCCCATAGAGCACCTGCAGTCGGTGGCTTCGAAAGAGTCCCTTCTGCAACTCAAGCAGGCTGTGAACATGGTGACAGTGAATGATGAAGTTTATTCCTATGTAGTGGAAGTCTTAAATTTGACTCGAAACTCCAGTCATCTTCGACTGGGCGCTAGCCCCAGAGCGTCTATAGCATTGACTCGTGTGGCACAGGCAGCAGCCTTGCTTGAGGGGTTGGACCATGTACGTCCCACCCATGTTTTTCGGTTTCTCGATGATGTGATTTCTCATCGTTTGATTTTGACTCCAGAGGCGAAACTCTCTGGGATGACGCAAAAGTCTGTTATGAAAGAAATCAAGAAGATGGCAAAGGTTCCAACGGCAGACTGGTGAGACAAGTCAAGCGTCGCCCTATTCTGTCTTACTTCTACGCAGACAAAGAGCGTAAAAGAAATGTAAGACATTTCCCCTTTTTATTTCGACAGAGCCATAAACTTAATCCGTTAAGTCTCACTGTATTCATCTGCCTTTGTTTTTGTGTGGCTGGATTTTACTCGGTTTTAAGTCTTGCCGCCGGGATCAGCTTATTGAGCCTTCTTGTGATTGTCTATTTTCACACCAAGGCCAGTGCCAACAACCTATATGTCACGCGCAAAGTCTCTTCTTGTCAAATCTTTCAAGGTGAAAAAGTGCAAGTGGGACTCACTTTGATCAACACTTCGGTTGGTCGCTCGGCCTGCGTGACCTTAAAGGATAAATTTTCGGCCAGTGAAGATGAGATTGTAGAGTTTTACTTTCCTGAAGGTTTAAAGGCAAAAACCAAAGT
This sequence comes from uncultured Bdellovibrionales bacterium, assembly GCA_965368905.1. GTDB lineage: Bacteria > Bdellovibrionota > Bdellovibrionia > Bdellovibrionales > JAGQZY01 > JAGQZY01. The sequence goes on along the minus strand of CBDUOS010000052.1, from coordinate 13,405 downwards.
TAAAAAATATTATGAAAAAGAATGTGATGGGGGCGTCGGAGTCAAAGACATTGGACCAACAGTCCTTGAGGTTTCCGACGGATTTGGTCTTTTTCATTTTACAGTCCACGATGATCAAATCGATCAATTGGAAGTCTTGCCGCGCATCGGTAGTCTTCCAGAGGCGCCATTGAAGGGCTCGTTGAATTCTGCTGTTTATGGCAACTATGAAGTCGAGCAAAGAGGATATAGCGTGAAACTTCAAGGGATTCGAGAGTATGCTCATGGCGATTCCTTGAAGCATGTGGCCTGGAAAATTACCGCAAAACACAACGAAATCATGGTTAAAGAGTTTGATCGTATGGTGAACTCCAATGTTTATGTTGCAGCCAATGATCATCCAACTTTACATATTGGAAAGAAACAACATTCAACTTGGGAAGTGACTCGCGAAATCTGTCTGTCACTCATTTCCCAACAAATTGAAGTCGGAAACTCCGTTCAATATCTAGGGGGAGAGTTTTCATACAATCTGTCGGAAGCGCAGTGCACTTTTGAGGTCTTGGCAAAAAAAATGGCTAATCAAAAGATTGAGGAAGAAAGCTACGATGCTTTCACTCCTCAACGTGCAGGCAAACACTTCACAAATCTTTACAAAAAGGTTCAAGCTAACTCCACACTCTATTATATAACTCCTTACGTAGATACAATCGCAGGACCACTGATCGAAACAATGAACGCGTTGAGACTTAATCACGTGAAAACTATTGTTGTGCTCATCGACATTAACAGCTATTTGGCCACGTTCTCACAATTGATAGACTTCAAAAAAGGTTTATATATTCCTCCATCGATTTATCTAAATGATGTTATCAAACAATTGCAGTCCAATGACGTCGATCTAGTTTTGGTTCACTCGGAAGTTCCGGTGTCGCAGAGCTTTTTGCATTTTAAGATGGAGGCCGGATGAATCGAGGTCACTATTTACTGTTTATCATAACTCTTTTATTCCACTTAAGTTTAGCAAACTTATACTATGAAGGTTTGTATCGTCTGCCAGCCGTTTGTTTTTTGTTGATGAACTACATAGTAATGGTTCTGTTGAGAGATTGGCTAATTGGCTTTAATCTTTTCTTTATTGATAAAAGTATAGAAAAATCAATAAAGAATCCGCCTCGGCTTTTAATGTTTGGAGTCCAATCCTTCGGTAAGGACCCTTATCGTAAGCATGAAATAGACTTGCGTCGAAAAGTAAATTTTAAGAATGGTTTAATAAAGTATTTGGGATTCTCAGTTTGGACATGGTTTTGTTTGCTATTTGTTGTTCCAAAGCTTGGCTTCGACATCAGTTTTGGGCTTATTTTGAGTATGGTAGCGGCGTGGTTTCTACTTAGCGTCTATCAAATGTCACATTTTATTTTGGTGATCGGCGTCAGTTTTTTAATCACTCTTATTGCATTTTTGAAAGGTGGTGGGCAATCGAGTTGGTTGTTTCCGCCTTATTTAGTGGCCCTTTATACCAATATCTCTCTTTATAGAAGCTTAACCTCGCACAGTCTCAAGTTCGAGACTGAATCGTTTTCATGGGCAGCTGTGAGCAGTCATGTTTCTCGATCTATAAATTTTGTAGCTATTTTTGCTGTGATGACATTTTTTATGTTCCATTTTTTGCTGCAGTTCCAGGGTAAAGTTCAACCCAAGATCGATGATTGGGCAGAGGACGTTAAAGAGGATGTTGCAAAGTTTGCCAGCAAGAAAGTTGAAGAGTATGTAGCGAAACAAAATGAAAAAAGAAGAACAGCAAGTGAAGGAGAACTTGCAGGAAGGCAAACGTCTAGAAATGGAAAATCGAAGAAAGAAGGCAAGCCGGGTGATGAGAACGAAGATTTGCAGAAGATTGAAAAGCAGCTTGGTAAGCTTCTCGAAAGAGAAAGAGGCTTAAAGTTAGAAAAGCTGGCCAAAAAAATCGAAGAAGAGAAAGAATTGTTTAAAAAGTTGGATCGTGAGTTTCGTAAGAATCAGTCCGAGTTCAAAGATGTTGAACGTCGACAAACCATGCAAAGAGTATCAAGAGCCCAATCTGAACTGAAGAAAATGATGAAAGCACCCGTTCAACCTGAGGAAATGACGAAATTAAAAGATCTTCTTGCTGCTAAAAATATCGATTTATCGACAGACCAGATCAAAGATTTAATCGGCAAGCAACTCGGCGACGGCAACGTTGAGATGAGTCCACTGGAGGGTGCTTATGAAGAGCCCTCAGCGTCGGGGTCAGGTATTAGTTCTAAGCCTGATGAGCCTGCAAACCCTTCAATAGGAAAGTTTGAGAATGACTTCTCCAACAAAGATGAGAAAGGTGAGACTGATTCTTCCTCCACTGGCGTGGCCGAAGGTGATGGCCATGACAAACCTCAAAGCATCATCGGAAACCGAGAGACGGGCGGTTTTGAGGTGGCAAGAGCCACATTGGGGTCTACTAGAGGACAAAAGAACGCAATAGTGAGGACGGCCAAGCCAGGCCTTAAAGCTGAAATCGACGAAAAAGAAGATCGGGAAAAAGCTCTTTTTAAGAAAAAGCGACTGAGAGATATCCAATTTCAAATTGAAAAAGTGCTGTCGCATATCTTGGGCCTTATTAAGATACTCTTCTTATTTAGTTTACTTTACACAGCCTACCGCTTTTACCAATATTTAAAACCGCGTAAAGTCAGTGAAGACATAAAAGTGATGGTGGGGCTCTCTGATGAAAAGAAGAGTCTGGTTAAACGAAAGTGGTCGGTGCTCAGGCAAAACCATTTGCCCCCCGACCAAGAGGTTTTGAACACCTATCGTTTTTTTCTTGAAACAATGGCGTTGGCTGAGTTTCCTAAGGACGAATGGATTCCGGCAACGGAATACCGCTCGAAAATAGAAGAGGAATTCATCGGGATGGACTCTGCTGTGGCACCGATCACGGAGTACTTTTGCCAATCGTATTATGGGAAAAACACCCTGACTGAAGCGGACCTTGCGAATCTACGCAAGGCTCGAGATCATTTCTTTCAGCGTATGGTGTCTTAAATGATTTTTTCTGCAACCAGTGTTTTGCCAGTCAGTAAATAGGCTTCATCAAAAGTAGCTGTGGACATGGCGATTTCTAAATTGGACAGACTTGATTTGCCTTTTACTTTCACATGATGAGAACGTAAACCTCCCAGCCACCAACGACTGTCACTCATGTAGATGATGTCACCATCTTCAGCAGCCAAAGATTCCATACTGCTAGGGGATAGATAGATCCAATCAGTTTCAATACTTTCGTCAATTGTGGCAATTAAGCCCCGAACCTTGGTGCCTTTTTCATGGTTGGGTGTTCCACCTTTATATGACTCCATAGCATTGTCCAAGGTGTCGATTGTTAGTCCGGTCACATCTTTGTCAGATTTGTGGTCGGTTGCCAGGGTTATGACAAACCCAATGACGGCTGTGATCGACATTCCAAAAAGTGCACGGAAGTAGATATAGTCATTAGCCTCAGGCCCCAAAACAAAACTTGAAAGAGGAGCAATCAGCTCGGGGTACCAAATGGTGGTCACAGTTAGAAGGCTACCCACAATCATCGATGTGCAAGCCGCGTAGGCATTGAATTTTTTCCAGAAGGCACCCATAAAAATGGTGGTCACGATGGCTGGGATAATGGTCATGATCCCTTTGTAGTGAATGTTCATCAGGCTGTCTTTTTGGGTATTGAACCAAATCACGAGAATAGTGCCGATCGCTGTCGTAATAATAGAGGCCCAGCGTGCAGCTTTCAAATAATGCTCATCAGAGGCTTCTGGTTTTACCAAGGGTTTGTACAGGTCGTAAATTCCAATGGCTGCACAGGCATTGATTAAGGTGTCAATGGTGGACATCAAAGCTGCCATCAAGGCCGCAACTACAAATCCAAACACCCAAGGGTTTTGTTTTACGGTGGCCCAACAAACTACAATAAACGTGTGAAAGGTATTTTCAATTTCCACAAAGTCATAGCCTGCGAGCGGTCCTCCCAGCGCAGCTTGTTTAACCACGAGAGCTTTCCCAATCCAACCAATGGCACCGACGATGATTGCCGAAACAGGGAGTGTAACCATGACATTAAAGAATGCGGCTTTGCGCCCCTCGTGGACACTTTTAATCGTAAGGTAACGCATTAGGAAACCTTGGTTCATAAAAGTAAACGCGATACTGCCTGCAAGCGCTTCTCCCCAGAACAGCCCTGCAGAACTGAATTTGGGGTCTGCATTCAAGTGGACAAAGGGCAGACGATGAGAAACGGGAAGAAATGACCACCATTCACCGAATCCACCGAGTGCATAAATACCAGCGAAGATGGCAATCCCGCCGGCAATATAGAGCATGATTCCTTGGAACAGGTCGGTAAAAATCACCGCCGTCTGTCCACCAAAAGTCACATACGCTCCTAAAAAGAGAGCCAGCAGTGGAACCGAATAGATTTGTGAGACCTGGAACATTCCATCCATGGCTACACCGATGGTGTAAAGGTTGTATCCAATATAGAAAAACATATAGGCCAAAATAATTGTCAAAGAGATGTAGCGCGCGGTCGAGTTGAAGCGTCTCTCAAAATACTCGGGCACGGATTTGATACGAGCAAAATAGATAATGGGTAGCCACCCAAAAAAGAAAAACGGTGCCAAGAACCAATCGTTCAGATAGGTCATGGTGGAACTCATGCCTGTGTTGTAACCTTGCTCTGAGTATTTCAAGTAACTGTAGGAGCCAATACCAGTGGCGACCATACTGGCGGCCGGCAACCACCAGGAGAACCGGTTGCCCGAATAAAAGAAGTCGTTGATATTCTTATTAAAGCGAGCAAAGTAACCACCAAAAGCAGTGATCACCGTGACATAAAGTACAGCCACAATTCCAATAGCCACTTTCGAATCAAAATTGAGGTCAATTCCCATGCCTTCCATTACTGGCCTCCAAGGTAGGGGATTGAGATCGCTAGATAAGTCCAGATGGCGTGCAAGCTGGCAAAGTAAGCAAAACCAGTTAGCAGCATTCTAAACCAAAAACGATCACGTGGACGCTCCATGTGACAGGAGCCACTTTTGCGAACAAGGAGGATACCCAATCCAAAATAGATACCACCAAATCCATACAAATAGAGGTAGCTAGTCCAAGGGTTTTCAGGACCCAATGTGTTTACGAGTAATCGAGGAAAGAAATAGGCAAAGGCTATAAGGGTTGGAAGCAAGGCCCACCATTTGCTAACAGCTGCTTTTTGGCTCATTGATTTTCTCCATGAAAGCCATGAGTCTTATCAGATGGGGAAAGGGCCAACAACAGGGCACTTTGGACTTGTGGTGCGTCAGAGTTAAATGCTTATTTATTATGCAAAATTTAGCGGGCTTTGCGGTTGATCACCCGAAAGACTTCAACCTCAGACCATGCCTCTTGGGTCACATCTTCAGTGATGGCGCGAACTCGCATAAAGTAGATACCAGGATTGAAGGTTTGGTTGATCACGGCTCGTTTACGATCCACTTTTTTCTGGTAGACAAGCTCTTGCATCTCGGGGCTTTTAGAAACCTCCACCTGATAAGACTTGGCTCCTTTTTTATAGGACCAATTCATAACAATAAACAGAGGGGAATTGTTCACCGAAATAAAAGTTTTACGAGGTTCTGGGCGAATGATTTTGGGATAGAGGTTACCGGCTTGACCAGTCCCGTGTAAGCTGGCGAGGCGTTTGGCGGCATCATACCAGTCGACAGTGTCTGAATTTGAACTCATATGTTTCTTTGACTTGGGATCAACCACTCGCACTTTCCACTGCAAGAAGCCCGTTTTGTTTTCTACCTTAAGCTTGTTGTCTGTAACAAATTTTACAATTTCTTTATCTGATGTTTTGTCGGTTTTGTAGGTTACTTGATAGCCTTCGGCATAGGGTACGTGATCCCACTTCATAACCTGATACTCTTTTTTATCCACAGTCTTTAAAGATTCTGAGTTCGGGGCAGGGAAGTAAGTCACCACTTCACCGACGGCCTCTTTTGCCATTGGAACACCTTGTTCCGTTTCCGGTGTTACACGGAAATAGGTTTTGCCCAAATTGATGTTTTTGAGGTCCAGCTCGTTTTCACGGATCACTCGTTGTTGAACAATATTTGAGAAGTCCTCTTTATCAGAAACTTCAACACGATAGGCATTTGCATTTTCTTGTTTTTCCCATGCGATCTTTACAGGCTTGGTCTCATCAATATCGTAAGTGCGGTCAGGCCTCACTTTACTGAGTTCGGTGCGATCCATTTGGTAAAGCAACTTTTTGCGAGTGAGACGAACCGGCTCGGCTTTATCTAACCAAGTGATATTGACGGTAAAGTCTAAAGGTTGAGTCCATACCGAGGGCTCGCCATTTTCGTCAAACCCCTTAACTCTCCAGTAGAGTTGTCCTGAATCCTTAACTTTTAAATTAAAAGCCTGAGTTTCGTTGGTTTGTGAACCAACGACAGAGTTGAAGTCAGGGTCACTGGATACTTCGACCTTGTAGTTGATCCATCTTTCAAATGGATCTTTCCAATCAAGTTCAACAGATGCCGACTCTCCTTTAAGAAGTTCAAAGTCGTATTGGTTCTGTTCTTTCATTGACAGACCGTTGTTGTCCAGCTCTGTGTAACCTGGGTCGGGATTGTAGTATTTTCGATTGGCCAAATCACTTAATGACTCGTCATTTTTGCCATCATTGTCGACGTCAAGGTCGACACCATCGACCAATGGATCGGCAGCGAGATCCTCAGTTTGTGAGACACTTACCACACCCTTCGATGTATCGACTGTCTCTAAAGATCCGTCTTTGACGATGTTGATTTTCACATCTTTACTTTTCACATCAGCCATTAAACGACCATGTTGTAGATCCAACTGAAGGACACCATTTTTTCTTGAAAGAATAATGAGGGAGTCGGGTTCAATGATGATCTCACCTCCGGAATCTAAACGAATTTTAGCAATGGACTGAGATCCAGTGAAAATCCAATCGTTTTCATAGACGGTTTCGTTGGACTCAGCTGCATACCAAATCAAACTGCGATTGAATTTTCTTTTGACCCGGTTCTGCGCCTCATAGATTTTCCCAATGGGAACTTGTCCTTCGAGCAATGGGTTGAGGAAAGCAATATCGTACACAAGCCACGAAAATAGCAGGAGAGCACACAATACTGTGAGCCCGACAATCCATCTGTCTGATCTTTCGAGATTTCGAGTACTTTTCAACTTTATCTCCTCACTATATGATTCGGAGCTTTTGTTAAGTTTATCGCTAGACCTAGGACCAATTCTTGAAAAAAAAGGGGAACAGTAAGTCAGTTTTCTTCTGGATGTGCCGAAAAATGGACCATGAAGCTAAGTTTGAAATCGCTTTCTATTAAAAATAAGATTCTGATTGTCTTGTCGACTCTACCTATTGTAGCGATCAGTTTGATTGTAGTAATGGCTACCAGTCTATTTGAAGATGACAAGTTAGCCTATGTGTACGACACAGCTCTATCTTCGACACGAGCAAAAGCGTCGACAGTGGACTCTCAGCTGAATAGCTATATTCAGTCTCTAAAAGCAATCAATTCGAATTTCGATCCTTTGGCACAAAAAATATCCGACAATGGAAAAGTTTACTTTACATCTGAAGATGATTTAAAAGCTTTTAAAAGTTTCTCTTGGGATGGCAAAGAGTTCAATGAGAAATTTAGTATCTCTAAAGACCTCGAGTTTGGCGAAGAAGAATTGTCTCGACTTGAAACTTTGATGCAAGAAACCTGGTACACGGGGTTCACGGTTGGAGTCTCGAAGCAGCATCCCATGCATTTTTATTTAATAGCAAAATCAGAAGACAAAGAGTTCACAGGATTGAGCGTCCTGTTGGTTGAGAACGCCAATTTTTTTGCTCTATTCGGAGAAGGGGATTCCGATCAGTCACTACTTTTTCACTCCATGCGAGGATTTGTTGCTGGTGATCTCAAACACAAGCAATTGCCAAAATACTTAGAAAAAAATGTCTTCAATAAAAAGTTTCATGAGGGAACCAAAGAGGCCCAATTTGGTAAGGCAACATATCTCACTTCATACTCTAAGGTGGGCAAGGGTCATTTGTATGTGGTGTCCTTGGTGGACAAACAGCAAGCTCTTAGTGCGGTTCGCACTTTGATGCGTCGATCGATTATTTTTACCGCATTGATTTTATGTTTCTTAATCATTATTGGAGTGTTTGCATCGAACAGTTTGACTCGAGCTTTGCGTGGATTGGCTGATGCGACCAGCAAAGTGATGGACGGGGACTTCACCGTTCGTGTTGAAGAAAAATCAGAAGATGAAATCGGCTCTTTGGCGAAAAGTTTCAATAAGATGACCGAAGAGGTGTCCCGACTGTTAGATAAAACAGCGGAAAATGCCCGAATGGAAGCCGAGCTGCAGACGGCCCAAACCGTGCAAGACACACTGTTTCCGCGTAGTGACGCAAAGATCGGACCCTATTGTATATATGGAAGTTCGGTGCCGGCCTCAGAGTGTGGTGGGGACTGGTGGCATTACAGTGAGGTCGACAATAAGGTTTATCTTTGGATCGGGGATGCAACAGGTCATGGGGTTCCAGCAGCCCTACTAACCAGTGCGGCTCGAGCTGTGGCCTCGGTGATCGAGGGAATTCCCAATATCACGCCAGGAAAAGCTCTTTCAATGTTGAACCAAGCGATTTATTCCACATCAAAAGGCGAGATGATGATGACATTTTTCTTAGCCTGCTTTGATTTGGAAAAGAACACACTGACTTACTCCAATGCCTCTCATGATCCACCTTTTTTGTTGAGTCATGAAGTGGAAGGAAAACCAAAGCGACGAGACTACCTGCCTTTGATGGAAATCAACAATCCCCGCTTGGGTGAAAATCCCAACTCTGAGTATTCCAATTACACCATGGAAATTCATGAAGGGGATCGTATCGTCTTTTACACTGATGGAATCGTCGATGTGAAGAGTCCCGAGGGCGAAAATTGGGGGGAGCGACGCTTCCTGAAATCACTCGGTGGGATCAATACACAAAATGTAGATACCACGGTTAAATCCGTTTTTGGTGAAATCAATGAGTTCAGAAAAGAAACACCTCTTGATGATGATGTGACTTTAGTTGTAGTGGAATTTGAAAAGCAGAAGGTGGCAGCGTAGTGGGCGATGAGAAGAAAGTCATTTATTTAAAGGACTATGTAAAAGACAGTGATGGCAATCTGAGGGACAAGATTGTTGTGGGCTCTGATATTCGTCCCGGTCAAGCGGTCAATCTAGCGGTGACCAACACACCCATTCAAGTTGTAACCAATGGGTTCGACGAATTGCGCGTCGTGAAAATTAAAGATGATGTGAATAAGTTTCTAGATAATCCTGGGGAAAGTTTAATTGAAATCACAGAAGATATTAGCATGCGATTTCAACAGAAATTTTTTGGACACTCGAGTAAAAAAGATTTTCTCACACAAGTGGAGCAGTTTTTAAAAACAACAAAGTATCGACGTGTGCGTGATGATGTTTTCTTAATTGCCGATGAGTTGTTTACCAATTTCTCCAAGTCAGCACCAAATAATGACAAGTCGATGCGATTTGGAATCGATGCCAACGACGACACGGTCGTTGTGTATTGCCGTGATTATTTTGGATCTCTGGATCCACAAATGATGCTCGAAAATATGCAACGCTGTTTTGATAAAGGTGTAAAGAACGCCATCAGGAAAGAAGAAGGATCCGGAGCTGGCATTGGCTCCTACTTAATCTACACTTTAGGCGTGGGGATGGCGATCACCGTCGATCCTGGCAAAGGCACGTTAGTCCTGGTTTGGATGCCGAGAACGGCTCACCACGAAGACCGCGTTGAAATGAATAAAAGTTTGATTATAATAGAGGCTAAGGAGTCTTAATATGGCGTTTGAAGTAAAACAAATCGAAATGAACGGAAAACCTTGTTTTCAACTCTGTGGCCAAATTGACGAAGAGGCCGTTTTTCCAGAAGTCGCCAATATGGCCCCAGAAGTGATGATCGATTTAGGACAAGTCACTTCTATTAATTCGGTCGGTATTCGAGCCTGGATTCTGTGGTTTGGTAACTACAGTAGTACCAAGTTTAATTTTTTTAATTGTCCCAAAGCCTTAGTCATGCAGATGAATATGGTCGAAGGATTCCTGCCCGACAATCACGATGTTCTTACTTTGCAAGTCCCATTCTTTTGTGAAGACTGTGACAAAGAGAAAGACATGATGATGACTGTCGGAAAAGAAATTGTTGTTGAGGGCGATCAGGTCAAATTGAATTACGACAAAACCAGCATCTGCGGGGCTGATTGTGACCCCGAGTTGGATGTAAGTGAAGTGAAATTTTTCCGTTTTCTTTTAAACAAATCAAGCAATCAAGCGGCCTGACTCTATTCGCGTAGATGGCGGCGTAGAATCTTTCCAACATTACTTTTGGGTAAGTCATCGCGGAATTCAACGAAGCGGGGGACTTTGTACCCGGTTAAGTTCATCTTTGCGAACTCTCTAAGCTCATCGCTCGTAACATTGTCTTTTTTCACTACGAATATTTTAACAGCCTCTCCTGATTTTTCATCGGGGACGCCGACAGCCGCCACTTCATGAACTGCGGGATGAGCTGCCACAACGTCTTCGATCTCATTGGGATAAACATTAAAACCTGATACCAAAATCATGTCTTTCTTGCGATCCACAATCTTAAAGAACCCATCGGGTAACATCTGCGCCACATCACCGGTGTGCAACCAGCCGTCGCGGATGGTTTGCGCCGTTTCTTCGGGACGCTCCCAGTAGCCCTTCATCACTTGAGGACCACGACCACACAATTCTCCTGCTTCGCCCTCGGGTACAGTGTTGCCTTCTTCGTCGACCAGTTTTATTTCGGTGTTAGGTACTGGAAGTCCAATGGTCCCTCGTTGCTCCGAATCGTCGACCGGGTTGCAGGTAAGAACGGGGCTGGCTTCGGTTAAACCGTAACCTTCAATTACTTTTGTGCCAGTCACTTCAAACCATTTTTTAGCAACGGAATCTTGCAACGCCATGGCGCCGGCAACGCTGAGTTTCACATGAGAAAAATCCACCGAGGAGAAATCTTTATTTGCCAGCAAAGCATTGAATAGGGTGTTCACCCCAGTCAGAACTGTAAAAGGGTATTTTTTTAATGTCTTAATAAAGTCGGGAATATCTCTTGGGTTGGTAATCAAAACGTTGTGTCCGCCATAACACATAAGGGCCAAGCAATTCACCGTCAGTGAAAATATATGGTAGAGCGGAAGAGGAGTTACAATTATCTCTTTGCCTTCAACAAACTTCGGCGACATCCAAGCAAAAATTTGATTCATATTTGCGATGATATTGCCATGAGTGAGCATAGCACCTTTGGCGACTCCGGTGGTTCCGCCAGTGTATTGTAGGAACGCTATATCCTCCCGTGAGCTTGAAGCTGGTTTGTAGTCGTACTGTTTGCCTTCTTCGATACAGGTTAGAAAAGCCTTGGCCTGTGGAATTTTATAAGCCGGAACCATTTTTTTCACATATTTAATGATCCCATTGACTAACATTCGCTTAGTGCTTGGAAACAGATCGCCAATTTCGGTGATAACAACATGCTCGATGTCCGTTTGATCAATAATTTTCTCAAGATGATGAGCGAAGTTGGCCAGAATCACAATCGCTTTGGCGCCGGAGTCTTTGAACTGGTGTTTCATCTCTCTCTCGGTATAGAGCGGGTTGGTGTTCACCACAATAATTCCCGCTTTGATGGCGCCGAACAATGCCACAGGGAATTGTAAAATATTGGGCATCTGCAAAGCGATGCGGTCGCCTTTTTTAAGTCCACATTTGTGAGTCAGATAACTGGCGAAGTCATTGGACAGTCGATCCACTTCCTTGTAGCTCATGGAGACCCCCATGTTGCTAAAGGCGACTTTATCGTTGTACTTCTCTACATTGACTTCAATCAACTCGATAATGGAGTTGTAGTTTTCAACATCGATTTCTGCTTGAATTCCCTTGGGGTAATGCTGATGCCAGACAGCCATGGTCTCGGACTCCTTTTAAAGGTTTTAAGAAGTTCTATCTTCGCATAAGGGTTAGCCAGTGTCTATGTTGATTCCTCTTCGTTAGACTGTTCCGGAAGGTTTAAGACATCCTCAATTCTGGCCAAAAGAGTGGAAGGAGAAATGCACACCGGGTGATGGGATGCTAGGCGGCGGTGAGCGTCAACCGCTAAACAAGCGGCCTGCTGAGGCGGGAACCCTTGGGCGAGGAAGGCTGCGACAATCCCGGCGAGAATATCTCCACTGCCGGCGGTGGCCAGTGAGCTGGAATTCCAAGTGGTGATCCAGCGTCGGTTGGCACCTTGCCCGATAATCGTGTCGTGCCCTTTTGCAACCACCACCCCTTCCCATTTTTTTAATAACGCTTGCACCAAATCCCATTTGCAATCAGGGGCATCCCCCATGATTCTTCGCAATTCTCCACTATGGGGGGTCATCACGCAGCGGTGGGCAAACTTTTGTGTCGCCTGAAAAATCTGTGGGCTCAGAGAGCCTCCGTCTAGCACAATTGTTTTTTCTTCTAAGTAACTCCACTTGAAGTCCTCAGGAAACTGTTTCCAGCCGGAACCCAAAACCACGCTTTGGCTTTTGTCGTGTTGTATGGAGTGGCCTAAGTCGGACTGGGATTTGTAGGCGATAAATACTAGAGTGGGGTGTTGAATTTGAAGTTGGTTCAATAGGTGAGCCGGTGCGTACACTTGCACATAACCTGCGCCGGCGTGCTGAGCTGAATAGGCGACCATAAGAGAAGCACCCGGAAAATCTTCAGACATTGTCACCGAAACTTGCCCACGATTGTATTTATGATGCCTGCGTAGGGGACGAAGACCAATATAGTCAAAGCGCGGAAGACTGTGTGTGGCAATTTCTTTAAGGTTCACGACTTGGTTTAAAGCATTCACCTCTAGACAATGAATTTCACCGCAAAAATCTCGTCCCGGCAACAGGTAAAGACCCCGTTTGGGTGCAGCGATCGTCAGAGTATGGTCGGCTTGCAAGGCGATCCCGTGTATTTCACCAGTGTTACAATCCAGTCCAGTGGGAATATCAATGGCCACTTTGGTCGCACTGGACATATTGATATCATCAATCAAGTCCTGAATCTCTGGTGATAGCTCACGGGTTAATCCTGTTCCAAAAAGGCCATCAATGATCCAATCAAAATCATCAAAGTTCAAACTGCTGTAATTGTCGAGATCATAGAGCTGCTCTTCTGAATGAAGGAACGAGGAGTTACTGTCTCCGATTCGAAGTCCTACCAGTTGCTGCACATGGTGCCGCAGGCGTCGATGGACCACAGCTGCATCGTCACC
>CBDUOS010000051.1:0-20852 GCA_965368905.1 uncultured Bdellovibrionales bacterium | reverse complement strand
ATTCCGGTGGGAACAGCAATTACGCCGTAACCTAAGACCATCAAAACCACTGATATAAATTGTCCGAGGTCGGTTTTTGGAGACAAGTCTCCGTAGCCCACGGTGGTCATTGTTACGACTGCCCAGTAGACCCCGCGAGGAATACTGGTAAAGCCATTGTCTCGACCTTCAATCAAATAGATTAAAGCCCCCATGATCGTGACTGAGGTTAGGATCATCACCAAAAAGACAAAAATCTTGGGCCAACTTTTTTTGAGAGCATCACCGAGCTGCTTTCCGGCCATGGCATATTGGTTTAGCTTCAAAACCCGAAAGATTCGCATGATTCTAAGGCCACGCACCACACTTAGAGTTTGAGCTCCTGGGACAAGAAGCTGGATATAAAAAGGGAGAGTGGCGATGAGGTCGATGATCCCAAAAAAACTAAACGCATAGGCTTTTGTGTTCTGCGAGCAGTATATTCGCAAAAAGTATTCGATAGTGAAGAAAACTGTGAAGACAATTTCACAGGCAAAGAATAGAAATTCGTTGCCTTCAGCCATGGATTCCACGCTTTCGATCATGCTGAGCGCGACGCTGGCTAAAATAGCAGCAATAAGGACAAGGTCAAAAGCCTTGCCTGCCTTTGTTTCGGCCTCAAATATGATCTCGTGGAGCTTCTGTTTTAATGTCACGCTTCAAGTGTAGTGCAAAACGTCCGGCGAAAAAAGCTTCGAAACCTATGTAAGGACATGAAATCATGTGCAAGGAGCTCAGAAAGATGAATTGAACCATCTATTGTGCTGACAAAAGCAGCACTAGTAGTTCGAGACCCTAACGTTCTTTTCTCCGAATATGAAACTTCTTTACATTCGATATCCGCGTTCCTATAGTTTTTGGCTTCTATGGCCAAAAAGAAAGAAATGACACCTTTGATGAAGCAGTACTGGCAGGTTAAAACAGCCCACCCAGACAAGATCGTTTTATTCCGCATGGGAGACTTTTTCGAAATGTTCCATGAGGATGCCACCACCGCGGCTCCAATATTGGGAATTGCTTTAACGGTTCGAAATAAAAAATCCGGAGATCAAACGCCCATGTGCGGTGTGCCCCATCACTCCATCGGTGGGCAGATCAACAAGCTATTAGAAGCGGGACGTAAGGTGGCGATCTGCGATCAGGTGGAAGACCCTAAGTTGGCCAAGGGATTAGTAAAGCGTGAGGTAACAAGGATTCTGTCTCCGGGAATGGTTTTTGACCCTGAAACCTTGGATGCTCACAGCCCCAACTATTTGATGGCCTTTGATAATGAAACATTGAGTTTTATGGACTCCACCACAGGAGAGTGTTTTTACTATTTAGTCAAAGATGAAAAACGCAAGCAACAGTTGATTGAAACATTGGCGCCGGTGGAAATCGTGCTCAACGAGGCCAGCGAAGCCCAATTTTTTCTGATCAAACCAGAGACTTGGTCCGGAGTGGTTTCGTTTCATGAAAAAAACGCAGAAGGGGAACAGCCGTTGTCGGCGCGTCGCCTTCTATCGTACGCCCAATCGATGCAGGGCGAAGACGTTCTGCAGAGCCTGCAGCCTTTTGAAAAGCGCGACTCCGACTTTCGCATGCAAGTGCCCGCTAACGTGTTTCGTCACTTGGAAGTTTTCAAGACCTATAAAGGTGAAAAGCAGGGCTCATTATTTAATGCCATAGATCGCACCAAAACCGCTGGTGGAGGTCGACGCCTTAAGAGTTGGCTACAGTTTCCATTGACCGACTCGAAACGTATTGCCAACCGATTAGATCAAGTGGAGCGTTGGACAGAAGATTTGCCTCGTCTTAAAAATATTCGCAAGATTCTGGCTCAAGTCGGGGATATGGAACGTCGCTTGGGTAAGGTGGGGCAGCCTCAGTCTCACCCCAGAGATTTGCGTTCACTGAATGATTCTCTGCAGGCCGGTTTGGAGCTGATAGAAGTGATGAGTTTAGGAGACGAAGGGCAAGCTTTACAAGAGCGATTGACGCCATTGAGTCAGACCCTAGAGCGAGCCTTTGTTGAAGAGTTGCCGAACCAGTTTCGAGATGGTGGATTTATCGATAAAGGGTTTCACAGTGAACTGGATGAGCTGATCGATATCGCCACCCATTCACAACAAAAAGTGAGAGAGCTGGAGGCTCGAGAAAAAGAAGCCACCGGAATTCACAGCCTTAAAGTTCGTTATAATAATGTCTTTGGTTTCTACATCGAAGTGACCAATACACACAAAGCCAAGGTCCCGACAGAACGCTATCAAAGAAAACAAACATTAACCAATGCCGAACGCTATGTGACCGATGAGCTCAACGAGCTTGAGAAAAAAGTGATCACCGCAAAAACCAAACGCGCCGATTTAGAGCTGGAAATATTCAACGATTTGAAAGCGAAAGTGCGTTCACAGTTGCGCTACCTATTGATGCTAGCGGATCGTCTCAACCAATTGGATGTGGTCAGTGCGTTGGCATGGTTGGCTCTCGAGAACAGTTATGTGCGGCCTCAGGTGGCTGAAGAGTGTTCTATTCAATTGCGAGGCAGTCGTCACCCTGTGGTTGAACAGTTGATGGAAGGGCATTTTGTACCCAACGATATCTCGATGGACCAGGGGCAATCCTTGCTTCTGACGGGGCCGAATATGGCTGGTAAGAGTACGCTGATGCGGCAGGTGGCGATCACAAGTTTGATGTCTCAGATGGGAAGTTTTGTGCCGGCCCGAGAGGCTCAACTTCCCATTGTCGATAAAATATTCACCCGAATTGGAGCCAGTGATTTTCTTACTGAAGGTCTTTCAACCTTTATGGTGGAGATGCAAGAGACTGCCGAAATGTTAAAGGCGGCCACACCGCGGTCTTTGGTGATTTTGGATGAGGTGGGGCGAGGTACATCCACTTTTGATGGTATGAGTCTGGCTCAATCTATATTGGAATACTTTTTGCGAAGATTACAGAGTTACACTTTGTTTGCGACCCATTACCACGAGCTCACTGGTTTGGAAGAACGCTATCCAGGAAAACTGCTCAATCGTCATATGTCTATTACCGAAAAGCAGGGAAAAATTGAATTTCGCTACCACTTGGCCGAGGGACCGGCTCAGAAATCTTATGGAATTCAAGTGGCTAAGCTAGCAGGGCTTCCCAAAGAAGTGATTCAGTACGCCCATCAGCTCTTACAGAAGTTGGAGAAAAAAGGTGTGGCCGATACCCATCAAATGGATTTGTGGGATGTGGTGATGCCAGAAGCGATTCAGCAAGAACAGACCCAAGAGGATGAAGGGATCCTGCAGGATCTGAGAACATTGGAGATTCAAAAATTGACTCCATTGGATGCTCTGAATACATTGGCCAAGTGGCAACAAGAACATTCCTGACACAGGATCAATTGAAAGAGGCCGGAAAAATTCTTCGGCCCCCGCTGGATCCGCCCAATGGACAAGTGCTATTGGATCATTCATTGACCACCGCTTTGGATTTTTCCTCTTGGTTGTCTCTAAATATCGAAAACAGATTGCGTGAACTGAAAGGATGGGAACAAGCCGGTCCGATCGCCATTGGATCGTGGGGGCGTGGAGAACTTTGTCCTGGTTCAGATTTGGATGTGGTTTTTTGTGGCGACTCGAAAGCGGTTCGGCAAGTGGTTGGTCAAGCCGAAGAGTGGGGGATGAAGTTTCGCTCACGGGTTCCTAAAAATATGGAAGACTGGAGCCAAGGGGTTGAGGTTTTAGAAGTGAATGCCCTATTCAATGCCAAGGCCTTCACGCAAGAAGCGGCCGAAAAGCTGCAAGTTCAAAAAGACAAGTTAGAGAAGTCTGGCAAGAAGTTTCGTCGTTCTCTGCTCAAAGCCATCAATCAAGAACGACGCCTTCGTTTCAAACGTTATGATTCCATTGCCAATTTTCTAGAGCCCAACATTAAGTTTGGCGCCGGAGGGTTGCGCGATCTTCAGCAAGCGTTGATGTTGGCTTATTGGTTTCCCGAAAGATTCACCGAGGCCGAATACGCCTTCAAGGTTTTGGATTACTACAAATGTCTGTTTTTAATGATTCGTCACAAGTTGCACCTGAGTAATAGTCACGATCAACTGACAGCTTCGGAGCAACATGAAATGATGGAGTGGTTTGGATTCACCAAAAACCGTGAATTTATGGGCGAGGTGCAAAAGGGATTGAGTCGAGTGAGCTTTCACTCAAATTGGACCATTGAGCGTTGCCAACTCACCTTGAAGGATTTTAAAGAATGCCAGGAATTGCAAATCGACAGCTGGCAAGATGTACAGAAGCAATTGTTGTCGGATCCCAACCTGCAAGTGCAAGGGGCCATTCGTAAGCGCCTTTATGAAACCAAAGGCTTTCGCAAAGAGAAAATGCCAAAAAACTCTAAGGGGCAAGTTCTTAAAAAGATCCTAGATATCAAACAAGAGCCCTCAGTGACCGAAGCTGCTTTTCGCTCACATGTCGTATCCCACCTTGTACCGGCCTTTACCAAAGTGATTGGTTTGGTTCAACACGATCAGTATCATCGGTTCTCAGTGGATGCCCACCTATTGCAGGCGGTTCATGAGGTGAAGCGGATTCAGGGTCATCCCAAGCTTTTAGGAAAGTTGCAGTTTTACGGTGAAAAATTGAACAGCAAAGATTGGAATATTTTGCGTTGGGCGGCACTCTATCATGATATCGGTAAAGGGCAGCCGGGGCCGCACTCCGAGGTTGGTAAGCGACAAGCTATAAAAGATTTACGGGCCTACGGTTTTCCGAAAGAGTTTGTACAAGAAGTCGGGTGGCTTGTGGAGAATCATTTGATTTTCTCTACCGCGGCTTTTCGCAAAAACCCCCAATCACCGAAAACATGGGAGTTCTTGTTTTCCAAAGGAGTCAAAGGAAGAAGACTTTATCGATTGGCCTTGTTTACTGTGATCGATATTATAGCGACCAATCCAGACGCTTGGAACACCTGGAAAGAGAACCTCATCTGCGAGATGGTAGACACTCTTCGCAATCCCAGCCAAGAGCGCCACTACGAATTCACTCGAAAAGTGAAAAGAAAACAGAGCGGTATTCCTGATGATTTTTTGAACCAGTTGGACAGTGAATTGTTGGAGAGCATCTCTCACTCTGTTCTGGCGAAAGACTTTGCCCGTGTCCTCAAGGGTGACGACTGTCCACCTTTGACCTTTCGAGATAAGAAGGGGCGAGTGTGGGTGCGATTTCATAAGAAACAGGACGAGCCGGGTTTGGTTCTAGAGTTTACCGGTAAGCTAACAGCGATTGGCTGCAATATTCGCCAGGCTTTTGTTTACACGGATGAGACCATGGGTGTTTACGATTGGTTTTGCGTTAAAACTCAGAAAAGTCCGCAGGTGATCAAAAAGCAATTGGCAATCGACGTGAAGCTTGAAACTCAACACGCCACTCCCTTTTCGCAGATCGAATTGATCACTTCGGATCAGTTGGAATGGGTTTTTAGTTTTCGAGCTAAAGACAAAAAGGGTTTACTCCTTTCCGCCATTCAAACTCTTCACGAAGAGGAAATGGAAATTGTTTGGGCGAAAGTGCACACATGGGGCCGACAAATTGACGACGTGTTTGGTCTGATCCCCAAACCGGGGATCACCGCCAAAGAACAACTGGCTCGTTTAAAAATATTTTTAGAAAAACCTGAACTGGAAATCCTGTAAAACGTAACATAAAACTTCCAAAAATTGATTTATTGGCCTTTTGGATGATAGATTTTTGTCATAGGAATCATGGCGTTAGGCATTATTTCTAAAACGAAAAAAAAGAATCTGAAATTAACCGAACACGACTTTAGTGTGAGAATCAATAAAACGTCCAGTCGTGCTGTCGTAAAAAAATATTTTTGAGTGACTCCAAATATTTATTATGAAATTGTCATGAATTTGCAAATTCTGAGTCCAGTTTTAGAATTTTTACGTCCAGGGGCTTGTCAAAAGTTCGACTCCTTGCCAGACTTTAAAAGAGGCGAAACATAGACGTTGAGCCGAAAGAAACACTAAACTAACGAAGGGAGCAAGGATGCTCAGAGATGTCCTAATACAAAAGGGTTTGTCCAATAGAGAAGCCGAGGTGGCAGAGCTGGTTTCAAAAGGGCTCTCCAACAAGGAAGTTGCCAACCGTCTATTCGTTACAGAAAAGACTGTAAAGTTCCACTTGACCAACATCTATAAGAAGATGCAGGTGAAATCTAGAGCTCAACTTATTGTATGGTGCCTACCTCACATGGGATTTGTTGAAGCCCAAAACAACCAACAGCAGATCAATGCCGCTGGTGCCGCTGGTGCCAATAACATCCAAACGGGTGGAATTGATGCGATTCCGGCTGGAAATACGACAGTGACTTCTAACATTAATAATAATGAACCGACTTCTGGCGGGACCCCTGGAACTGGTGGCGGAAGCACTGGAACAGGTACCAATAATGGTGGAATGGGTGTCTTCGGACTCTAATTAAAAATTGGCCCGTGCCTATGCCGGGCTTTGTTGTTTAAACATCGAAAATCGACCCTATTCAGCTTTGCCGCTGGGGTCGATTTTTTTTTGTCTGAGACCATTTATTTTGTGCTTTATTCATGGGAACATACGGCAAATGGAGAGTGAGCTATGGAACCGAGACCGGTGTCGATTTCAAAAGTGACAATGACAGAGATGGTACTGCCGTCTCATACCAATTCCATCGACACCATTTTTGGTGGCACAATCATGTCGTGGATTGATATCGCGGCTGCGATCTGTGCCCAGCGCCATTCGCAGAAACAAGTGGTCACAGCCCATGTGGATGAGCTGACATTCGTGGCACCTGTTTATAAAGGTTGGGTAGTAAACCTCAAAGCCAGCATCAATTTCACCGGACGAACTTCTATGGAAGTGGGGGTTCGTGTGGATGCCGAAAATCCAATGACCAATGAGACTTTTCACACGGCCAGCGCCTATCTGACATTTGTTGGCTTGGATTCTCATGGGGATCCGACGCCCATTCCTCCGATCAAACCAGAAACCGAGGAAGAGAAACGGCGCAATCTTGGCGGGAAAACTCGTAGAGAACATCGCCTTAAGATTCGCGAGCAGATCAAAAACGCTCAAAAGTAAGCCTGATGATGTTTATTAGGCGAAATCTTAGGCACCTTTTCTTCATCGGGTTGCTCATTGGTATAGGGTATTTTGTTGGTTTGGCGAGTGTCGCTCTGTTGTATTTCGAAAATGATAATATAGGTGTTGTTTGGGTTCGCATGGTCAATTTTTTGCGGCCAACAGGCTGGCCCTTTCTAATCGTCATCGTTGTGATCGGACCTTTCTTTTTAAAGTGGATCAGCAAGGCCTCCTCATTTTTGCGAAAGTACACTCGCTGCTGGTTGGCTGGAATTCTCATCACTTTCTTTATGAATTTAGTTTATTTTTATCAACAGGTGTTCCCAGATTTTCAAGTTCCTTGGAATGATGGAGAATTGTGTCTCATTTTTTTGCAGTACAGTTTTGTCGGGTTGCTCTATAGCTTACCTGGTCTTCTCTTGATTTGTTTGTTGCCTAGCCTCTATTTGGTTCAGTTTGGCGACCAAATAGCAGCCTCCGAATAGCCGTTCCACCGCCTTTTTGTTGTCATTTTTTGAGCCTTATGTTGGACTTGTTCTATGAAATTTATAAGCCTCATTATCCTATTTTTGAATGTTCAAGGAGCCTTTGCCAAAGATTTTACAACCAATTCTCTTCAAGTTAAGGATGCTCCTGAGTGGGTCACCCAACGCGTGGTGGAAAGAGTCTCAGATAAAATAGAAAACAAGTTGGAGTGGAAAATTCGGCGTGTGCCGGTGGTTTGGCACGCCAGTCACGAGACTTACGGTCGAGCCCACTCTTTAGGACCAGCCGCAGCAGCCGTCACTGTTAAATCAGACAAGAAAACAGAAATTCATATTGGACCGAATGTCATCAAAGCCGATTATGCGCAAATCTTGGGGCACGAATTGGTTCATGTCGCCTTTTATCAGAAGTACAAAGGCTCAATTCCGGAATGGTTGGAGGAAGGTTTTGCCAATTTTCTTTCCAGAAAAAAACGGGTGGATCTGAATGAATTAAAACCTGAAATTTTACCCAAAGATGTGACGAAGTTAGGGCACCCGTTTAAAGGGGCTCAAACCAATATCCACTTGCAATATAAGATTTCTCAAGCCTTGGTGGAGATGTTGGATGACAAGTGTGATTTAGATCGCTTGCTCCGTCTGAGCGTGCGTAAAAAGATAGAAACCTATATCCGCAATACTTGCGGGATCACCAATATCAATGACGATTTCAAGGAATGGTTGAGTAAAAACCGAAAAAAGTCAGTGAAGAAGAAGTAGCCGATGGTGTTACGAATAAAAAAAAGGCCCGCGTTTGCGAGCCTTTCTTTGTTGGTATTTTACTGACTCTTTCAATGAGCCAGGATACGCTCTTTGATGACCTTTTTGTTTGAGCGAGAAACGCTGACTTCAGCACCGTTCTCTAGAACCAACTTCATATTATCGCCTTGGATAATATCCTTGATAAACTGAGAGTTAACAATGGCGTTTCTGTGAACTTGCATAAACTGATCGGGGTTAAGCTTCTTCACCATATCTTTTAAAGGTTCAGAGTAGATGTACTCGAAGTCCTTTGTGCAGACATAGGTGTAGTGGTTTTCACTTTTAAACCAAAGCACGTCTTCCACCGGAATCAAAGTATTCTTCATTCCTCGTTTCACCACAACTTTTGATAGGTACACCTCATCTTGAGTCAGTGTGTCTGTCAAGGCAGTCAGTTGCTGAGTGCTGGTGGTGCTGCCGAGTCCTTTATCAAGAGCTTGGTTAAAGCGCTCTTGGTTGAAAGGCTTCAAAATATAATCTAAAGCATTTTTTTCAAAGGCTTCAACGGCAAATTCACTGTAAGCCGTTTGAAAAATCAACTTGAAGTGGGGGGTGCCAATGGTTTGAATCAAATCCATTCCATTCATCTCGGGCATTTCGATGTCCAAGAAAACGATATCTGGATTCTCGCTTTCAATGAGGTTGAGAGCCTCAATACCATTGGTCGCTTCAAAAACCTCAAAGGTTTCTGGGCGCTGTTCAATAAATCGTCTGATTTTCTTTCGGCTTAGTAGCTCGTCGTCGACGACTAATATTTTTGTCATGAGGTCCTCCCTGTTATGGAAAATTTGACATAAGTTCTTTTATCATCAGAGTAAATTCGAAAAGAGTTTTTACTTCCGTAAGTTAACTCCAATCGATTGCGTGTATTCTGTAGACCAGTGCTGCGTCTAGACTCTTTATGGCCTTTGTAAAGAGCCCCTGTATTTGAAATGCAAACCTCAAAAAGATTGCCTTTTTTCTCGACGGATAAATTAATTTCTCCGCCCTCTTGTTTTGGTGAAATTCCGTGTTTGATGGCGTTCTCGACCAGAGTTTGCAGCATCAAGCTTGGGATTTGCAGATTGTAAAATGCTGGCGAGACATCGCTGGAAAAATCGATTCGGTCACCAAAACGAATTTTCTGAATCTCCACATATTTTGTCAAAATCGAAATCTCAGACTCTAGAGTTGAAAATTTTGTTTTTGAGTTGTTTAGGATCTCACGATACAAATCGGCCAGTTTTTGCGTCATTGCCGCCGCTTGGTCAGGGTCGACATAAATCAGTTCAGAGAGAACGTTCAATGAGTTAAACAAAAAATGGGGTTGCATCTGGCTTTCCAATATTGAGTACTGGGCCTCTGCTTGTGCCACTTTTGACTTTAGGGCGATGTCTTTCATTTGGCGGAAGCGGTAAAATATGGCGGCCGCAACCATCGAGTAAAGAGCCGTGGTCACAAATATTATGGAAAGGTTTTGTGGGCGCTGGTAATGAAGAACAGGCTCGTAGATAAAAGTGTATTGATAAATTCCAGTGGTGAGTAATGTTAGAAAAAACTTAACAAACTCAACCAACAAGCTGGGACGAGTTTTTCCGCCAACAATTGCTATGATGGTTTTGCCAACGATGTAATCATAAACCGTAAAGAAGATATAAAGAGAAGATATGTACACAACAACCGAAAGGTTTAACTTGGTCGGGATTGGCCATTGTGGGTTTTGCAGCATAAGGAAGGTGAGGATCGGACCAAAAAAGCTGGCAATTCCTAAAAGCACCATTTTCTGTTTGATGTCCGTGTCTTTCCATAGAGCGGCCCCAGGCAAAACTTTGGCTTTGTCTAGAAAGCTTAGCTTTTTATCGGTACCCAATTCAGTCATCGGTATACTCTGTGGGGTTTCTGCCATTGCTCTCACTTCCAATTCGTTCTCCGTATTTGCCATTCATTCAATCTACCCCATTCAGTCCTCAAAGTAAAAATAGAGGGGGTAAAGGGGCAGAGGGCCACCAATCGGTGACCCTCTTAGGGATAAAGGCTTTGAGGGGGTTTTTTCTTTGTCCCCACTCAGGGGCATTCTTAAGGGTGATTTTTTTTGTCACCCGATACCTTTAAGATTTCCATAGGCTCAGAATAAAAGCGAGTCACTCTCGACTGAATGGTCGGAATCCATGGATCAATAGAAATAGTGTATTTTTTAGTTATTTCAGATGCTTACAAAAGGTCTGGGCCGAAAACTTCAGAAAGGGATCATTCATGGCTGGATTTGAGATCAGTCCGATAGGCTTGCCATTTTTTAACGAGACCTGGGATCACGTGAGCTTTGCAGATTAAGCCAAGCTTGCTTTCCTCTTTATATATAGAAGTGGAATCTTTCTGCAGATCATAGATCAGATGCTTTTTCTCCATCGGAAAAAATAATTCAATGGAGATTGTCATCTTGTTGAGGGTTTCAAGCATAAGGGTTTTCAAATCATCCAGCCCGTCTCCGGTGTGAGCGCTGACGAAGACCCTTGGGCTTTGTTTCACACGAAAACGGTTTTTGATCGGGGCCGTGTCCATTTTGTTAAAAACATGAACGAGTGGCTTATCGTCCCATCCGAAGTCTCGAATCAAATCGTCGACCACTTCAATTTGTTTTTCCATTTGTGGATTCGAAAGGTCCACCACGTGTAGTAAAATATCAGAGGCGGCTGACTCCTCAAGTGTGGCTTTAAAGGCTTCAATCAGGTTATGGGGAAGCTTGTTGATGAAGCCCACAGTGTCGGTAAGAACAGCATGGGTACCTTCATCAAGATAAACCTTACGAGTTGTCGGATCCAAGGTGGCAAAAAGCTGGTCTTGCGCGTAGACGTCTGATTGAGTGAGTGCATTCATCAAAGAGCTTTTTCCAGCATTGGTGTAGCCAATCAATGCAAAGCTGGGAATCTGATTTTTTTCGCGTGAACTACGATGTTGTTTTCGATTCTTTTGTACGTCTTTGAGCTTGCGACGAATTACATCGACTCGCTTGCGAATCTGTCGACGGTCCAATTCAATGGCCTTTTCTCCGCCACCACGGGTTCCGATTCCCGCTCCTTGACGTGATAGTGAGCCAAGCCAGGCTCCAACTTGTCTTGGTAGTTGGTCTAAGAGTTGTGCCAACTCAACCTGTAATTTCCCTTCGTAGCTGCGCGCTCGTTGCGCAAAGATTTCGATAATAATTTGCGAGCGATCCAAAACGCGTGCCGGTTTCCACTGTTCTTCAAGGTTGCGTGTTTGCACGCCAGTGAGTTGATGATCGACAATAATGAAGTGGGCTTTGCACTCTTCAGCAATATGACCAATCTCTTCAACTTTGCCGGTTCCGATCAAGGTTGAGGGAGTCCATTTGTTCACAAGTTGAGTGATGCTTCCCACAACTTCCCAGCCTGCGGTAGCAGCCAGGTCTTCCAATTCGTTGAGACTGGATTTTACAGAGACAATACCCTCAGATTTTAAACCCACACCAAGGACGATGGCCTTGGTGCTTTCTTTTTCGTCTCCTATGGGTGCTCCCCCTGTTGGGTCATTTCGGGGATGGCTTGGAAGTGCAAGCAACTCAACACGATTGTGTTGAGGATATCATCAGTAACAGAGGTTCTTTGTACAACGTGGGCGGGTTTATTGACGCCCATGAGAAAGGGACCAATCACTTCACAGTCACCCAATTGTTGTACCAGTTTGTAAGAGATATTGCCGGAATCCAAATTTGGGAATACCAAAATATTGGCACCATTTTTGATCTCAGAGAACGGAAAAATTCGACTGACAATCTCGGGGTTGACGGCTGTGTCTGCCTGCATTTCTCCATCCACACAGTAGTTAGGAAATTGAGACTTCACCATCTCTGCTGCCGCCTGCATTTTGGCTGGATTGGTGCCCTTGGATGTAAAGTTGGAGTAGCTCAGCATTGCAATGTTGGGCTCCATATTAAAATATTTAGCCACGGCTGAGGCGTGGATAGCCGCATTGGCAATTTGCGTGGCTGTGGGGTCGACGTTCACCGCTGTGTCAGTAAAGAAATACATTTTATCTTCTTTAAGTACAAAGTTCATTCCAGAGGCAGTCTTTCGGTTTCCTGAGCCAATGATTTTTAAAATTGGAATCACAGCCTCTTTGTACTTCATTGTCGCGCCAGTGATCATGGCGTCGGCATCACCGAGGTGAACCGCCATTGCAGCGTAATAGTTTGAGTCGTACATCAAACGTCGGGCTTCTTTTTCCATGATCCCTCGGCGGGCTTTCATCTTGAAAAGTTGTTCCGAATAACGGTCGTAGTGCTCGGACAAGCGAGGTTCGACGATCTCCACTTTCTTCAAGTTATCCAGCCCCAGTTCTTCAATCGTACGAATGATATGGTCCTGCCGACCTAAGAGAATCGGTTCCATTATGTTTTCTTGCAGAGCCAAGCTGCAGGCTTTCAATATCTTATGAGTGTTGCCTTCGGGGAACACAATGCGTGGTTTGTGCTTGCTTTTTCGGATATTACCTTTCACCCGATTAATACAAGAGCGAATAAAGCTGACTTTGTTGCCTTGCAAAGCTTCCAACTTTTCAACGTAAGCTTTGCGATTTTTAATGGGCATTTGAGCAACGCCAGAATCTTCAGCGGCTTTCGCCACAGCTGGAGCCACAGTCATAATCACTCGAGGGTCAAAGGGTTTAGGAATGATGTACTCTGGGCCAAAGGTAAAAGTTTGGCCGCCATAAGCTTCGGAGACCTTTTCGGGAACACCGGCGCGAGCCAATTCGGCGATCGCCTTGACCGCAGCCAGTTTCATTTCCTCATTAATGGTTGTTGCACGAGCATCCAAAGCTCCACGAAAAATAGAAGGAAATCCCAAAACATTGTTTACTTGGTTGGGGAAGTCACTTCGGCCAGTGGCCATGATCACATCGGGGCGAGCTTTTTTGGCCACGTTCGGGTCAATTTCAGGATCGGGATTCGCCATCGCGAACACAATCGGTTTTTTATTCATGGAAATAAGCATATCGACGGACATGGCGCCGGCCACACTCAAACCCACGAAACAATCAGCGCCTTTGAGCGCGTCTGCTAGGCTTCGCCTTTTGGTATCGACGGCGAACTCTTCTTTGTAAGGGTTCATTCCCTCTTTTCGCCCTTTGTAAATCACACCCTTGGAGTCGCACATGGTGATGTTTTTTTGCTGCACGCCGAGAGAAATAAAGAGGCGACCGCAAGCCACAGCGGCGGCACCTGCTCCATTAATGACCATTTTCAGGTTTTTCATTTTTCTTTTGGTAATATCGACGGCATTGATCAAAGCGGCGGAAGAAATGATAGCCGTTCCATGTTGGTCATCGTGAAAGACGGGAATATTCATCTCTTCTTTCAGCCTTTTTTCAATTTCAAAACACTCTGGCGCCTTGATGTCCTCAAGATTAATCCCGCCAAAGGTGGGTTCAAGTGCTCTGACTGTCGTGCAAAAAGACTCCACATCGTTGGCGTTCAGCTCGAGGTCAAAAACGTCAATTCCGGCAAACATCTTAAAAAGGTTCCCTTTTCCCTCCATAACTGGTTTGGAGGCCGCTGGGCCAATATTTCCCAGACCCAAGACAGCGGTGCCATTACTAATCACCGCCACCAGGTTTCCTTTTGATGTGTAGTCGTAGATTTTATTGGGTTCTTTGGCGATCTCTTTACAAGGAGCTGCGACTCCCGGGGAGTAAGCCAGGGACAGTTCATACTCTGTGTTGCAGGGTTTAGGTGAAGAAACGCTTACTTTTCCAGCAGGCTCGGACGAGTGGTATCGGAGTGCGGGTTTATCCAAATTCATAACAACCTCTTTTTGTCCCTAAAGTGTGTGAAGACAAGGTTGTACTATAGGGGCTTAAGGGTGTCGATTGAGAAACAAGTTGAGACAATTTAAGCGTTGCATAAAACCGCGAAAAGCCATGGCTGAGAAGGGACTTCTAGGGAAAATCGTGGCATGATGGCGCCCTGAGAACGGAGGTCGTTTCATGGACAAGTCAGCCCGCGATGTGGTGATAGTAGAAGGGGTGCGTACTCCCTTCGCAAAAGCAGGAACAAAATTCAAAAAGGTACATGCCGCCGAACTGGGGCAGGTGGCGCTACAAGAGTTGATTGCGAAAACAGATTTGGATACCGAACTTGTTGACGAGGTCATTATCGGTTGTGTTGGTAACCCTTCTGATGCTGTTAATATTGGTCGAGTGGTGGCCTTGCGTGCTGGCATTCCCATTAAAACTTCGGCGCATACGGTTCATAGAAATTGTGCCTCGGCACTGGAAAGTATTTCCACTGGGTTTGATAAGATCAAAGCCGGCGTGGCTGATACGGTTGTGGCTGGTGGAACTGAAAACATGTCACAAGCGCCTTTGTTGTTTGACCAAAAGTTTGCCGATGTTTTTGCTGAGTTCTATTCAGCCAAATCCACGGGGAGAAAGTTGGCTGCTTTAAAAAAAATGAAGCTGAAATATTTAACTCCAAGGGTTTCCATTGTTGAAGCTTTGCAGGATCCCATTGTTGGAATTAACATGGGGCAGACCGCTGAAATTTTGGCCAAAGAATTTCACATCAGCCGAGAAGATCAGGACCGCTACGCAATGGAGTCACACCTTCGTGCTGTGGCTGCGACCAAAGAGGGTCGTTTAAGTGAGGAAATCGCTCCGGTCTATTTGGGACCAAAGTACAAAGAAGTGGTCGAGCAAGATATTGGACCTCGTGATGGACAAAACATGGAAGCCTTGCAAAAATTACGACCCTATTTTGATCGCAAAACGGGAACAATTACAGTGGGCAACGCTTGTCCTTTGACCGATGGTGCAGCCATGGTGTTGGTGATGAGTCGAGAGAAGGCCGAAGCTGAAGGCTACAAGCCGATCGCTCGCATTCGTGGCTATGCTTTTGCGGGACTCGAACCAGAGCGAATGGGACTTGGTCCTGTTTACTCGACGCCAATTGCCTTAAAGCGGGCTGGTTTAACCTTGAAAGATATGGATCTGATTGAACTCAATGAAGCCTTTTCGGCCCAGGTTTTAGCCTGTCAAAAAGCGATGGCTTCAAAGAAGTTTGCAGAAGAAAAATTGGGACTGAGTGAGGCCATTGGAGAGCTGGATCTGACAAAAACCAACGTCAACGGTGGAGCCATTGCTTTGGGGCATCCTGTCGGAGCCACTGGAACGCGCTTAGTATTAACTTTGATGAAAGAAATGAAACGAAAAGGTTCACAATTTGGATTGGCCACACTTTGTATTGGTGGCGGGCAAGGTGGTGCCATGGTTTTAGAGAACGAGGGGTAAAATGAGTATCCAAGAAAGTTTAAAAATAACTCCAAAAGGAGATGTGGCCCTAATTGAATGGGATCATATTGGCGAGAGCGCCAACAAGATGAGCACACCAATCATGACGCGATTGAAAGAGTTGCTAGAAGAATTGAATCAATCAGACTTTAAAGCGGCTGTTATCATTTCTCGGAAAGAGAAAATATTTATTGCGGGTGCCGATATTAATGAAATCAAATCATTGAAGACTCACGACGATTTTGCTCAGGCTGTACAGTCGGGGCAAGAAATTATGAATCTAGTGGAAGACTTAAAAATGCCTGTGATCGCAGCGATCCATGGCGCTTGTGCGGGTGGGGGGTGTGAATTGTCCTTGGCCTGTGACTATCGAATATGCAGTGATGGTAAAGAAACCAAAATTGGTTTGCCGGAAACCAAGCTTGGAATCATTCCTGGGTTCGGAGGTTGTGTGCGTCTACCCCGTGTAGTGGGTGTTCAAGGGGCTTTAGATATTATCTTGGCGGGAAAAATGGTTCCGGGAAAGAAAGCTCTGAAAATGGGATTGGTGGACAAGATGGTCCACCCTGCGATTCTAGAGGAGCAAGCCCTCAAAATGGCGGCAGACATCATCGCTAAAGGGGCAAAAAAGCGGAAGAAAGTACATCAACCTAAAGGATTGATGAACAAGTTTCTAGAGTCAGCTTTAGGGCGTCCGGTGGTATTTAGCCAAGCAAAGAAAATGACCCTTAAGAAATCTCACGGACACTATCCAGCATTGCTTGTTGCATTGGGCGTCATCAAAAGAACCTTTGGTATGAGCAATCGAAGCAAGGCCTTGGAGATTGAAAAGAATGGATTTTGTGATGTGGCCGGCGGTGATATTTCAAAAAATCTAATCAATCTTTTCTTCATGATGGAAGATGTGAAAAAACGCAATGGTGTCGAAGGTGATGAAAAAGGAATTCCGGTGGATCACCTTGGAGTTCTTGGTGCAGGAACAATGGGAGGCGGAATAGCTTATGTGGCTGCGGATAAGGGTGTGTTCGTGCGAATGAAAGACATCAGCACCGATGCCATCGCCAAAGGCTTCGAGGCGGCTCGTAAAATCTGGGACAATAAGATCAAGCGACGTCGTATGAGCAAATACGATCTTAATGAAAAACTGGGCCATATTTCGGGTGGCACTGACTATGCGGGCTTTAAGCAGTTGGACGTTGTTGTCGAAGCCATTGTTGAAAATATGGATATAAAAAAGAAAGTGATTGATGAAACAGTCAAACACTTGAAAGAGGATTGTGTGTTTGCCACCAACACTTCGTCATTAAGCGTGACGGAGATGGCAAAAGCTCATCCCCATCCCGAAAATTTTTTGGGAATGCACTTTTTTAGTCCGGTTCATAAAATGCCATTGGTTGAGGTGATCCGCGGTCCTGAAACCAGCGATAAATCAACAGCCACCGTTTATAATCTTGCCAAGAGGATGGGAAAAATTCCGGTGGTGGTAAAGGATGCTCCAGGGTTTTTGGTCAATCGCTTGCTTGTGCCTTATATGATGGAGGCGGCTTTCTATTTACAAGAAGGAGCATCCATTGAAAAGGTGGACAAAATCTTTGTAAAGAAGTTTGGAATGCCGATGGGTCCGTTTGAGTTAATGGATTCTGTGGGCTTGGATGTTTGCGTAAAAGTTTCTAAGATTTTCAAAGAGTCTTTAGGAGAGCGAGTTGAACTTCCAGACTTGCTTTTAAAATTGGAACAAACCGATCGCTTGGGACAAAAGAACGGCAAAGGTTTTTACAAGTACAATGAAAAAGGCCGCAAAACTGAAGTTGACCAAACTGTTTATGGCGACCTTGGTTTATCCTCTCCTACAGATCCATTGGGCGAAGAAGAAATCATTGGCCGTGCCATGTACAATATGATCAACGAAGCCGCACTTGTTTTGCAACAAGAGCAGGTGGTGGGATCGGCTTCAGATTTGGACTTGGCAATGATTATGGGAACGGGTTTTCCACCCTTCCGTGGAGGACTTTTGCGATGGGCCGACTCCGAAGGGACTGAAAAAATCGTCGATGACCTCGAGGTTTATGCGACGAAATACGGACCTCGTTTCAGGCCGACCACGCCTTTGCGCAATATGGCTAAGACCCAGAGAACTTTTCATTAATGTCTGAAAATCTCTATTTTCGCCGACAAGGACTGCAGTCGATGATTGGTGGGGTGTCTGTTTTGGACGCCGCTCGCTTATCAGTGCGAGACGTGGATCAGGCGATTGAGTTCATCCGTTCCTACGGATACGACTGGGATGTTGAGGATGATCAGTCCTTAATCACTTCGTTTTTTCGACAAGCGGTCGCTTTTTTAAAATAAAAGTTTGTGGAAGAATGAGAGGCTCCTGTTATTGACTTCTTTAGTAAAAATGAAGTTGCAGATGTACGCCACCTTTTGGTGGCTGCCAGCGACCGAAGCCCAGATAACCAGACTTTGCAAAAATGGGCTTGTGCGACTCTAAAAGTTATTCACGTGATTTCACATCTGAATAATGATCTTTACAGTATTTTTGATGATGAGATTCGCGCCCAAGTATTGAATCCGATTCAGAACTTTGTAACCGAAGATAGTATTCAAGGGGCCACCTTTTTGCAAAACGAACATGAAAAAATTCGTTTGAATAAATTTGAATTTAAGCCCAAGAAAAATCAAGACAGTGGTGTCATTAAACTTTTAGCAAAGAAAAAGTTAGTGGCTCTTAATATTTTGGATCGCATTGGTGTACGTTTTGTTACCAAGAACACTTTTGATATCTTTAAAGTGCTCCGTTTCTTAGTGAACAATTCGTTGGTGAGCTATCCGCATTGTATCGTGAATGAGGCTGTGAATACGGTTTATCCAACGAACCTTTTTTTGGAAGTGATGGATACTCTGCGCGCCAAAGGATCGATGCGAAATGCTAAAGAAATTAGTGAGCTCTTGGATAAGAAATTGATCGATCAGGGGGATCATGCTGAGTTTCAAAACAAGGACAACGCTTTCACTGACCCTGACTATAAGTTTATAAAATTTATCTCTCGTCGGTTGGTGCGCATCAAAATTGTCCGCAACGGCAAAGAAGAGACTGTTCGTTTTTTCTACCCTTTTGAGGTTCAGATTATGGGCTATGAAACTTACCTCAACAACATGCGTGGCCCTCTATCCCACGAAGAGTATAAGAAGAGGCAAGAAAAGGCGGCCCGACTCCGCCTCTTTGGTGTTCCCTCTTAGTATCGTATGAATGCATAGGCTTAAAACATCATTTGTTGTCAGAACTAAATTTGTTTTAACTTTTTTCTTTCTCAAATGGTGATGTTGGCATACTCTAGTTTGTGATATGGGAGGCATTCTTGGATCGATTTGATATAGAAGGAAATGAGTACAATCCGGAAACATTGGCTCTAGGTTATGGTTATGATCCGCTGCTTTCGGAGGGGGCTGTTAAGCCTCCGTTGTTTTTAACTTCTACATTCCAATTCAAGTCAGCTCAAGAGGGAAAAAAGTTTTTCGAACTCGCCTATGGACTTCGTAAAAAGGATGAAGGAGAGGAACAAGGTCTTATTTACAGTCGAATCAATAATCCCAATTTGCAAATCTTTGAAGAGAGAATGGCAGCTTGGGATTGCAATGAAGAGGGGGCAGTTTTTGCTTCCGGTATGGCCGCGATCACGACAACTGTACTTTGCCATGTGCAGCCGGGTGATGTGATTCTGTCCAGCGCACCAGTTTACGGAGGAACCCACTACCTGTTTGAACATATTCTGCCGAAGTTCAATATCAAAGTTATTCAAGTTCCGACGGGCGAGAATATGATCCATGAAATGGCTCAAAAAGTTAAAGAAGTGGGTGAAGAGAAAATTAAAATGGTTTATTTAGAAACGCCGGCCAATCCGTCCAATATGATGGTGGATATTGAAGAGGTCTCTCAGTGGGCTAAGAAACTTGTTGGAACGAGGAGTGAAGGTGTCCTGGTGGCTGTAGACAATACGTTTTTGGGCCCAGTTTTTCAACGACCGGCACTGTTTGGAGCGGACTTGGTGATTTACTCAGCTACCAAATTTATTGGAGGCCATAGTGATCTTATTGCGGGAGTTGTCACGGGCTCTGCAAAATTGATGGAGCCATTAAAAGGCTATCGCACAATTTTTGGGACGATGGCGAACCCTTTCGCGGGTTGGCTTTTATTACGCTCCCTAGAAACTCTATCTTTGAGAATGAGGAGACAAGCCAAGAGTGCGAAAAAGTTGGCTCGCCTATTGGTCGAACACCCTAATGTCAAAAATGTTAAATTTCCAACTTTGTATAAAGAGGGAACTCAGCAGAGAGAAATTTATAAAAAGCAGTGTACTGGTCCGGGTTCTTTGATTGCATTTGAGATTCGGGGCGGAGAAAAAGAGGCCTTCAAGCTCCTCGATAGCTTCAAAGTTTGTCGGTTAGCGGTTTCTCTCGGTGGAACCGAAAGTTTAGTGGAACACCCGATGAGCATGACCCATTCGGATGTTCCTCCGGAAGACTTGAAAAAATATGGTGTAACCTCGGGCCTTATTCGGATGTCTGTTGGAGTTGAGCATCTTTCAGACTTGAAGCGAGATCTAAAGCAAGCCCTCGATCGATTGTAGGAATGTTTACGCGTCGACACTGCAACAATTAGCGAATTAGCGAATTAGCGGAGGCGCCAGTTTTTGCCAAAGTCAGGAGTGTAGAGCTGCATGTATTTGTTGCTGCCTAGGCGCAAAGACAATGTGATCTGCTTGTGGTTTTTGCGATTGGGTTCCACATTGAGAATTTGAATGGGGCCCTTGGTGTTTTTAGAAAGCTGCGGGATGGAGTCAAAAACCAAGTCCCAGCGGATAAAGTGTTGAAACGATTCGCCGTGATCGAAAGACACTTGGTCACCGACA
Source organism: uncultured Bdellovibrionales bacterium (assembly GCA_965368905.1). Lineage (GTDB taxonomy): Bacteria > Bdellovibrionota > Bdellovibrionia > Bdellovibrionales > JAGQZY01 > JAGQZY01. The sequence continues at coordinate 269 of CBDUOS010000051.1, read as the reverse complement.
AATAAAGTTCCGTTTTGCGCCACCTTGATTGGAAAGCCGGTTTTAAATTGAGTGAGAGGGTACCACTGTTTGCCGTCGAAGCTGCGGTAGATCCCATGAGTGGCAGCGGCAAAGCGCAGGCCACGTATCACTGGACTTTTTTCAATTTGATATATTTCTGAGGTGCGGAGTCGTACCGATTGTGCGGTGAGGTTCTCGATGATCTCTACGTTGGATTCGATGGTGGTATCAGGCCACCACAGCTCGCCCCAGCGCGGGACATGGCTCTT
>CBDUOS010000050.1:0-20919 GCA_965368905.1 uncultured Bdellovibrionales bacterium | reverse complement strand
CAAACGGAAAACCGCGTTGTCTAAACGAAGTTCCAAAAGACCGGCAAGAGCGCTAATCCAGTTTTTGGCGGCGTTACCGCGTTTTGCATCACGGATAAAACGACGCAATTGCTTTTCACGCAAACCGTAATGAAACATGACTTTCTGTTTCTCTTCCAACTGTAGTGCGTAGTTAGAAAACTTCTTTCTTTTATTACCTGCTTCGCCAGGAGGATAAGGACGTCTCTCAAGGGCTCCTGCTTTACCCAAACCAGGAAGCTCGGTACCAAGACGACGTTGAATGCGAAAACGGGCTTTGCTCTTATCTTTACTCATAAAGTGTCCACTCCAAATAGTTTTAAAGTGGTGTTTTATTACATAGATGGGGTGTGATGTCACCCAAAAATTCGGAACCCTGTGGATATAAAAAGGACCCTTGGTCGGGTCCTCGCTTTTTCTCTAAATATATGAAATTACTGACTTTAGAAGTCGAGACTCATAGTCATCATGTAACGACGGTTCTCAATTTTTGTGGATTCAACTCCCACTTCTTCTCCGTATGAGGCCAAATCCAGCTTGAAAATTCCGAACTCACCAGTAAATCCAGCGGTCCAGTACCCCTGATTCAAACCAGCTCTCCAGCCACCGCGAAACCACGAGGCCACTTCCCACATGAATTCTGCCCCCAAGTGAACCCCTTTCTGCAGGTTCCAGTTGGGGTGAAGAACGTCACGAATATCGAACGCCACCTTGGAGCTCCAGACCCACCAACTGGGCAAGTCCATGGAGAAACCAAGGTCGATGGTACGGTGAAGATTTTCTGGGTCTCCTGTCCCCTCTCCGATCAGTTCAAAGTTGGCCAGGTATCCATAGTCACCGATGTTTTTAATGACCAATGCACCTGAAGGATTAAAACTTTGCCAAGGACCCTTCCAAAGGATCCCCACATCAGCATCAATCGCTAGACCTTCTTTGGCATCTTCCATATCAAAGATCTCATCACTTTGTGAGATTGTTGCGACATCCACAATTTCATCCACATTCATTCGATAAATGGCTTTCGCAGTGATACCGATATTAAAGGTTCCAGCCTTGTGCCACTTCTTAATAGCGAAGTTTTTTGTAAACGCTAGAGTGGTGTCTTGGATCGCTGTCAAATTCACCGATGGACCAACCGAACGGTGCAGTCCCATATCGATAGAGAGATCCATCGGAATAAAAGCAATCCCCCAACTGGGTCGAGCCCAAAGAAAACCCAAAGACGGTGCCCGCATCGAGTAATGGCTCCCGTAGTTGTCTCGAATCACATTGGTGATCGCTTGCACATCGTTGTCTTCATTACCAGCAGCATCGATGTCATCATAGAAATCGAGAATCTCCGGGTCCATATCGGCCTTAATAAACCAATTGCTCTCCCCTTTTTCTAACTGACTGATCCCCGCCGGGTTGTAAAAAATGGCGGTATTATCATCAGCCACAGCCGAAAACGCACCCCCCATTCCATTCGCTCGAGTTCCTTCAAAACCGCGACGAATTCCTGAGTACAGAGACTGCGACCATGCACTGCTTGAAAACAACAAAACTAACAACGAAAAAAGTAATTTACGAGCCATCCTAACCTCTTTTACGTAAAACTTTATTGTGAATAAAAACCACGTTGGCGGCAAGGTGAAATGTCTCTATAATAAAGTCATGTTTCGACTTATTTTCATTTTGGTTTTTGTGCACTTGGGACTCTCCGCTATGGGAGCGCAAAAGAATGATCACTGGTATAAAGTCGAGAGCAAACAGACTGAAGAAAAAACGAAAACGCGAGATCACTACCCTTACGATAGTGTAGAAAAGGATGCTCCCAAACAAATCTTTCGCGAAATCGGCTTCTGGTCACTGCGACCTAAGCTGGGCCTTTCTGGCGGTTTTCATGCCGACAAGTCATTTTTTAAAAATAGTGAAATGGATCGTTTTTTTATCAATGCTGCTGTTCAGTTTCTAAACCATCCTTGGCATCGAGTGACAGTCAATGTGCAACTCATGCAAACCAACTCTATGTTCATCGGTGCGTCTTGGGAGTTCACTCCCAGTCGCAAAAGAGTCCGCAGCTACTACGGTTTTGGCGTGGCTCACCTGTTAGTCTCTAACAAACAGTTCAGCAATTTGGTGGATGCAGACAGCTACTACCTAACGGCTCAATATGGGCTCGAATTTCTTTTAGCCAATCACCATGGCTGGAATGTTGAAATCAAGGGATTTTGGTCGGGGGCCAATTACGCGACTCAGGGATCTGTCGGTTATATTATTCCGTTTTAGGACCAACGGCCGAGTGATAGTCTTTAACCAGCTTGCGTAAATCGTCGTGGTCACCTTCGTTACTAAACACAGTGTTCGCCAACTCTTTCTTTTTTTCTATGCTCATTTGAGCTTTAATTCGAGACTCCGCTTGCTCTGGACTGAGTCCGTTACGCTTCATCATTCTCTCTTTTGATACGTCTTCGGGAACATAGATTAAGATCACTTCGTCGAATTGGTCCTGTAAATTGTTTTCAAACAGCAGGGGAACATCATAAATCGCCAGATCTTCACCAGCCACTTCGAACAAGCGACGCTTCTCCTGGACTTTGGATTGAACGTAAGGGTGAACAAGGCTTTCTAGCCAATTTAACTGTTTCAAGTTAGCAAAGACTTTTTCACCTAGCTTGCGCCGATCGATTTCACCCTTATCATTTAAAATATCTCGACCAAAGTATGTGATGATTTTATCTTTATTTTTCGAAAGTGCGGCATGGGCCAAACGATCAGCATCAATCACCGGCACACCCAGTTCACGGAACATATTAGCTGCTGTTGTTTTACCGCTGGCTATTCCGCCAGTAAGACCGACCCATCTCATAATCTAAGAATGACACAGATTGCATTTTTTTGTCATCCTACAATCCATAGGTCCAGTAATCCCTTAATATCTTCAGAGAGTTAGCCGATAGAAACTTGAAGAGGAATTTTGTGAAAAAGAACTTTGAGACATTTGGTAACTACGTATTGCTAGAAAAACTTGCGGCTGGAGGTATGGCCGAGGTGTATCTAGCGAAAAAAATAGGTGCCAGCGGTGTACAAAAGTTCGTTGCAGTAAAGCGAATCCTCTCACAGTTTTCAGACTCTGAAGACTTCATTGCAATGTTTAAAGATGAAGCTAAAATTGCAATCAACCTCTCTCACAGTAACGTGGTTTCAATTTACGATTTCGGTATTGAGAAATCGCAATTCTACATTGTCATGGAATTTGTTGAAGGTCGTAACTTGCGACAAATTCTCAACCGCATGAAACGCGTCGACAAGTTCTTCTCTGTGGCGCAAGTGGTTCACATTATCAAACAAGTGGCTGCTGGCCTCGATCATGCCCACCGCTGTATCGACCCCACCACCGGTCAACCGCTGAACATCATTCACCGTGACATGTCTCCACAGAACGTGATGCTTGGCTTTGAAGGGGAAGCAAAAATTGTGGACTTTGGGATTGCAAAAGCGGCTCACCAAATCGAAGCCACAAGAGCCGGAACACTCAAGGGAAAATTTGGCTACATGAGCCCCGAACAAGTTGAAGGGCAATCGGTGGATTCTCGTACAGATATTTTTGCATTGGGAATCATGATTTGGGAAATGCTTGCCAACCAGCGCCTCTTCTTAGCTAATAGCGAAATCAACACTCTCCGAAAAATTCGTGAATGCGACATTCCCAGCCTCAGAAAAATCAACCCCAACATTCCGGCGGAGTTGGATCAAATTGTCAAAAAATCTCTAGAAAAAGACAAAGTGGAACGCTATCAAACCGCTGGTGATATGCACCGCGATCTGCAAGGCTTCCTCAGTCGATTTGATCCAGACTTTTCAGGGCAAGATCTGAGCCAATTTGTAAAAAGCTTGTTCTCAGAATCATCCAAATTCGAAAAAAACAGATTGTTTACGCTCAAGTCACAGTTCAGAGCCCATCGATCAATGAGAGCACTCAAGTGATGAACACAAAAAGCACGGTAGTGAAAGAGAGCAGCATGTCTCTGGATCACTTGAGTTTTGAAGAGCTCAGCCGAAAAAGCCAACGACAAGATCAATCCCAATCATTTGATGTACCCCTAAAAAAGGCGGTTGGTGATGTCGACTTTTCGACAGCTGAATTTGATGATGGTAAAACGCGAGCCCAACGCATCCATACCGCTAAACGCTCGGCCCACAATAAAGTTAAAGAGTATAAAAAACACACTTATACTGATACAAAAAATACACTGAGTTCCATCGAGCAGCGCAACCACAACGCAACAACCATGACTGTTCTGCTGTCACTGAGTTGTTTGCTAGGTTTTTTCGCCTACATCAATCGATATCACCCGAACTTCAAAGAAAGCTTTTGTAAATCTCTTGAGGCTTATAGCATTTGCCCTCGTTCGATGTACGTGCCACCTAACTTACTGAAAATTGTAACCAATCCTCCGGGCGCTGATGTCTATATAAATGACCAACTAAAAGGAGGCAGCCCCCTTGAATTCGGCGTGAGCAACTTGCCTCTAAAAATTGATGTACACCGCGATGGGTACCGCCGGAAGACAAAGATCATTAAAACTCAAGAAGAGTTCCTAAAATTACAAAATCAATTCACTGTGAGCTTATCAAAAATTCCAACGGGATATTTAGTTGTTAAGTCCGTGGGCGTGCAAATCTTTATAAACGGAATTGTGGTTCCATCCGGCCAGCGTTTCTCAGTGCCTGCCAACACGCCTGTTGAGGTGAAAGTGGTGAACCCCTTGACCAATCAAAGTCGAACTCGCACCGTTAAGGTTCCAAAAGACAAAATCATGCCGCTGGTGATTGAGCCTCCGACAGGTGGTGGCTTGTAAGTCGCACTCATTTTCTTTATATAGAGAACTTTGAGGTATCTAAGTGAATTTAGTCGAAAAATTAATTGATCATAAGAAAAGGCGTCCAAAGAGACTGGCCGTTCAATACTTCAAGCGCAGTCATCTGTACTCCCTCAACTGGGGCCAAGTCCATGACCGCGTTGAACAGCTCTACCACGCCCTCCTCGAACTTGGTGTCACTAAGGGTGATCGAGTCGCCATCTATGCCAATACCTGTAAAGAATGGGGTTTTACCGACCTGGCGACGTTGGCATGTGGCGCTGTGACCGTCCCGATTTACCACTCCAGCCACCTCTCTGATATTGATGTGGTACTAGAAGAGACTGAGCCCAAAGTTGTCTTTATCGAAAACGAAACTCTCTATAACACCATCCAGAGAACTGAAAACTTTTCGAAAATTCAACATGTGGTCATTTTTGAGGACTTCGCACCTCACCCTGATCAGGTACAGACCCTCAAAGAGTTTATTGATAAACCGGACAGTCAAATCAGCCTCGCCGAGGCCGCCGCGAATATTAAAGATGAAGATCTGGCCACCATTATTTACACCTCAGGTACTTCCGGCCGACCAAAAGGCGTTTGCTTGAAGCATTTACAAATTATGAGTGCAGCCAGTGAAGTCTTTCCTCTGTTGGGAGTCACCAATATCGATAAGACACTCACTTTCTTGCCACTTTCTCACGTTCTGGGGCGGATGGAACTTTGGGGTCATTATTTTTGCGGTTACACCATTGGTTACGCAGAATCCATTGAGAGGTTAAAAAAGAATCTCCCCATCCTCAAACCCACGGTGATTGTAGGAGTGCCAAGAATTTTTGAGAAAATCTTTTATGGCATTCAGGCACAAGTTGAAATCTCTAAGCTCAAACAGGGACTTTTTAACCGAGCCATTAAAATTGGTAAGAAAATTACCGACCTTAAGAGGAAAAAGAAAAGCCCTAGTTTTTTACAAGCCATGGAGGCCCAACTGGCCTATCAGTTGGTGTATTCAAAGATTCAAGACAAACTTGGTGGCAATTTGCGCTTCGCAATTTCCGGTGGTGCTCCCCTTGACCCAGAAATCGCGGATGTTTTCGCTGCCTGTGACATTCCAATTCTCGAAGGCTATGGACTGACTGAAACCACTGGCCCTATTTTTATTAATACTCTATTTGAGAATAGGTCCGGATGTGTCGGGAAAGCCATTGGTGATGTTCAACTGAAGTTCGCAGACGACGGAGAGATTCTAGTCAAAAGCAAAAAGGTCATGCCTTCTTATTATAAGAATGAAGAGGCCACTGAAGCCGTTTTCGACGATGAAGGTTTTTTTAAAACTGGAGACATTGGCGAGTTGGATGAAGACAACTTTCTTAAAATCACAGACCGCAAGAAAGACCTTATTAAAACGGCCGGGGGCAAGTTTATCGCTCCTCAAAAATTACAAAATCTTTTCGCAACCGACCCTTTAATCAGCCACGTCCATATCCATGGGGATAAGAAAAAGTACGTTGTTGCGTTAGTGACTTTAGACAAAGACCAGGTTTTACAATTGAAGCGAAAGCACAAGATGAGCAGTTCAGATTTTTCCCAACTGACAAAAAGTGAGCGGATTAAAGGGGAAGTACGCAAATCAATTGCTCGAATCAATGCCGACTTAGCTTCATTTGAGACGATCAAGAGGTTTGAGATCCTTGACCATGAGTTCACCATCGAAGATGGACAACTCACACCCTCTTTAAAAATGAAAAGAAAAGTCATTGACGACCGCTACCATGCGCAAATTTCAGCACTTTATTGATTTTTTTCAAAGTTACAGCCTGTGGACCCGACTCAGTAAGTGATTGAAATAACAAGGAATTTATCCCGACTGTAAAGAAATTTCATTTTCTGGTTTGACTCGTAAGGCTGACCTTGGTTTATTCGTGCCTCCTGTGGGGGGAACAAACATGAAAAAAGCTAAGATATTGATGTTGCTCAGCGCACTTCTAGTGGCTGCTGTAGGATGCACGAAAAACGACGACAAAAGCGGTGAAATCGCAGCTCTTGAAGATAAAATCCGCAAAATTGAACGAGAAAATGAAAAGCTCAAAAACCTCAGTGGTGAAGAAGGACTGGTTAGCAAAGAACCAACCGCCGAATACACCGATGAGTTTTTACAGAACTTCTGTAAGTATGTGGGTGCCGACGACCCGAAAACCTTGATGGAAAAAACCATAGAAGACAAAAACTATTTAGAATACTACGTGCGGATCCTCGACAACCTCAAACAACAATTTGATAGCTGTGAATATGAAAAACCTATGTTCTACGATCATCCTTTCGACATCGCAGAGTACAAGACAAATAAGGGTTATCTCTACGTGCAAGCGGCTTACTCACCCGAGTTCAAGGTTCGCCGCTTTGTTCCCTTGGTTTTCGATTACCGAGTCAACATGAGCCTTCATGAGGTTGAGACCCAAGATGGAGAAAAACTCACCACTTGGAAGATTCAGAGAACAGAGGGAACACCTCAAAAAGGGTCTATCTTTTTGCGTACACCTTACATGATATATGGTGGTGTAATTGCCCAATCATATTTGGCTCTGTATTTTGATAAAACGATGGTGATTCAGGCTAACCGAGGCTCTCACAATTCAACTGGAGACTTCAAGTGGCTCGACTCCATAAACATTGAAGACAGCCGCGATTCGATAGACTGGATCGCCAACCAACCGCGCAGCAATGGTCGCGTGATGGCGTTTGGGGTTTCATATGACGGTTACGATGCACTCGCCAGTGCCGCCACCAATCATCCAGCACTTAAATCTGTTGTGGCCTGCAGTGCCCCGGCCAATGCCGCGACCGATTCATTCACCTCTAGCAAGTTTGTCGAGAACGGAATTTTCTCATATGTAACGACGGATCGAAGAAATGGAACATCTGGAGATGCCTCCAGTTATTGGGAGTTCATTAAAACCGATGCCACCTCACTGGGCCGTTCACGCATGGATGATGTTCTACTTGGATTTGATTATGATGAATGGAACATTACCAGCGCTGCTGTCGATGACAAAGATCACGCTTATTGGCAAGATCGGCAGCTACTTGATGTGCTCTTAGAGGCCAAGATGCCTATCGCTCATGTCGCTGGCTTGGTCAGAGACCAAGACGGTCGTGACACTTTGTTGGCCTTTAATCATATCGACAAGCATTCAGAATATAAGGACAGAAGCTTTCTTGTTCTCCATAAAGATGGCCACGGATGTGGAGATTTCTGGAGCAAACTTCCCTTGTCTCGCAAAATGTTAGGATTGATCGAAGAAGGAGGCACTTTCGATCCTTCTTCAGAAAAACGGTTCTCTCGATATACAAAACAAGAAAATGGATTTGTCTTCGCTGACGCCGAAGCCGATCTACCCATTGATGGAATGGTTGTGGATTTTCCGGAAACTTTCAAACTCGAAGATTTTGCTTTGCAACGTTTAAAAGATCCGAATTTGTACTCTAACACGCTCGTGCTCACATTTGACGAAGAGGTTGTGATCAATGGAGCCCCGGTTCTTGAACTGGCCACCCGAGCCAATGTTCCCGAAGTTCCCGTTCATGTGAGTTTCTTTTTTATCGGCCCCGATGGCCAAAGCATCGAAGGTGCTTATGGTTGGAGAACGGCAGCGATTACCAACAAAGTGAACCAAGAGGAAATGACGAAACTCACTTTTCACCTCATCAATGCGACGATCCCAAAAGGTTCTCAAATGGCGATTGAGTTTAGCACTCGCAACGAAAGAGTGTTTCTACGTCAACCAGCATCAAAAGCTGGAAACATAGCCACCGATGAGCCGGCTGGAGTCGAAATTCTTTCTGAAGAAGATTTCAAAACGAAACTCTTTCTACCTATCGAAAAAGTGGAGAAACTCGAAACTGAAATTGATAAAGGTGATCAAGTCGACATCGATGGTGGTGCGACTGAGGAACCGGAAGTTATGACCACGACGGACGACGTGGTCTAATAGCTTTTACTCTTCTTCTTGGTCCTGCACCGAAGGCGATTTATAGATTTCTTCGTAGCGAATAACTAAATTGTTTCCTTTCGCTCCCACCACGTCAATTTCTGGTGATAGATGAATAGCGTTCAGACTGTAATCGTACGTCCACCCACCCTCTTCTTGGTTGGGTATGGTTTGATCACCATAAAGCACACTCATAGTACGTACGTCTGGTAGGTTATCCAAAAAAACTGTCGAAACTGCATTCACAATGCTAGTCGCTACTCGAGCTAGATCTTTGCCGTAATTGCTCTGACAAATATTGAACAGATGACCACGCCCTTGAAACAACCGCGCGAAACGGCTGAGCTTCACAGGTAAATTGGTGTCAGACTCAGACTGACAGTTTTTCTTTTCGAGAGTCACAATGGCCCCAGCAAAATGCAACTTGCTGGTATCACCCTTCTTCAGATTCGATAAGAAATTGAAAGTGGTCTCGGGGTCCAAGTTGGTCTGATCGTAAGTGTCGGTCAAAACAAAGATCACCAGGTGAGCATTTTCGCGATAGAAGTTTTTGTTGTGTGTCTTCATGTTCAGCTCTGAAAAAGTTAGGCGCGGTATCGACAAAAACTTTTCAGACCCGCTTCCTGAACTCCCCACATCCAACATTCCCATTAGAAGAAGCTCAGGATCTCGTGTCTCTCTATGGACAAAAGCTTCACCATCCACCTTGTGCAATTTTCCAGCCGGAGCCTTACTACCCGTCCCAAAGATTCCACCGTCTTCAGTCGAAGTCGTAACCCCTATATGATAATCAATAAAACGGGCGTTAAAAAAGCGTTCGATAAAAATATCAGCATTCTCTGCCAAGCGCTGCTGATAAGAGCTCATACTCCCAGAGTCATCAATAATAAACAGAATGTCCACTTCCGGGTTATAGCTGTCGACATTCCCTGCTTTATCCACAAATTCTTTGTCCGGAAAGGGAATTTTAAAAGTACTCGGGTCAGAGTCACAACCAGCGACTAAAAGCATTGATAATAAAAGATAGTAAACTTTTTTCACAGGGCTTTTCCTTTCCCGGACTGACAGCCACCGGCGATATCAATCTTGTAGTTGTTAAGCTCATCAAACCAAATCTCGCCATTGAATGGAAAAGTTAAACTGTCCCGACCAGTGCTTCCCGTCGTTCCCTTTTTAACCTTGGCCTGCATTTTCGACGTGTCACTGATGACACGATCACTCATGGCCAGTTGTTGGATCAATTCCGCTTCAACAATTTGCATCTTCTTTAAAATTCCAGAAATCTCATCCACTTCATCACGCGCCAAATCTTTTACGCGATTCAATGAGGCCGTGTAACTGTTGCGAGCCCGATTTTGAATAGAGTTGCGAAACTTTTCCATCTTGGCCTGAAAACCGACTTGTGCCGTGCCTTCAGAAAGTGATTGAGAGTACAAAGTTTTCGCCATCTCCGCTTCTTGTGCCATCAGATCTTGTCTTTGCACCAAGAAAAACAGGTTCTCATCGCGAGTTGAATGACGTGGCAACTTCTGTCCATGAACTCCCAATGCAGTCATACTGGTTCGGTCTTTCTTCAGCAAAGAAAACAACTTTTTAACAGCAGGTGTTTCGGGCTTCTCTTTAATGGCTAACAAAGCCGCGGCCTTGATTCGAAAGCGCAGACGAAACTCTTTCAATATTTGTGAAACTTCCACATAGTCGCAAACCTTAAGGTTGGCTAAACTGGCCAAATAAAAAGTCTCCGGTCCAACGTCGGTTTGTAAATCTTTAACCATCAATGTTTTAGCATGAGCCAAAGTGTTTTGCGGTTTGCCCAAGCGTAGCTCTGACCACCCCATTTCTTCTACAGCTTCAAACCAGTAGTCCGAACCTTTGGAGACCTTCTCGTAGTAGCGCAATGCGGGTGTTAAAAAACCTTTCTGATAAAGCAGACGAGCCGCCGTTAAGTTCATCAGATCATCTGAAACGGGATTGCCTGTTTCAACACCTTGTAAATGTTTAAGAAGTTTCGCCGCCTTAATGATTTCGTCTTGAGTGATCAAAAAAGTAATGTAGCGCCACTCGGTCCAGGCACGCTCCCATGTATTAGAGCTGGTTTTACGTAACAAACGCTCCAACTGGGTGAGCGTAGGTTCCGAGTCAAAACGTCGAGCTGTTACCATCACTTCAGCTGAAACACCAAAAACTTCGGTCCAAGCCGGGCTCCATTGAACATCGGTCAGCTTCCAAAGTTCTTCGTTGGTTTGCATAAGACCTTGCCACAATCGAACCAATTTTTTGTTGATCCCTTGTGGATTGGCCACAAACAGACTCTCAATACCCGTGATCTTCAATCCATTTTTGAAAAGGAGGTAACCGTAAAGAGCTTTACCACTGTCCGACCTTGCAAAAGAGGTTCCTTCGAAAGCAGAGGGCCATTGGTACAAAGCTTTTTTCTCATCACCTTTTTCTAAAAACTGGAAAAAGATGTTCTGCTCAGCTGATGGGTTTCGAATCAGTCCTTTGAAGATTGTGCTTTTCTTCTCAATCACCAAGCCATCTTCAGAAGAGCCTTTACCACCATCGAGAACATCCAAAAGATCGTCTGCAAAAACAGGTGAGGCCGTTAAAGTAAAAATGAGGAGTATTTTAAACATCCAGTTCTCCTTTTAAAGCAGGAATCCAAAAGAAAATCCTAAATTGGTTGTATCCACATCCGAAATTCCACCAAGTCGTTGAGCCTGATAAGCTCTTTGCCGTAATTCCAATCGTGCCGAGAGATGTTGGGAAATCCACAGACCAAAACCTGCACCATAGGTGTAAGTCGAAGTTTCTCCAGACTTCAATTTAATATTTCCGTAAGAAAGAATGGCGTAAATATCGAACTGAGCCACACCCATCCCAAACATGCTGATTTTTCCATAGAACGGAGCAAAATTAGCCATCAACTCATAACCAAAGTCTGGCTCGTCAATATCAGGAACGTCCCCTTGGGTAATTAGGAATTTCCCTTCCGAACTGGTCTCATTGAAAGCCGAAAAATAAGACACCCCCACCTGCCAGTATGGATTGACGTGTAGGTGGTAATCGAGGCTGAGCATTTGACTGTTCAAAAAACTATCGCCACCAATGACGTTGGTATACCCCGCAGAAAACTCGTTGCGCCAACGTCGATCGACCACACGGTTTTGCACAACCTTGATATCCTTGTCAGGTTGTAAAACTTTGGCTCGATTGATCAACACATCATTGCCCCCCAAAGAATCAAAGTCTTTGAGGATCCCGGCCTGAGCTTTCGTCCCCAACCAAAGAATAAGAAAAGCGATTAAGACTTGTTTGATCATTGTGCACTCCTCACATCAATGGTGACCCGTTTTCTTCTATCAGCAACAGAAGACCCCACTCGATTCTCGGCTACAAATTCGACAAGATGACTTCCAGTGGTTTCTGGAGCCCACGACACAGTACAAAAATGAATACCGTTATTGGGGTAGCCATCACGGCGACAATCACAAGTGGCGCCTGTCGGCAAGCTCTCGCAGTGAGTGGTCACGGTACCACTGCCTCGAATGTCAAACGCATTGAAAGTGTATTGGTTTTCTTGTTTCTCGTAGAAAATAATGCGTGGCTCAGAGACAATCTTAGGAGCCTCAGCCGATCTTGAATCAATACGAAAGCTCACCATCTTACTACGCGAAGGGATTCCTGTGATGGAATATGCGAAGAGGTCCACCTTCACAGATGAATTGGCCGGAGGCAGATAATAATCCAGTGGAATATTGATCTTGGTGGTGAACTCCCACACATCATCGGTCGGATTGTAAACACCCTCATCTGGAATCTTGATAAACTGAGCCCCTTGAACTGATGTGCCAAAAGCATTCATCATCGAAAGCCTAGGACTGAACTCTTTATTAGTGTCGTAGACTTCAATAATCAGTTTCTTTTCGGTTCCAGCTGTCACGACTGCATTAGCCGGCTCAAATCGGACTCGCTCAATCACTGGAGCCGTTTCGTTTTCTGGAATCACATGAACTACAACCGTACGTTTCACCTCTTGAACCTGACCTTCGTATTCGTTGAAAAACGAAACCGAGATCGGCTGTATAATATAGGCCGTATCAACGGGAACAAAATCGAAAGGAGGCGTGATACGAATTTCTTGCTTCTCTTCATCGTACATACTGCCCGGAAACTTTTCTTCAAGTCCAATCACTTGGATCGACGACAGCTTCACATCGGGATGAGCGATTTTATAGCGAACAGGAATTATTAAAGTTTCCCCTTCAACAACACTGTAAACCTGCTGCATGTCCACGAACAACGTGTTGGACTTTGGCGGTGGGACCTTAGGAATTTCTTCATCCGGTGCGACAGCGTTTTTAATATTATCCCCTTCTTTTGCAAAAGGGTCCTTATCCCAGCCACTGTGACAAGCGGTTAGCATAATCATCGATAGTCCTAGTAAAAGTCGCCCCATGGCTCCTCCTCGTTCTGAAAACATTTTCATCTGCATCACCCCGTTCTCTTAAGCAAGAAAGGATAGGAAACAGGTACTTCCTGATTGCCCTCAGGTATGGGGAACTTCCATGTTCGCAAACGGTTTAAAATACAATCTTCAACAGTTTTGTTATTAAGAGAGGTGTTCCCCACTTTTGCGGTCTTGACTCGGCCGCTGCCGTCAATCACCCAGTTCACGGCGACTCGACCCGAAAGAGAACTGTTCAACTGCAAACCTTGCTCATAGCAAAATCGAATCTGCCCGAGGTTGCGTCGTACCACATCAGCGATAAGTCCACTGTCTAAGCCACCATCCACAGAGGCCTCTTCGGGAATCGGTATCAAAGATGCTCCGGTGGCACCAACCAATGAAACGGTTCCGTAACCGGCCTTACCACCTCCTTTGCCCTTAGTACCATAGCCGCCACCACCTTTAAGGTTGTGTCCAGCACCTAGTGGAGCGGCCACCATCCCTTTCGAGTAGATATTGGTTTGCACTCCACCTGATCCTTGCGAACCACCCAATCCAGGCCCGGCCGTGGCTTTTACCGCCCCCAGGTCCAATCCACCTTTTTGCTTAGACTTGGATAACTGCCCAAGAGCTGCCAAAGCCCCACGACGTTTCCAACCCTTCCGCTTGGTATTGGGATTTACTTTTTTCGGCTGCGCCTGATTCAAACTAACCGTTCGCCGCTGAGACGTTTTGGGTATCGTCAACTTGCGCCGGACAATCTTTACAATCTCACGCTTCTTTTCTTCAACCACCTCTTCCACAGTTTCTGGTAACGGTGCAAAGACGTCGGTGATTAGGTAACCAGCAAGCAGGTAGAAGAAAATGGAAAACAAAATGGCTTTTCGAGCCGGTCCAAAATCTTTTTCTTGCACCGGTTGAATGTTGGGTTGAATACCCTCACCGTCAGCGAGTTCTAGATAGCCGGCCTTTCCTAAGGAAACTCGACCTTGGCTGATTTGACTGGCGGAAACTGTTTCGATCACGTCGAAAGGAACTTTTTGTTTTTCCAAACCTTGGGTGGAGCTCAAGACTTCCAATCTTTTGGTGTCTTTTCTAAAAACTGTCCAAATTTTCTCGGGATTGGTCCAAGGAAAAACCCTAATCACCTGACCGAGATTATTATGCAATACTAAACTTTTTGCCATCCCTGACCTCAATTCCGTTTTGCCGATTTTTTGATTCTGTCTTTAAAATCTTTTCTAATTTCTAAAAGAGCATCCAACACTTTGTCTTGCTCGACTGTCACCACGGCTTCATCTGAGAAGTGGTGTTTCCCTTGCACGAGAATCTCATCAAATGAAACCTCGTTGGATTGACGTTTGCTCTTCTGTTTTCCCTTGGGAGCAGCAAATGCCATTGACCCGCAAAGTAAAAGAGAAGTTACGATTGCTATTGATCTCATAAAGACCTCCCTGAGGTTTCAAATCCTTGATCCACCATCTTCAATCGACTGTTCAAATAAATAATCATGGGTTGATACCCACGCTTGGTCTCCAAGTTAATCAAATTGCGGAGGGCCGATTTATTCAAAGGTGAACTTTTCACCTGTGAACGTGCCGTTTCTAACAGCGCCAACGAAGGCATTGTCTTCTTCATCTCCTTGCGAAAGACCAGTTCAAACTGAGCGGAACGCTCAGGTGTCGATACCGATTTCATTTTTTGAATCTGCGGTCCTAACAAAGCTTGCAGTTCAACAGGAGATTTATGAAAGTCCGCATAGACCTGATCTTTGGCATCTTGATTCTTCCAAAGCTCTTCCAGTTTAAACTGAATTTGGTCAGCCTTCTCCTTGTAAGGAGCCGCTTGCTGGCTCAGAAGCGTGACGTATTGTTGCTGCTCTTCGGCGCTTAAGTCTGAAGGTGTGGGCAAAGCCAACAACTCATCGTAAAAGCGCTTGTACTGCTTTTGTAGCTCTGTCAGAAACAAGGTTTGGGTCAACCAATCTTGGGTTTCAGTCGCTTTCGCAATGGTATTCTCAAAAGAGGTGATCAGGTTCATACGACGTTGTAACGAACGCGCCACTCGAGAAGTTCGACCATCCAACTTGTGCTTGGTCAAAGCTTTAATTTTCCCCTCACCTTCGGCAATTAGAAAACCGCGCTCTAAGACTTGTGCGGCCGGCGTTTTTTGCAATCCATACTGGCGCAAAATCTTCGCCATTTGCTTGGGGTTTTTGCGACCGCTGTAGATTTCCATCAACAGGCCAGCGAAAAAGTTATTATCCGTGGAAAGGTAAGGAACACAGGGTTTTTGCCGATTTCCAATCCCTTTGGCTTCTTTCACCAATTTTACACAAATCGAAAAAGCCAAATCTTTGTCTTTAGCCGTTTTCAAATAGTTGTAGTAATACTGTGCCGATGGCTTTTCAGCCAAATCCGCCATTCGAGCCATTTCTAGCCAGTTGCCTGTTTTCAGCTTTTTATAGGCAACAAAGGCCGAATCGAAATTCAACTGAAGTTCACTCAACCAAACACGGTTTTCCAAACCGAATTTTCTCTCATCTGGAGTCAGATTTTTCAAAGCCATGAACGAACGCAGAGCTCCGTCCATTTCAATAAACTTTTTCAACTTGCGAGCCAAGATGACCTTATTTTTAAAGTACGTTTTTTTCTTTTCAGCATCAGCTGTCGCCACATCAAAACGATTCAAAGTGGCCCAGGCCTTCTCGCTGCTTGCTCCGCTCGACATTGCGGCCGTCTGTGACAACACCGAGGTTCCTGCCAAACTCAAGAATCTTTTGCGTTGCTTCGGAAACTTTTGCGCAAACTCAGTCGCCCAAGATTCGATCTTCTGGTCATTCTTAGTTAGCACCAATGCATCCAAAGCCATTTCAGCTGATTGCATTTGCAACTTGCTACTCGTCGATGGCGAACTGGCAATGGCCTTAAATTGATCCGCGGCCGCAGCATAATTTTTACCATCGTAGGCTTGTTGAGCCATTTGGTAACGAATTTCGGTAGACTTCGTCTTGTTCGGACTTTTCTTCAGATAGTCATTTTGAGCCGTGGTCAACCAAGCAGCATTCTTTGCCAGCTCGGCAATCTCGATCCGACGAAGCAACAAGGTTTCTTTTTGCTTGGGGTCTTTCGCCAATGGAAAGGCCGCCTGATTCCAGCGCCACGCTCTCTTGTAATCTTTGGCTTGCATCGCCGCTTGCGATGCCAACTCATAGCCTTCGCGGTCATTCGCTTCAACTGTAAAGTAACCTTCGTAAGCCTCCAATAAGGCTGATGAAGGGTTTTTCTTTTCGGAACGGTTCCAGTCAAAAACCAAAGTGCGAATTCGTTTCTTCAACTCATCACAAAGGCGCTGATCACCACAGGACTGTAAACTGGCCCAGTTACGAAAAGCTCGCTTCAAATAAGGAAGAATTTTTTGTTTCTGCGTTCCCTTCATCTGCAGTCCAGCCAAGTAGACAAGGCCTTCCATACGAATCTGTGGATCACTGGTTTCTTTAACAACCAGCTCCCAAGCCTCTTCGGCCTGTTTGACTCGTCCCAATCGCTCCAACTCTTTGGCTAGAAAAGAAACGTTTTCAATGCGAGTTTTATCCGGACTCAGCTTGTACACTTTGCGAATGGCACTCAAGCTAATTTGCGAGCTGTGAGCCATAAATACGGTATAATCTTTTGCCACCTCAGACTTGAAATCTTGATCCACATTGACCAAGTTCTCGCCACCACGAGTGAGCAGTTTGGGGTCATTGAGAATCTTCTCTAACCCTTGAACCGCTGGTCCAACTTCTCCAATATTGTACTGACACCAGGACAAACGAAAAGAAGCCAAGCCACGTCGAGTGAACTGGGCATTCCCTAAAGCTTGTTTGTAATAGTTTTTTGCATTGGCAAACTTACGTTGTTTGAAATAAATTTCAGCCAACGAGAATTGGGCTTCAGCCACGCCTTTGCCTTTGGCACCAGCAACCACCTTTTTATAAAATGAAATCGCCTTGGAGTTTTCTCCAAGAACTTCATAAAGATGTCCTACTTGCACCATGACACTTTGGCGGGCTTCACCTTTTAAATTTGGTAAAACATATTGATAGTACTCAAGAGCTTTTTTTCGGTCAGTCAAACCGTTGTTGCACTCAATGCAGCCTTTTTCTAATTCATTTTTAGCTTGCAAACGTCCACGCTCAGCATGCAAATCGGCTAAACGGAGAGTGATTTTTGCTTTTGTCGGATTTCCCTCAGGCAACTTTAAAAAGACATTGGTCAATTTATTAATTAGCAGAGTTTCAGTCTTTGCCACTTCGGCATCAGCGACGGCTGTATAAAAACCAATTGCAATTCCACAGGCGAAAGCCACCCAAGTTTTTTTCGATATTTTCTTCATCGCCTTCCCCTACTTTCGAATCACTGCAAAGTTGATGTCACTATAACCGGCATGACCACCCGCTTGGATCACATGGCTCAACAAACTGTAGGTTTGTCGACGATCCGCTTGAATGGTCATGGCACCAGTGAACTCGGTGTCTGGATAATATTCTTCCCAGTTCTTTTTTACATCGATAAGCTTCTTAACAAGCTTGGCCGTGGGAATCTCTTCCTCTTCAATATACAATTTGTCTTTTTCCACCTTCACAACCACATTGCGCTCAAGTTCTATGGCCTTAGCTGCTGCCGGCAACTCCATACCCTTACTCATATAGAGCAACTCACCAGTGGTTGAGAAATTAACCAAAAGATAGATAACCAAAACTGAAAAAGTATCGACCAGTGAGGTCAACATGACCGTCGCCGCTAAATTTTTCTTCTGTTTTCCGCGCCCGCCAAAGCCAGCCTTGTTTGAAAGTCCGCCCTGACCCATGGATCCGTTAAACATAATTTCCCCCCGTTCGCTGATCTAGAGTGGTGTTACACCCAGATCTTCGATTCCTTCCTTACGAAACACATCCATCAGCTCAATAATATCTTCGAAAGGCGTTTTTTCTGCCGGCCGAATCAATGCCATGGAAAGGTCGCTGTAGTCCCCAGTGAGTTTCCCTAAATACGTCCTAAGCTCTGCAAAATCGGGCTTTCCCTCGACACCTGGGATTTTAGTTTTCCCATAAGAGCGAGTGATTTTTCGAGGCGTGTGACGCAACTTAAAGGCCAGCTCCCCTTTGTCATCGATGACAACCCACATTTCCGGCTTTGGTTTACCGGTTGCCGCCTGACCGCCAACGGCTTGCTTTACATTCATTGAGCCAATTTGAATCCAAATTGAGGTCAACAAAAGAAAACAAATACAAACGGAAAGCAGCGAAATAAAGGCCACCAAATCGACCTCGGTATTCACCGGTTTTTTGTTTTTCTTACCAAACACAACAAGCCTCCGATCAATTGGAGTTGTTGGTTCGGGTGCTGCGAGTTTCCAATGGATTAAACGAGTAACTCAACCAGTTGTAAGCTTTCAATGCCGCTTGGTTCAAATCGTCTGTTAAGATTTGAGTTCGGTTGGCAAGAACGGCGTAAACTAAAAGAGTTGGGATCGCTACAATCAAACCAAAAGCGGTTGTGTTCATAGCCTCAGAAATACCATTTGAAAGCAACGTCGCTTTTTCCATTGGATTGGCGTTACTCACGGCCGCAAAGGATTTGATCATCCCTGTGATCGTTCCAAGCAGTCCAGCCAATGTGGCAACGTTGGCGATCATGGCCAAGAACCCCGTTCGCTTTTCAATTTGCTCTGTTTCTTCCAGAATCACTTCTTCCATGCGACCTTGGATTTCATCTTTGCCGCCCATATTCATGGCCGCTTCTGTACCGGCAGCCACGGTTCTATTAATGGGCTCTTCATTGTTTTGTCGGGTTGTTGTCATGACATTTTCAAGATTGCCCTGACGAATCCCCTTCTCATAGTTGAGCACATTTCTTTTTTGTGTTGGCTTGCGACGGATATAAAGGGCGACAACGCGCTCTGCGATAATTCCCATGGCCACAATTGCTAGGGCCAAAATGAACCACATCCAAACTCCACCGGTGGTAAATGCTGTTGATAGTGAATTAAAAAAGCTCACGCTATCCTCCTTAATCTTAGCGACATGAATTAAGACTTTCATCCATGTCTTAATTGAGTACGGAAAAAATCGTCCCACTCCCCCAAAAGCCAGTCAAACAAAAGCTTAACGGAAATCTGAATAACTTAATTCTGTTACGAACTTACAGCGGAATTAAAGAATCTTTTTTTGAATGTAAGACTATTGAAAGTTAGCGAGCTGTATCTATATAGAAGTTAAAACCGACCTGTAAAAAGGGATAACTCCAATCGATGGGCTTCATTGTACTGTCTTCGAAAACCACATCGCCACCTTGAGAGTGGCCACCAGCAAAGTTTTGTCCGCCTTCTCCGTACTTCCAATCTTGACTGAAACTATAATGATATCCTGCAGTGACAGATATTGTTGTGGTTCCGGAAAACATAAACTCTGTTGAAAGAGCAAGCAGCGCAAAGGGAGCCTCTTGTTTGTAAGACTCCGTAACTTGGGACAGCCCCCCCACAAGCGGTTGACCCGTCGCCGTGAAGTTGTAAGTGCTTTCTAATTTGGCAAATTGGTATCCACCACCAAAAATAAGCTTCCACATATAGGTCTCTGTTTTTGCAAACTGAATATCGAACGCAAGCTGGGGGCCGTAGGCCAACCCTTCAACATCAACCGAGTAAAGTTGGGTGCTCGCCCCATTGAAACCCTTACCCCCAGCGATGGGATCAAAGGTGTGAACTAAAACTCCCAGGGCCAAGCCGAAATGGCTGGTGCGAAAGTAAACTCCGAACTCTCCACCATACATAAGGTCGACCTCATCCCCACCATATGATGAGGCGGTTTGCCACTGGTAAGGATCACTCGCCATTGAGCTCACCCCGGTACGAAGTTGTAAATAAGGTGCCATCGACTCTTCATCGAACATAAATACCCGAGCCTGGGACAGACTCAGAAAACCAAAAGTGACTAAAAATATCAGTGTGGTTTGTGCTCTCAAGTTTCCTCTATTCTCTTTGAAAAAAATACTGAACCGCACATTAATATTACAGCGAGAAGTTCTCCAAGGGTAGAGTCAGAGCCCTTTTCTAGCCCTCAAACCCTAGTAGGTTGTCTTCCAGAGTCTTTTACGCATGGCATGATAATTGTAATAACAGCGGTTAAAGGATCGTAAAAAAGGAGTCTGGGATAATGGGAATCAAAAAACTTTTCGTGCTATTAGCAGCACTCGGCCTATTGGTCACTGGCTGCGGGAGCCGCAATTCTAGTGATGAAAGCACCGACAAGGTGGCCACCGAGGAAGAAGAGTTTCTGCAGTTTTGCACTGAGTTCCCCAGCTCTCGTGAGTGCGAAGACATCAATGGCGAAGCCGATGAAATGGGACTCTTTGACTATTTTGGAGGCGGCGACGATTTCTTCTCAGACAGTGCTTTTAACAACTCCGGAGTCGGTTGTGGCTGTCGTAATGGTGAGAGACCCGTGTTCTACCGTGGCGTGCGACGCTGTGAGCCCGAGGTGGTTTACGAGCAGGTGCAACAAGACCAGATCTATATGCGTTTCGTAAGACGCTCCAATGGCAAAGAGAAGCTCTGGGTCGCTTTTAACTCGACCACGGTG
>CBDUOS010000049.1:0-20936 GCA_965368905.1 uncultured Bdellovibrionales bacterium | reverse complement strand
CAATGGTCTTGTCAAAATGTTGAAGCAAGGGTGATCGTGATGGCTAAAGTTGATGTTTACGATTGGAAAAAGAAAAAGACAGGCGATATCGAAGTCCCTGATCAAATGGTCAATGAAGAGATTCGTAAAGACGTTCTTCATACTCTGGTTCGTTGGCAGCTCGCTAGTCGTCGCATGGGAACCCACGATACAAAAAACCGTGGAGCCATCGCTTACAGCAGTGCCAAGCCGTACAAGCAAAAAGGAACGGGTAATGCTCGTCAAGGTAACAAAGCTTCCATGCTTCTTCGTGGTGGTGCCGTGGCTCATGGGCCTCACCCACGCGACTATAGCTTCAACGTGAATAAAAAAGTGAAACAACTTGGATTGCGTTCGGCTATTTCTTACCTAAATAAAGAAGGTCGCATGTTTGTTGTTTCTGACATGGACTCTAAAGACGGCAAGACAAAGGAATTGGCTGAGAGAATCAAAAACTTTGATCTCCCTAAAGTTCTTTTGATTGATGAAAGTAAAAATGAAAAATTTGATAGAGCTTCTCGTAACCTGCCAAAGGCTCGTTACAACACTGTAGAAGGTCTTAATGTCTATGACTTGCTCAAATATGATGCTGTGATTTTCTCACAAGCCTCTTTGGGTAAAGTGGCTCAGAAATGTGGGGTGCAATCATGATGGAAGTGATCAAGAGACCACTATTGACGGAGAAATCATCGGCTTATAACGACTACGACACTTATGTTTTTGAAGTGTTGAAGTCTGCGACAAAATCACAGGTTCGCACGGCTGTAGAAAAAGCCTTCGATGTAAAGGTAACAGATGTTCGCACTTTGATTTACCGTACGCGCTGGTTAAAGAGACACGCTAAATATGGACCGCCAAAATACAAGAAGAAAGCTTTTGTTAAATTGGCTAAAGGTCAGAAAATTTCAATTTTTGAGGGAGCTTAACCATGGGTATTAAGAAGTATCGCCCAACAAGCCCTGGACGTCGTGGAATGACGGGCTTTGATTTCAAAGAAATCACGAAAACAAAGCCAGAGAAGTCGCTCACTAAGTCCTTGAAGAATCACGCGGCCCGTAACAACTACGGTCGCATTACAATTCGTCACCAAGGTGGAGGTCATAAGAAGAAATATCGCATGATCGACTTCCTTAGGAATAAATTAGAGGTGCCGGCAAATGTTGTTGCGATCGAATACGATCCAAACAGAACGTGCCGTATCGCCCTTCTTCACTATGCTGATGGAGCGAAAAGCTACATCATTGCTCCTGTGGGGTTGAATGTAGGAGACACTGTTGTTTCTTCGGCAAAAGCCGATATCAAACCGGGCAACAGCTTGTTGCTTAGTGAAATGCCGGTTGGAACCATTATTCACAACATCGAATTGCGCCCTGGTAAGGGTGGGCAATTGTGTCGTGGAGCTGGAACCGATGCCACTTTGGTTGGTCGCGTAGGTAAAATGGCTCAGGTCAAATTGCCTTCAGGTGAGGTTCGCGAAGTTCTTGCGAAGTGCCGCGCCACTGTTGGCCAAGTTGGTAACACTGACAATGAAAACGTAACTATTGGTAAAGCCGGTCGTACTCGCTGGAAGGGTAAGCGCCCATCTGTTCGTGGTATGGCAATGAACCCAGTTGATCACCCAATGGGTGGTGGTGAAGGACGTGGTAAAGGGAATCACCCAACCACGCCTTGGGGGCAGCCTTGTAAAGGTCACCGGACACGTAAAAACAAATCAACCGATCGTTTTATTATTAAACGTCGCAAGAGCAATAAGAAGAAGTAAGGAGTCTAGGTAGTGGCACGCTCAATGAAAAAAGGACCATTTGTAGATGATCACTTGATGAAGAAAGTGATCGCCGCTAGCGAAGGCGGAGACAAAAAAGCGATCAAGACTTGGTCTCGTCGCTCCACAATCCTTCCTGAAATGATTGGATTGACCATGGCAGTTCACAACGGACGTAAATTTGTCCCTGTGTACGTAAACGAAAACATGATTGGGCATAAGCTCGGTGAGTTCGCGAATTCTCGCACTTTCCACGGCCATGCTGAGAAGAAGAAGAAGTAGGTAGATCATGGAAGTTAAAGCGAGTTTAAAAAACGCAAAAATTGGTGATCAAAAGGCTCGAATCGTTGCCGATATGGTCCGCGGAAAAATGGTGAATGATGCCATCCGTATTCTGACCTTCGATAACAAGAAGCCATCAGCGATTATCAAGAAGCTTGTTGAATCAGCGGTAGCCAATGCTGATCAGAAGCAAGTGATTGATATTGATAACTTGTACATTAAAGAAATTATGGTGGACAAAGGACCTTTCTTAAAGCGGTACCAACCGCGTGCACAAGGTCGTGCTTTTGTCATTAAGAAGAAGTCGAGCCACATCAGCCTCGTATTGGATGAAAGGTAGTATTCATGGGTCAGAAGGTTAATCCTATTGGTTTAAGAGTTGGAGTGATTAGAACTTGGGAGAGCCGTTGGTTTGCTCAAGGGGGATTGTATGCCAATCAACTTCACGAAGATTTGAAACTAAGAAAACATCTAAAGAAAAAGCTTAAGCATGCTGGTGTTGCCAAAATCGAAATGGAAAGAGCGGCTAACAAGTTGAAAGTTATTATTTCAACAGCTCGTCCTGGTGTTGTGATCGGTAAAAAGGGGGCTGGAATTGATGCCCTTCGTGATGAGTTGCAAAGCATGACTCCCAATGAAGTACGAGTCAACATCCAAGAGGTTCGTAAGCCTGATGTGGATGCTCAATTGGTGGCGGAGAACATCGCCATTCAATTGGAAAAGCGTATTTCTTGGCGTCGAGCTCTTAAAAAAGCGATCGCCTCTGCCATTCGTGGTGGTGTTCGTGGAGTTAAGGTTCAGGTTTCTGGTCGTTTGGATGGAGCTGAGATAGCTCGTACTGAATGGTACAACGAAAAATCTGTTCCTCTTCACACTTTGCGTGCTGATATCGATTACGGAACAGCCGAAGCCGCTACGACTTATGGAATTATCGGATTAAAAGTATGGATTTATAAAGGCGACGTTCTTTCCCAAAAAGAAGTTGAGGAGGCTAATCGTGTTAAGTCCTAAAAGAGTCAAATGGAGAAGACAACACAAGGGGCGCCGTAAAGGGTATGCCACGCGTGGAAATCAAGTGAGCTTCGGTGACTACGGTTTACAGGCTCAAGGTGATGCTTGGATGACGTCTCGTCAGATTGAAGCCGCACGTATTGCGATCAGCCGGTCAGTTAAACGGGGTGGTAAAGTGTGGATCCGTGTGTTCCCACATAAGCCGATCTCTAAAAAGCCTGCTGAAGTTCGTATGGGTAAAGGTAAAGGAAGTCCTGAGTATTGGGCTGCTGTTGTTCGCCCCGGACAAGTGTTGTTCGAAATCAATGGTGTGACCAAAGAGCAAGCACAAGAAGCTTTTAAATTGGCTGGCTCAAAAATGCCTTTCAAGACGAAGTTTATCTCAAGAGAAGTTGAGGTTTAAGATGAGTAAGTATGATGATATTAAAAATTTAAGCGCTGTTGAGTTGCACAAAAAACTCCGTGAAACAAAGCAGAACATGTTCGAAGCGAAAATGAAGAATGCCATGGGGCAGTTGACGAATCCCATTTCTATTCGCAATATGCGCAAAGATGTTGCGCGACTTCGTACAGCTTTAACTGCTGCAACTAAGGCAAATTGAGGTCGATGATGTCTACAGAAACTACAAACACACGCGGAAGAAGAAACGAAGTCACTGGTCAAGTGATCAGCGACAAGATGGATAAGACTATTAAAGTTCAGATCTATCGAGTGGTGAAACATCCTAAATATAAGAAGTATGTTCGTCGCACCTCTGTTTTTACGGCCCATGATGAGGGTAATACCGCAAAAACAGGTGATACCGTTCGGATCGTTGAAACTAGAGCATTAAGTAAAACCAAACGCTGGAAAGTGGCTGAAGTTGTTGAAGCTGCGAAAGTTGGGGTGGCACGATGATTCAGATGCAAACTCGCATGCGAGTGGCTGATAACTCTGGAGCGAAAGAAGTCCAGTGTATTAAAGTTATCGGTGGCTCGAAAAGAAGAACAGCCTCAGTGGGCGACATTGTTGTTGTCTCTGTAAAATCGGCTCTTCCGACCTCTAAAGTAAAAAAAGGTGAAGTGGCAAAAGCTGTTATTGTTAGAACTAAAAAGCAAATTCGTAGACCTGACGGAACATATATTCGTTTTGATGACAACGCTGCTGTGTTGGTCAACCAAAACAAAGAGCCCGTTGGAACACGTATTTTTGGACCTGTAGCCAGAGAGCTCCGCGCGAAGCAATTCGTGAAGATTAT
Organism: uncultured Bdellovibrionales bacterium; assembly: GCA_965368905.1. Classification (GTDB taxonomy): domain Bacteria; phylum Bdellovibrionota; class Bdellovibrionia; order Bdellovibrionales; family JAGQZY01; genus JAGQZY01. The sequence continues at coordinate 16,625 of CBDUOS010000049.1, read as the reverse complement.
CTCTTTGGCGCCGGAAGTGTTGTAATTGGACGAGGTGAAAAAGTGAACCGTTTACAAGAAAAGTACCAAAAGGAAGTAGCACCAGCGATTATGAAGTCGCTTGGGCTTAAAAATAAAATGGAAGTTCCACGCATTGAGAAAATCGTGATTAGCAGCTGTCTTCCGGATGCCGTACAAAACTCAAAAGTTTTGAATTCAGCGGCTGAAGAACTGACAACTCTTTCTGGGCAAAAAGCCGTAATCACTAAAGCTAAGAAATCTCTTGCGAACTTTAAACTTCGTGAAGGGATGCCTTTGGGCGTAACAGTGACTTTGCGACGAGAAAGAATGTGGTCATTTATGGATCGCTTGGTTTCAGTGGCTCTTCCTCGTGTGCGAGACTTTCGTGGAATGCCACCAAAAGGGTTCGACGGACGCGGAAATTACAATATGGGCTTGAAAGAGCAGATTGTTTTCCCTGAGATTGACTACGATAAAGTGGGCAAGGTTCGAGGGATGAATATTACGATTTGTACATCTGCAAAAGACGATGCACAGGGGAAGGCTTTGCTTGACGGCTTTGGCTTTCCATTTAGGAAGTAGGAGAAAAGATGGCTCGTTTAGCAATGATAGTTAAGGCAGAGAAAAAACCACGCTTCAAAGTGCGACAGGTAAACCGTTGTAAGTGCTGTGGAAGACCTCGTGGATACATGAGAAAGTTTCAGATGTGCCGTATTTGTTTTAGAACATTAGCCAGTAAAGGTATGATTCCTGGCGTAACTAAGAGTAGCTGGTAAGGAGAATATTGTGGATACTATCGGTGATTTTTTGACACGAATTCGTAATGCTCAAGCCGCTCGCCATGAAAAAGTGGATGTGCCTGCTTCTAATATGCGCGCGGGTATTGCTAAGGTTTTGCAAGACAAAAACTACATTTCAAATTTTAAAGTAGTAAAAGATGGCAAGCAGGGAATGATGCGTGTTTACCTTAAGTACGATGCTGAAGGTAAAGGGGCGATCGGCCGCATGCAGAGATACAGTAAACCCAGTCGTCGTGAGTACGTTAAGGCTAAAGAAATCCCTAACATTCGCGCGGGTTACGGAATGTCGATTTTGAGTACAAGTAAAGGAATATTGAGTGGTGGTCAGGCCAAGGACCAAAATCTTGGTGGCGAACTGCTCTGTGTGATTTGGTAGGTATAGAATGTCACGAATTGGAAAATACCCAGTGGAATTTGATAGCAAGGTAACCGTGACCATCACTCCGGAAAACGAAGTGGTGGTAAAGGGTGGCAAGGCCACGCAAACGGTTAAGATGTTGCCTCAAGTGAAGGCCCGAGTGGAAGACGGAAAAGTCTACGTCGAGCGCCTCGAAGAGACCCAAAAAGGTCGAGCTCTTCATGGCTTGTACCGCTCTTTGGTGCAAAATGCGGTGACAGGTGTAACCGAAGGTTTCACCAAGACGTTGATTCTTAATGGTGTGGGTTATCGTTCATCGGTTTCCGGGAAAAATTTAGAACTTTCCATTGGTTTTTCTCACCCCATTCAGTTTCCAATTCCTGATGGTATTGAAATTAAAGTTGAAAAACAGACGACGGTCCATATTTCGGGAGCCAGTAAAGAGCAAGTTGGGCAAGTGGCTGCGAAGATTCGCAACTACCGTCCGCCTGAGCCATTTCTTGGTAAAGGGATTCGCTACAGTGATGAAGTGATCCGTCGTAAAGAAGGTAAGTCCGCTGGTAAATAACGAGGTCTGAAATGAGAGTTACAATTAAAAGAAAATGGAGCGATCGAATGAAGCTCCGCATGAAAAAGAAGCTGAAAATCAGAAAAAAGGTCTGGGGAACGGATGATCGTCCTCGCCTCTGTGTTTTCAAAAGCTCTAAAAATGTGTACGCCCAGATGGTTGATGATACCACTGGTAAGACAATTGTTAGTGCCTCAACCCTAGCTGACAAAATTGACGGCAAAGGCAAAGACGCTGCGGCTCAAGTTGGAAAACTGATTGCCGAAAGAGCAAAAGAAAAAAACATTACCAAAGCCGTTTTTGATCGCAGTGGTTACAAGTACCACGGTCGCGTTCAGTCAATTGCCGATGGTGCCCGAGAAGCTGGATTACAGGTTTAGGAGAAATTAGGGATGCAAGAAACAGCAGAATACGAAGAAAGAGTGGTTTCAATCAGACGAGTCGCCAAAGTTGTTAAAGGTGGACGTCGATTCTCATTCTCTGCCCTAGTGGTGGTAGGTAATGGCCATGGAAGCGTTGGATTTGGAATGGGTAAAGCCGGTGAGGTGCCTGAGGCCATTGGTAAAGCTTCTCGTAGTGCTAAAAAAGGATTCGTTGATTTTCCTCTTGTTGAGGGAAGAACAATTGCTCACGAAGTTGTGGGTGTGTTTGGTGCAGCACAAGTGGTTATGCGCCCTGCTGCTCCAGGTACTGGGGTTATTGCGGGCGGTCCGGTTCGTGCGATTTTGGAATCTGTGGGTGTGAAAGACATCCTAACAAAATGTGTTGGAACTCGTAACGCCAACAATGCGGTTCGCGCCACATTGAATGGTTTGTCACAGCTTCAAGGGCAAGAATTTTTAACGACTTATAAGTAAGACAATTTGAGGATAGAAAAATGGCAAAGCAATTTAGAGTGAAATTAAAGAAAAGTCTGATCGGATGCACTCAGAGCCAAAAAGACGCGGTTCGCTGTCTTGGATTAAAAAAGCGCGAATCAGAAGTTGTTGTGCCTGATCATCCGGCCACTCGAGGTCAAATTTTGAAAGTTCAACATCTTCTTGATGTGAAAGTGGAGAAGTAAAATGAGTTTGTTAGCAGAATTGGCACCCAACAAAGGTGCGACGCATAAGAAGAAAAGAGTCGGAAGAGGCGACGGTTCCAACTGGGGTGGTACTGCTGGAAAAGGCCACAAAGGTCAAAAAGCCAGATCCGGTGGAAAAGTTCGATGGGGTTTTGAAGGTGGACAAATGCCTTTGCAACGTCGACTTCCAAAATTTGGATTTAAAAACACTCAGTTCAAAAATAACTATGTTATCATCAACCTCCACCAGTTGAACAACTTTGAAGGTGAAGTGACTCCTGAGGCTTTGGTTTCTAAGGGCTTTATGAAAAAGACCGAAAAACTAAAAGTATTGGGCCAAGGAAAATTGGACAAATCACTCACAGTAAAAGCCCACAAATTCAGTGAGTCTGCAAAGACTGAAATTGAAAAAGCAGGTGGAAAAGTAGAACTGGTCTAAAAAAAAGAACCAATAGAGGTAAATGTGGCATCATCAGCATCCGCAGCAGCGCAAACGGAAGGTCTTTTACAGAATGAAGACCTTCGCAATCGACTTTTGTTCACTCTTTTTGTCCTACTCATTTACCGTTTGGGTGTGCACGTTCCGACACCTGGGATTAACAGCGAAGTTGTTAAATCCTTTTTCGAAAATCAAGGCGGACTTTTTGGACTCTTCAACACATTCACAGGTGGAGCCCTGAATCAGTTTAGTGTTTTTGCTCTGGGAATCATGCCTTACATCTCGGCGTCGATTATATTTCAATTATTGACCGCAACCATTCCTTATTTAGAAGCACTAAAAAAGGAAGGGCAGCACGGTCAGAAAAAAATCACTCAGTACACTCGTTGGTCCACCGTTGTTTTAGCGATGGTTCAAGGGTACGCCATTTCCAGTTGGTTGATGGGACAAAGTGGACCGGCTGGTGAGGCTTTGTATTACCCGCAGGTGGGCGCCATTCCTTTTCAAATGATGACCGTTATTACTGTGGTGGCTGGTACCTGTTTTATCATGTGGTTGGGTGAGCAAATCGACGAATTTGGTATCGGTCAAGGGGCCAGCTTGATCATTTATGCTGGTATCGCAGCTGGAATTCCCAGTGGAGCCATGGGGCTATACACATTGGTAGCAAACGATCAAATCAATGGTCTTCTCGCTATGATGTTGCTGGCTTTTATGATTGGTGTTGTCGCATTTATTATCTTTATGGAAGTTTCCACGCGTCGTTTACCGGTTCATGTCTCTGCTAAGGGCGGTGGCAAAGGCCAAATGATGGGGAGTTTCTTTCCAATCAAATTGAACCCATCCGGTGTGATTCCGCCGATTTTTGCCAGCTCCATCTTGATGATGCCGGCTACAATTTCCAGCTTTTCCGATGCGGCATGGGTTCAAATTCTACAAGACTATATGAACCCACTGAGCCCGACGGGTGGCGGTCTTTACAATATTCTATTTATTGCATTGATTGTTTTCTTCTGCTTTTTCTACACAGAAATTGTATTTCCTCCTCAGGAAATTGCAGATAACTTGAAAAAAGGTGGGAAATTTATCCCAGGTATTCGGGCGGGTAACAGTACAGCTAACTACATCGCGAAAGTGATGGAGCGAGTGAATGTCGCAGGTGCAATTTACCTCAGTACTGTTTGTATTTTACCAACAATCCTCATTGCTCGTTTGAATGTTCCTTTCTACTTCGGTGGAACCAGTTTGCTGATCCTCGTGGGTGTTGCCATTCAGATGATTGAGAAGGTGAACAGCTATCGTTACGAAGCCATCATCAAAGCTCAGCGTCGTCCAAGAAAGAAAAGGGTTCAATTTTGAGTATAGTATTATTTGGCCCTCCCGGGGCCGGTAAGGGAACACAAGCCAAAAAGATGATCGAAGATGGCAAGTACACACATGTGAGTACTGGCGATCTTTTTCGTGCGGCGATGAAAGATCAAACTCCTTTGGGGTTAGAGGCTAAGTCTTATGTGGACTCTGGTAACTTGGTGCCTGACAGTGTGACTATCGGTCTTGTGAAAGAAGTGTTGCAGAAAAAACCTGATGGAAATTTTATTTTTGATGGATTTCCCAGAACTTCAACACAGGCGGAAGCCCTTGCACAATTGGTCACAGAAATGGGTGTCAGCCCAATCAAACACGCTTTGTTTCTAGAAGTCCCGCAAGAGATTTTGACTCAACGATTAACAGGCCGTCGTCTTTGTAAAGATTGTGGAGCTGTATATCATGTGGACGCTAATCCTCCTAAAGTGGATGGCAAGTGTGATCAATGTGGTGGCGAAACCTACCAACGAAAAGATGACTCAGAGGATGTGATTAGCACACGGCTTGAAGCCTACGCTAAGAATACGGAGCCCCTTAAGGACTACTACGAGAAACAAGGTCTTTTTGTTGAAATTGATGGTCAAGGGGACCCTAAAGATGTCTTTGGCCGCTTTCAGACCTATCTTTGAGAATGAAAATAATTACAATTTTAACTCTGATTTCCACTCTATTGACCACCATGGGGTCGACTTGTAGTAAAGCTCGTGCCTATCGGGATATGGAAAACCCTCCCTATCAGAAACGACGGGCAAGACCCAATCATGAGGCGGAATCTGAGGCAAAAAAGGAGGCAACATCGTGGCGAACATCAATGCCGGATTACTCGCCCAAACCCAAAAAGTAGGGGGTTGGAAGGGCATTTGAGACGCTCAAAAACGCTAAAAAAATCTTGGGTTTTTGGGGATTTAATGCTGGACGATAGAGGGGAACAGGTGTTAAGTTTTGCGGTCCGTTACCCATAAAGAGCTGATTTTTATCAACTTTTTGCCTTTTTTGAATGCGGAGAGATTTGCAAAAAGGTGATAAAAATCAATAGGTTATAGTAACAGTTTGGATTTTAACGAGGAAGTAAAAATGAAGGTTCGCGCATCAGTAAAACCCATGTGCAAAAACTGTAAAGTTATTAAAAGAAAAGGGATCATTCGCGTGATCTGTGAAAACCCTAAACACAAGCAAAGGCAGGGATAATGGCACGTATTTCAGGTATCGATATTCCTAACAACAAGCGTTTAGAAATCTCATTGACCTACCTTTATGGGATTGGTCCTAAGAGAGCCAAAGACTTGGTAAAATTGATGGGCTATGAGCCTAGCAAAAGAACTCACGAGTTGACGGACGCTGATGTGGCTCGACTTCGTGATTTAATTGAACAAAATTATAAGATCGAAGGGGATCTTCGTCGTGAAGTTTCCATGTCGATTAAAAGATTGATGGACCTTGGCTGTTATCGTGGTCTTCGCCATCGTAAAGGTCTTCCTGTTCGTGGTCAGTCGACCAAGCAAAATGCACGAACAAGAAAGGGACCTAAGAAAACTGTCGCGAACAAGAAAAAAGCGGTCTAAGGAGTTTAGCGAATGGCTAAGAAAGTTGCGAAAAAAGTTGCTAAGAAAAAAGTTAAAAGAAATGTTCCTGCCGGTAAATGTATGGTTCAAGCTGGTTTTGGAAATACCATTGTGACAATCTCTGATCCTTCAGGGAACACACTCTGCTGGTCAAGCTCTGGGGCTGTTGGTTTCAAAGGAAGCCGACGTGGAACTCCATTTGCGGCACAAATGACTGCAGAAGATGCTGCGAAAAAAGCAGCTGAGATGGGAGTAAAATCTGTGGAAGTGTTATTGAAAGGCCCTGGTGCTGGACGAGAGCCTGCGATTCGCGCTCTTGCTAATGCTGGTCTTCGTGTGACTTCCATGCGTGATGTGACTCCTGTTCCTCACAATGGTTGCCGTCCCCCTAAACGTCGTAGAATTTAATCTAATTGGTAGGAGAAGCCCCTGATGCAAGAACATTATTATAAATTTTGGCACGACCTCATTAAACCAAAAGCTTTCGAAACGGATCGCGAGTCTCTTACCGGTCGATTTGGTAAGTTTTCCATTCGCCCGCTCGAAAAAGGCTATGGAATTACTTTAGGAAACTCCATGCGAAGAGTTCTATTGAGCTCCATGATGGGTTCTGCTGTCTCGTCTGTAAAAATTGAAAATGTCCTTCACGAGTTTTCGACCATGCCAGATGTGATTGAAGATGTGACCGACATTATTTTAAATCTTAAAGACGTGCGCTTTACCCAGCACACGGCCGAGCCACAAACTTTGACGATCAACAAGCAAGGTCCTGGAAAAGTGACAGCTGCTGATATTCAAACAAATGATAAAATTGAAGTTTTGAATCCTGACCAGCATATTGCCACTCTTGGTGACAGCGCGACTTTCAATGCGCAAATCCAAGTGACCTTTGGCCGAGGATACGTTCCGGCTGAAGATCAAGAGAAAGATGCTTTAGGTGTTGGAACAATCTCAATGGATGCATTGTATTCTCCAATCACTCGTGTGAACTACAACGTATCGAACGCGCGTGTGGCACAACGAACAGACTACGATGCATTGAGCTTGGAAGTTTGGACCGATGGTTCCGTTCGTCCTGATGAATCAGTGGCTTTAGCTGCTAAAATCATTAAAGAGCAAATGCAAGTGTTCATTAACTTTGACGAGGACGTGGCTCCTGTTGAAGAGAAAGTGGAACAGCAAAATACTCAGTTGAATGAAAACCTTTTCCGTTCTGTGGATGACCTTGAGCTTTCTGTGCGTAGTGCAAACTGCTTGAAGAATGCTAATATCCGCCACATCGGTGAGTTAGTGGTTCGTTCAGAAGCTGAAATGTTAAAAACTAAAAACTTTGGCCGCAAATCTTTAAACGAGATCAAAGAGATCCTAACTGAAATGGGTCTTGGACTTGGTATGAAGATCGAAGGCTGGCCTCCACCAAACTGGGATCCAAATGCAACACCAGTCGCTCGTGCAGCAGTGACTGAAGAGCAGGCAGCCCCTGGTCAACCCGGTACTGGAGAAAACAACAACTTCTAGTTGTAGGAGCGAGACATGAGACATAGAGCGCAGGTCAAACATTTTTCAAGATCGCCAAATGCTAGAAAGGCATTGGTTCGTGGTCTAGTGAGCTCTTTGGTTGAGCATGAGCGTATTAAAACGACAGTGCCCAAGGCTAAAGAATTACGACGACATATCGAGCGTGCCATTACAGCAGGTCGTAAAGGTGATGTAGCAGCAACTCGTCAATTGCTTTCCAAGTTTCCAAATCGTGAAACTGTAAGCAAAATTGTGAACGATTTGTCTGTTCGTTTCAAAGAACGCCCAGGTGGTTACACTCGTATTCTTAAGCTTGGTTCCCGTCCTGGAGACGGTGCTCCTATGGCCTTTATCGAGTTCGTAGATTACGATCCAGCTAAAGGTAAAGAAGCCAAAACATTCAAAGTGAAAACTAAGGATGCGAAGAGAAAGCAAGTTGTAAAAGAAATGACAGCTGAAGAAAGAGACGCTTACAAAGCTGAGCAAGGCTTAAAAGAAGCGGCTGCTAAAAGAAAGCGCGTTCGTAAAATACAAAGCGCTTCTCGAAGAGCCAACCGCTAATTTCGGTCAGCCATCCCTTTTCGCATAGCAAAATGCAATACCCAAAAGGTCTCGTATCGAGGCCTTTTTTAATTTAAGGTAGTCGTTATTACGCAGGTGGATTGAATTCTATTGTGCAAAAAGATGCGGCGTATTCAAATCAGCGGAGAGAGTGTGAAAAGAGTTATAGGATTATTTGTTGTGCTTGGTATCGCAGTGGGCGGTGGCCTGTTGTATTTGAAAGCTACGACATTCAACGCGCAGGATGTTCCTGAATCCTATAAAATTCTCGATGATTTAGAAAACAAAGGAATCTATCAAGACAACGAAATCCAGGTGGAAGATCTTGAGGGTAAAACAATGGCGCTCTCTTCGTTTAAAGGGAAGATTGTCATCTTAAGCTTTTGGGCGACTTGGTGTGAACCTTGCGTTGAAGAGTTCCCCTCTTTTATTAAGCTGCTTGATGAGTTCCCGAACGACATCGTTTTGCTTGCGATCTCGCACGATGAAACCAAGCAAGATGTGAAAGAGTTTGTAGGCGCCTTCAAAGGTTTTCGTAAAAACATGATCCTCACTATGGACGAAGGTAAGAAGCTGAGCCAAGCTTTTGGCGTCGACCGGCTTCCGGAGGGCTTTATCTTTGACCAAGAGGGAAAACTGCAGAAAAAGATTATCGGCATTCAGGACTGGGCTTCTCCCAATGCCCTACAGTTCTTTAAAATGCTCTCTAGGCAAAAATAAAAGCCCTGCAGGGCGGATGCTCTCTTTAGTCAACAATGATCCACAACGGCTCAATAGAGTCCATTGCAAAGCTTAGGGTGGGTGACAATTGCTGTCGCCTTGGCTTCAGTTTTGACACTCGCTGGTACCTAGAAACAGCCGTTTAGGGTTTTTCCTGGAACATCAATTGCGTAGTTGATACGACATAGAAAAACTTGGAGGAATTATATGAAAGTATTTACTGCTGCTTTATGCAGCACACTCTTGATTGTTGCGGCCGCATGTTCTGAGGCTGATCGGCAAAATATTAAAGATGCCCTAACCCCAGATCAAGATGTTGAAGTCTCTGAGAGTGGTCTGAATGAAGTTGGTTGTAGGTACCAGACTGTTGAATCTTCTGATGGAGAGCCAACGGTAGACCTTAATGAGATATCTTGTGATGATGACGGTGTTGAGAGTTTAGAGTTGCTTCAAGATCGTTCGGCAGCCTTGAATTCTTATTTGCAAGAGATTGCAAAGGGTCTCGAGACAAAGAAAATCACAGACAGTAGTAAAGAAGTTCTGCTGCAAAAACAAAAGGCTGGCGGCAAACTGAAAATTGTTTTTGATGCAAAGTTAGCCGTTCGTGGATCCGAATATTTTAATTACGAAGGCGAGTACAATGAAGAAACAAAAGGTCGTTTATTGAAGCTTGCAGAAGTGGTTTTACGAGAAGACCACAATTGCTATATTGATTATGATCAGATTGATTGTGACTCCACAAATACACCAAGCGATACGGCCAAACTCTTAGTTAGCTTAAGGAACTTTAAAGAGGCACATAAGCTTTTTGAAGACCCTGATACAGCAATTATTCGAACGGCATCAGAGTCTATCGTTGATATCAAAACGAGAAAAGCCTCGGTTGATGGATTTGGAGCTGCATGGGGAACTAAGCGATCCGATTTGACTAGAAACATTACTGTTATCCAGCTCAAGTCCAATCGTGTAAGTTACATGAGCTTCAATGGAATTCTTAGCCCGGATTCTGACCAGTACTCAACTCCAGCTGAGATCTTGGCGGCTCAGAGAGATAGATTTGAGGTTTACAGAGAAAGCTTTCAAAATTTTCAAGACCTCGATCAGCAAGTCCAATTGGATATGCTTCTTGCTGGTGTTTTGTCTTATGATTCCTATCGGTTACAAGGAAGTGGTTTGGAAAGTGGAACCCAACCTTTGGCTGCTGGGTTAACTGAGTTTTATTCTTCAGAGGTCGGTTACTATCTTGTAGAGACCATGAAGCACCTTGAAAAACTTTATCAGGATTTTTCTGACGAATTGAAAGTCAGCACCTACAACCAGGTTGGAGAAATGCTTTCTGTTGGTGTTGAAGCTCTCCGGATTGTTGATAAATCCTATGTGGAAAATCAAACGACTTACGTTGTGTATCGCACACCCTATTATGACTATATCAATAGCCGTTTAATTCAAATGCGCCAAAGTATGTTGTCGAATAATTGTAAAATTCCTTCAGCTATTAATATTGCTCTGTGGAATGAAAATTCATTTGTCGATAAATGGGGATCGCTTTCAAGTGTCTCTGTGACTGATATGACAGCTGCAGAGAATCAGGCTGTTGATAACGCAAATAGATTGCAATCCATTTCTAGTCGATTGCAAAACCAGTGGCGAGACTTATATAACGACGACAGTTTTCTGTCCAAGACCGATGCTTGGTATACATTAAAAGGTCAATCTTTTGCAGCCGCAGTAGATACTCAGCTTGAGGTTTTACAGATGGCATTGGATGCCAGCAAAGAGTCCTTTGGCCGAGAGAGAGAAATCTTGGCGACCCGCTATGCAGAAATTCAGCAAGGTCAACACTGCACAAAGTAGTGATGTCGATCTAAGTTGGGACTGGCTGGTTACAGTCGGTCCCAATCTATTAAGCGCTGTGATTAGATAGTTTTTTTAAACTAACTGTAGAAAGGCTTTATAGATAAGCCGTATTGCAGCGATGACCAAGGCGGATTTAAAAATGATCCGAAAAGTTTTCTCATTGATGTTCTTTAGGATTTTTACGCCAAACCGAGTCCCAATGATGACGCCTGCGACCATCGATAAAATCAATATCCAATAATTTAGATATTCAAAACCCAAGTATAAAAATGCTGGAATTTTTAAAATATGACCCACCGTTTGTGTTGCAGCTTTAGTTGCGACGATATTTTCTTTGCTTAAGTCTTCTCTTAAGAAGAACGGTGCCAATAAAGGACCCGTGGCTCCGATGAGGGGATTGAGGATGCCAGCTACTAAGGTCAAAAGTCCAAAGGACCAGAAAGGGATCATGATACTTGGAAGTTTTTTTGGTTTAAAAACAACATACAAAACCAGTGCGGCAATCAGAAAGTAAAAAAGTTCCCTGCGAGCAATCGATTCAATCATGTAGACAGAAATTACTGTTCCAATAGGCCACCCAAAGAGGCTAGGTAAAAAGATACGCATTTCAATATTTTTGAAAAGGCTTAAACTGCGAGTGGAATTTGAAACCAGCTGGACTATGCCATGAATTGGTATGATGGTATTGATGTCTAAAAAAAAGGTCATAACTGAAAGCAGGACGATTCCTCCTGCCATTCCTACGACTGCAGAAATCCCCGCTGCTATGACAGCCATTAGTGAGAGTAGAATAACAGTCCACAAACTTACCATTTTTTTACCACCTGGTGACCTCTTCAGAGAGAATAATAGATTCTCTACTTTTAAAACTGTTGATAGAATGAGTTTTTCTTGTGTGGTTTTAGTTTTTTCCAGTAGGTTTCTTTTTTATTTGTTTCAAGCCATATTTTACCAGTTCCACGTGAAATTAAACCTACAGGAGTAATTACCCCGTAGTATATTAGAGTCAATAGTAGGGGACCTATGATCAAACCAATGGCTGCAGCTAAGCCTACCCAAGCGATGTAGAGTGGCTTTAGTGCTAAGGGACAAAGGTAACGAAAAGCTACAAAGGTAGCAGAAGCGCTCGACCCAAGAGTTGTAATATAGATCCACTGTTTAGTTTCAAGTCCATCTAAGATGTGGATTGCTATTGGAATACCAAAAAGAGAGATCAGAGCCATTCCGCCCGCAAAATCCATGAGTTTCTTCTTTGAGGGACTAAGGCCAAGCGGGGTAAACAAACTAAAGCTCCTAGAAAAGAGTGTAAATAAAAGGTGACATGGCTCCTCCACCAAACGAGGCCAGGATGGATAGAATAATTAGACTTAAAAAAACAGCAACTACAGGAATCAACCAATATGATTTGTTAGCTTTGATCATTAATAAAAGTTGCTTTATAACGCTGAGTCTTCTGGTCATTTGGGTTTCCTAATCCAGCTTGAATGTTCTTTTGTAATTTTTGGCATTGGGCCACTTAGGTTGATTATGCTTATAGCAAATAAAATTTTCAAGAACTAAGACGTCCATCTGAGTTGACATGAAACAGTGGTATGCATCCGCTGGGGACATCACAATAGGTTCACCTCGAATGTTGAAAGAAGTGTTTACAACAATTCCCTCTCCAGTTTTTTTCTTAAGTGATTTTAGTAGGTTATAGAGTCCAGGGGTGTATTCTTCGGTCACAGTTTGCACTCGTGCCGAATAGTCTACATGGGTGACTGCTGGCAGGTCTGAGCGCACAAGGTTCAATTTGTCGAACCCAGAGATTTTATCTGTGGGGTCATCAATTTTTTTACAGCGCTCTTTTTTCACTGGAGCTACAAACAGCATATAGGGGCTGGGCTTCTTTAATTCAAAAAATTTGTCTACATCTTCTTCAAGGCAACTGGGAGCAAAAGGACGAAAGGACTCACGGTATTTAATTTTTTGATTCATTTTCTTTTGCATTTCAGGGGAATGAGCATCACCGAGAATACTACGAGCTCCCAGAGCTCGAGGTCCATATTCCATTCTCCCTTGAAAAAAACCTACCACTTTGCCTTCAGAAATTTGCTCTGCCAGGATGTCGTACAAAGAAGTTTGATCATAGTACTTGTATTGGGCGTTTACACTATCGAGATAACTTTTCACTTCGCTATTGCAGTAACGGGGTCCCAAAAGAGAGCCTTTCTGAGAGTCCCGTGATCGATCAGTTTTGCGGAAGTTCTCTTGATGTTGATACCAGTTAAAAAGTGCGGCACCCAATGCTCCTCCAGCATCGCCCGCGGCCGGTTGAATCCAGATGTTTTCAAAAATTTGTTCTTGTAAAAGTTTTCCATTTCCAACAGAGTTCAAGGCTACTCCGCCAGCCAAACAAAGGTTTTTTTGCCCAGTCTCTTTGCGAACGTGTTTGGCGATTTTTATCATAACTTGCTCTGTGATTTTTTGGACGGAGGCAGCAATATCCATGTCCTGTTGTGTGAAGAGGGCTTCTGAAGATCGAGGGGGGCGGCCAAAAAGTTGATCAAATTTTTTGGAGGTCATTCGAAGGCCTGAAACATAGTTGAAGTAATCCAAGTTCAGTTGAAAGGAGCCATTTTCTTTCACTTCAATGATGTTGTCTAAAATTTTGTCCACATACTTGGGTTCACCGTATGGAGCCAAACCCATTAACTTGTATTCACCACTATTCACTTTGAAACCCATAAAAGAAGTAAACGCGCTGTAGAAAAGGCCGAGACTATGGGGGAAGCGAATTTCACTATATAGATCAATTCTATTCCCTTGACCCTCTCCCCATGTTGTAGAGCTCCACTCTCCAACGCCATCGAAAGTGATCACCGCCGCTTCTTCGAAGGGTGATGGAAAAAAGGCGCTGGCGGCGTGGGATTGGTGGTGGCCGCAATAGCCGATCGGACCAGTGTAATGGTTTTCCAAGGCACTATAGATTTCATTTTCTACAAAAAATTTTTTATTTAACCAGAGGGGAACAGCTCGAAGAAAAGAGGGGAAGCCTTTAGGGGCATCGTGAAGGTAAGAGGAAATCAACCGATCGAATTTCAAAAGAGGTTTTTCATAATAAGCTACAGAACTCAGATCTTTCGGACTGATTCCGGCCTCTTTTAAGCAGTATGCTACGGCGTTCACAGGAAAAGAGCTGTCATTTTTGATTCGAGTAAAGCGCTCCTCTTGTGCCGCTGCTATAATTTCACCATCTTTTAGAATGGCAGCGGCGCTATCGTGGAAAAATGCAGAAATGCCAAGTACATAGGACAATCACACCAACTTTTCTTAGAACTTAATACCCTTCAACAAATCTTTCGCTTTTTCTTCAAGTTTTTTGGTTCCCTGTTTTTTGGCATCTTTTTTCTTTTTGTCCACGGCTTGTTCAACAGACTTTACGGCATCCTCTCGTCCTTTTAGTGAAACACCCAGTTTCTTTTCGAGGTCTCCCAGTTGGCCCTGTAGTTTGCCTTTTTCTTTTCCCACTAGGCCGCGAACGTGCTGTTCGACTTGAGCTCGGGCGCGGTTGATTTCAGCGGAAATCTGACCTTTGATTGCGTTTGCTATTTTTTGTCCGAGGTTGGAATTGATGTGGAGTGATAGATCATCCCAACTCCCTTTTGCGCGCACATTTAAAGTCAAATCCGAAAGGCCATGGGTCACACCAGTGAGGAGTCTGGCGACGTTGGGATCTTTAGCTTCAGAGTAGTATTCAACTTCTTGAAATAGAGATTTGGCTAACAATTGGACGGACTCATTTTGCATTGTGAATTCGATGGCGCTGGAGCCTTCGGCTTTGTTGTACCCTAGCTCCACATCGTCGGACTTGGTCAGTGTGTTTTTGGTGACCGGAAAAGAGCCAATTTTGACAGTTCCTTTTTCCATGGGTTGATCAGTGGTGTGATCGACAACGATATTACCCACCACACCCATAATTTTCTGATGCGGGAAGCCACCTTTAAAATCAAACGTCATTGGTAGGCCTAGGTGCCTTGGGTTATTCGTGAAGTTTTGTAGAGTTCCTTCGAGGTCTCCGGACTCCCCCTCTTTGGATGAAGATGAAATTGTGGCTTTTTGCAGCCAGAAACGCGGGTAACTTTTCTTTTTGGGAAATCGATAATTCACACCAACTGCTCGTTCAACTGGAGTGAGTTGCTTTGCTTCTTTGTCCTTTTTGCGCTGATCTGCTGACTTTGTTGGCATATACTCGCGCGCTAAGTTTTTGTACTTGTAGAGTCCACCGATTTGCGAGGCAATTAGGTTTCCCAGCAGCATTTTATTGATTTCTTTGGGATCGAGTGAAGGGATATTCAGTTTTTTGGTGATCCCATCAATATCGTTTTGCACCATTTTTTCGATCTGCTTGTACTCTGATTGGTATTTGTTCATGTCGGCTTTTAAAGCCTTCTTTGCAGCGTCGATGGTTTTGTATTTTTGCCGCGCCTCTTTATAGACAGCATCCACTTTTTTCAACGAAGCTTTAATAGCGGCTGGGTTCTTAGTGTCGATTTTTAAACCTTCCACTTTTTTCACAAGTTGCTTCATTTCACTTTCGTCAGGAAGCTCATCGATCTTCTTCTTCCACTCCTGTTCTTTGCCCTTCAATTCTTTTTCGAGAGCTTGCATTTTCTTTTTACTCTCAATTTGGCCTTCCATATTTTTCAGTTGGTCTTTTACGTCAGTGCCGCCTACCACAGCAAACACATCAGAGAGTAGGTTCTCTTCGTTTTTCTTTTTCAACTGATCAATTGTTTTCTCAGCGGCTTTGGCGACTTCTCCTTTGGCTTGTGAAGAACTGGACTCTGGAGGAAGAACGCGGCCCGGCCTTTGCCGTTTGGCATTGGCTTGAATTTTCTCGACGGAGGACTCCGGTATTACAAATTTCCCTCTCAACAGGGCATCCCACTTGAGGGCTAAGGTGATTTTTCCCACTCGAACTATATTGAATTCCGGTTTGTTCTTATTAGTTACCTGAATGTCATAAATCGAGATGGAGGGAGCCAAAAAGTTGGTTCGCAAAGAGCTGATATTTACCTCAGCTCCATTGGCTTGTGTGCCGGCATAGGCCAGTCCATATCGAAGATGGGCGTCGAAATAGAATTTAAAATACAAACCAAACAAGAGGATCACAAGGGTCAAAGGGATCAATGCCTCGACTCGGATGGGGCCTTTCTTTTTTACTTTCTTTTCTTTAGCCATAAAACTCTTCGTACTTCATGTACCATTTGTAAAATCCAGTGGCTTTGACGGCCTTAAAGAATTTGGATTGCTTAAACTTCTCATAAACGCTTTTGCGATACTTCTTTACCAAGACAAGGGTCATAAAAAAGACGACCGGTGTGAGAGCCAAGGAGAATACTCCAGATCCCATGACAATGGTGTTGTAAAATCGAGTCCACGGAACCACTGGCATATTGTACAGTGAGGTGAACAGGGGTTTTAGGCTCTCCATGCTGAGGACGGCTGATCCCACTGAGTGGAATGCCGGATCCAGAAGATAGGCGATAAACTTGAAAAAGAAAGCGGCTACGAAGGCAGCTCCGATTTGCACCCGAAAAAACAGCAGAATTAAGAAGACCAGAATTGTTTGCAGGGAAAATGCTGGAGTCATTCCCAGCACAAAGCCAAAGGCCACGCCCCAAGCAATTTGATTGGTTCCGGTTTCAGAGTTCAGCAGCTTCACCAATTGAAAAATTTGCTTTAATAGATAAGTCATGATTGCTCCGTAAAATTCGATTTTAAGAGAGTGGGGGGCAATTGGCTAGGATTCCTCATTCATTGATTGTGCTG
>CBDUOS010000048.1:0-20987 GCA_965368905.1 uncultured Bdellovibrionales bacterium | reverse complement strand
AACCAAAGACGGCAGAAGTCCAAGCCAGTTTTTGATAAATACGGCGAGCTCGTCCTCCTGGAGTCACTACAAAAAAGCCACGAGTGAAAGTGAGTAAAAGTGAGCGACAAAGATTGGCCACTACATGCCCAACATGCCCCCAAAAAGCTTTATCAAAGCCAGCCAGGTCATTGTTCTCAACGGCCGCCACTTCCTTGTAAGCATACGGGTGGGCTCGCAAAGCCCCTTGCCCAAAAATGATCAGTGTTCGAGTCATAATGTTGGCACCCTCAACTGTGATCCCAATCGGAGCAGCAATATAGGGGTGAGCCATCACGTTGCGCGGTCCACGAGAAATCCCGGCTCCACCCAAAACGTCCATCGCATCGATCACTGTTTTCCGCATCATTTCGGTGTTGTAGTACTTCGCTATGGCTGTCACGACAGGTGATTTAATTCCACTGTCGATAGAACCTGCCGTAAAAATTCGACAGGCCTCCATAACATAATTCATTCCCACAATTCGCGCGATCGCTTCTTCGACGCCCTCAAAGCGTCCCACACTCAAGCCAAATTGCTTACGGTTGGTGGCATGGGCAGAAACAGCGCGACTGGCATACTTTCCTGCACCCGCAGATTGTGATGGTAGGGAAATTCCACGGCCGGCCGTCAAGCAGTCCATCAACATGCCCCAGCCTTTACCACAGCCTTCAATACCTCCAACGACAGTCTCTTCGATGGGAACCACCACATCGTTACCATGGGTGGGACAGTTGTAAAAAGGAACGCAGAGTGGATCGTGACGCTCGCCCACAACAACACCGGGGGTGTTGGTGGGGATCAAGGCACAGGTAATACCCACGTCCTCTCCCTTGCCGAGAAGATTTTCAGGGTCTCGCAAACGGAAAGCCACGCCGAGTAATGTAGAGATCGCTGCCAGAGTGATCCAACGTTTGTTCCAGTTCATTTTCATATAAAGACGACCATCTTCTCCTTTGAAGACCACAGCGTCTGACTGAATCGAACCGGCGTCACTTCCCGCATTGGGCTCGGTCAAAGCAAAACAAGGAATTTCGTCTCCGGTGGCTAAGCGAGGTAGATACTTTTTCTTTTGCGCCTCGGTTCCATAATTGTGCAACAATTCGGCCGGCCCCAGTGAATTGGGAACCATAACAAATACAGCCAATCCAATCGATCGAGTTGAAAGTTTACTGATCACTTCACTGTGCGCAAGAGCCGAAAACCCAAGTCCTCCGTCGTGTTCAGGGATAATCATCCCAAAGAATTTCTCTTTCTTTATGTATTCCAAAGCATCTGGAGTTAACTCACGAGTCTCCCAGAGCTTCCAGTCATCAACCTTCGAGCAGAGAGTGTCCACCTTCTCATCGATGATCTTTTTTTCCTTTTCGGTCAGTTTTGGGTAGGGTTCGTTAAGAATTTTTTTAAAATTCGGTTTACCAGAGAACAGGTCGGACTCGATCCAAACCACACCGGCTTCGAGGGCGGTTCTTTCTGTTTCAGAAATCCGCGGGATCAAACCCATTTTTTTAAAAAGATTAAGGACGACACTTGAAACAAAAAAGCGACGAATGGGTGTATTAAAGACAACGGCGATAACCAAGTAGCCGATCAGGACTGGTGTCGGCACACCAAAACCCATCATCAAAACCAATCCCACAATTGACCAAAGGATCAAAGGGGCCGAGAAATATCCCAGGAAAAGAAGAACCAATACGCTGGCAGCGCAAGTGACCCAACAGTATTCGCTCCCGAAAAAACCCATGAAACTTTCTAAATTCTCCACGACAACTCCTTAGTGCATTCCTACGTATTCTATAACATTTCTTGAACTTGTCAGCTGATTCCAGAAGAGGGAATGTTTTTTTTTAAAAGTATAGCCCGTTGTCGAAAAGTCACAGTGACTCACTCTCTTAGATGTTTTAGTTTATTGCTATGGACGTTGTCGCTACTGTGTTTATTCAAAAAAATCGCGCCTTGGTCACTCGTCGACCTCCAGGAAAAAGCCTAGCCGATCGCTGGGAGTTTCCAGGTGGTAAGGTCAAGCCCGGCGAGGATTTGCGAGACGCGCTGGTACGAGAAATTTGGGAGGAATTGAAAGTTCGATTTCCTAAACAAGAACCTCAATACTTGGGTGTGGTTCCTGCGGACCCATATAAATTGCATTTTTTCTATCAGGACTTGAGTTCTCCTTACATACCACAAGAGCACCCCGCCACGTCTTGGGCCTCTTACCGTGAACTTTTGCAGAAAGATCTTTGCAATGCCGACCAGAAAGCAGTCATCCAGTTCGAAAAAACTCTACGCCCCCTTCTCGAACCCTAATCTGTAAAAAAATTAGTGCCAAAATGGGTTCGCAATGTAGGCTTTATAACAAAAACGATTTCTTATAATGTTTTCTAATGACTAGTTATCTATAAGAATAATTTTTGGTCCCCCTAATTCCTCGTTATATAGGATACATCAACTCATTGAAGAAACACTGGTCAGTCGGATGTTATTCAATGACCCCAACGAGATCCCCCCAATAGATCTCAGATGTTTGTTTGTTCTCTCGGTGGTGTCCCCCACCGAGAGAAATCCCCTAAAAAAATTAAAAATTTCAGATATCGGTCCCCCGATATCTGTTATTTGCTTCCTGTAATTGCTGCATCGCGTTTGTTCCAAAGGCCTAAGCCTAAAATCAAGGGGCGCTTTTTGCATATTCATGTTGCAAAGAGGAGGTCTCATGGATGAGATGACACGTGAAAAGATGGTGAAAAGGCAGCAGCGCTATCAAAGTTTCCTACGATCAATGAATTGCTGCCCCCTATGTTCCACTCCCCTGACCTTGATTCACGAGGTTGATGAAGAAACCGAGATAATAAAAGAGACGGCTCACTGCGATCAGTGCGATATCGAAACTCGCCGGAAGGACCACTCCCGTCATTAAAAACGTCAAAACTCCGGTCGATTTTACGCCAGAGAATTGACACCTAGATTCCCTTGCCATGGGGGGCCAGACTCTTTAATATCCCCCCATGAAAAACTTGTTCTCATTGACCCTACTCATCCTAAGTTTAGGAATTGTTTTGCCAGCCAGTTCTTTGGCTGTTGATAAAGCCGCTCCTAAAAAAGAAAAACCAAAACCCACACCCAAAGTGAAAAAGGAGAAAGCTGTGTCTGTTAAAATCGAAACCAGTCTCGGTTCGATTGTGGTGGAATTGGATTCTGAAAAAGCCCCAATCACTGTGAAGAACTTTTTAAATTATGTTGAACGGAAATTTTACGACGATTTGGTTTTCCATCGCGTAATTAAAGATTTCATGATCCAAGGTGGAGGCTTTGACAAGGACCTTAAGCTGCGTCCCACTGATGCCCCTATAAAAAATGAAGCTTCCAATGGTTTGAAAAACATGAAGGGCACGATCGCCATGGCTCGCACTCCGGACCCGAACAGTGCCAGCAGCCAGTTTTTTATAAACCTGAAAGACAATGATTTTTTGAACTATAAAGGTCCGCTTCCCGCTGATGCAGGGTATGCCGTTTTCGGTAAAGTCTCTGAGGGTTTGGATGTGGTTGAAAAGATTGGCGCCGTCAAAACATCGGCCTCTGGTCAAATGCGTGATGTCCCTGCCGAACCGGTCATTATAAAAAGTATTCGAAAAGTCGAAGATAAAAAATAGAGGCCCATGGGATTTGAAGATCAAATTGCGGCCTGGTTTTTACAGATCGCTTATCAGCCCTATCTTGTTTATGCGTTGGTTGTTGGACTGATGTTTGCCTCCAGTTTTGGCCTACCGTTGCCTGAAGAGGTGACCATTATCAGCGCCAGCCTGACCGCTTATATGGCCACCCATCCTCATAAATACCCACCGCCCTCCCCCGAAGCGGTGGGTGTGAACCCATACACCCTAGCCCTGATTTGTGTGATTTCTGTTTTCATCAGCGATTACGTTATTTATTGGATCGGCACATATTTTGGCGACAAAATTATTCGACACCCTCGCTGGCAAAAACATTTTGAAGGAAAATCGTTCAAAAGGGTACAGAAGTGGATTCACGAGTATGGAACTCTCGCTCCTTTTATCTTTCGATTCACTCCCGGCTTGCGATTTCCCGGACATATGATGTGTGGAGCGATTGGATTGCCCCGCTGGAAATTTGTCTTAGTAGTGGGTTTGGCCGCCTTAATTACAGTTCCCACTCAGGTGATCTTAATCAGTATATATGGAGAGGTGATTCTTTCCATTATCAATAAGATTAAAATTGTGGCTATCGTCGCAGCCGTCGTCGCCAGCATGGCCTATATCTTTTTCAGATGGCGCAAGAAGAAATCTCAAAGAAGTTCTTCAAGCCAGTAAGCTTCAACCGAAGTCGGCGCCCCCTGACACTCACCAATGTCTTCATCGTACTTTCGTACGTAAACGACTAAATACTCACCCGGTTCATAAAAAGTTTCACCCTCTTGAATCTCAGTGGCATCGGCTCCAATTTCTTCGAAAAACCGGTCACGATCCGCAATAAATGGAGGCTCGACTCCACAAAATGTCTTCTCCATAAACACTTCGCCTTCCGGAGTCAGACGATGAAAGTCGTGCTCTTCTTGTTGGTAACCAACAACAATACGTAAAGGTTCATGGGATGGTTCTCCATAGTCCCTCTCGAGAACGACGATTTGCAAGGCTTCGTTACGGCCTTCTAAAATCCACTCGTTCTTAGTAACAGCCTGAGATTCTGAATCATGAACTTCGTAGCCTTCATCTTGCGCCCCACTGCGGAAGGCCAAAAGTAAGATCACTAAAACAATAAACAGCTGTTGCGATGGCAAGGTTTTTTTATATACAACTAACATTGTACCTCCCCCGGTTACACATTGGCAGAGACATATGTAGGTGGTTGTGATGAGCCGAATTGTCTGTGTAGGTCATTGCTCCTACATTAGCCCCACAGGAACTAGCACAGGGCGCTTGATCATGAACTCTTTGTCTCCAACACCGAGCAAAACTCCAATAAAATGTATGATTTTGTCTTTCTGTGGTCGACGAACCATCGGTTTGATCTCGATGCATGATCACCTTTCGACTTCCTGAATCGCTATAGGCTGTGATCGCAAACAAATCAAACGCCTGCCCGGTAGCATGAGTCGACAAGCGAGAAGTCCCACTCACCGTCCGGGTCGGACTCACTTGGCCCGCGCTAGACGAATGAAAGAGAATTTTTCGCGCCGAAAAACCAAAGGCTTCCCGCGCTGCACTGACCGCACACTGTTGTCCATACCGTGCCACGAAATCGCGAAAGGCACTGGAAATAACAATCTCATTGTAGCAATTGTTCGACCCTGAATTGTTGCCGACTGCCGGGTCAAATGTGCAAGCCTGCACTTCGGCGGCCTGCAAATCGACATTGCCAATGGCTATATGAGCTTGGCGAATTTGATTAGCGCTCAAACTGACTCGATTTAAATCCTCGGGAACAAATGGATTACCACCCCCTTGCCCGGGTGCACTGGTTGGGTTCCCAGTAACTTGAGGACCGAACGCGGGCACACCAGGCATTGTGAAAGTTCCAGAACTTGCGACATTGGTTTCGGGTAAATAAATATCTTCCAGCAAAGTCACGTACTCTTGACCACCCGAAGATCGGTAGGTGACCCAGAGTGCGTGACCTTGCACTCGAACCTTCACGTGATTGTTATTGATATCCAAAGGCCAAAAAACTTCCAGCTCAGAGCCACGAGCCAAAGATGAAGGCCCCGAACTGGGCGCCGGACCATCACTGCGTGGCTCGGTTGTCAATCGCAAAGGGCTGGATTGTGTTGTCACACGCGCCCGACGAAACCGAGGATCCACATTTTGATTGTTATAGTAGCTCCCAAAGTTATCGGCACTCTGGATACCACGTCCATAACGAAAACTATCATCGGGATGTTGGCTGACTGCAAAATCGCCGCAGCTCACTAGTACTGCAAAACAGCTAGCGATCATCAAGGCATTGCGAAGCCATATATATAGGTTGCCAAAAAAAATAAAACCCTCCTCCATTTAGCATCGACTAAAAAATCGATACTTTAGATTAGAGCAAAGGTCGTTCCACTCTTCTATTGCCGCCAAAGTCATTTACAGAAGATTGACCGAATCTTTTTTACAACGGAAGTGACAAATTCAGGCCTCCCTATGGGGTGTTATTTTGATTTAAGAAGAGCTGTCTAGATCCTCACAATAATTTGAGAGAGAGTCTTCTAAGACCCCAATTGTAAATTCGTAGTGATTCTTCTGGGTTTTATTACTGACTGAGGACGATGAAGCGAGTTTCTACACCCGAAACGAGAATCGGAAGATCTCGCACTCGTTCCATTGGAATAGGTGACAGCTTCCAGCGCGCAGGCATTAGCAAACCGATACGCTGAGGCTGGAACTTATCCCAAATCGCCTTCAGCAAATCTTGTGAGGTGCCTGGAAGACGCTTTCCCCATGGTGGGTTGATAATGATAAATGGCGGTTCGGTAAACAGAGAGGATGGTTTTTGCTGACGAAACATGTCCTCTTGCACCAGTTCAAAAGAATCCGGCGGCCATCCCTGCAGATTTTTTTCTGCCACTTGTAGCGCCTTTTCACTGGAGTCCATGCCATAGATCTTTTTAAACAAATGATCATCTCTCGTTTCTTTAGCTTTCAACTCTTGCATGGTATCCGCTACTGCACTCACTAACGGAGTTTTTTCATAGGAAAAATTACGATCCAGAGACTGCCCCCAAGATAAGGCCTCGTGTAAAAATGTTCCCGAGCCACACATCGGATCAACCAACTCAATGGGTTTGTTTACCCCTTGCATTAAGATTCGCAATAAGGCATGAGCCGTCGTTCCGCGCAACGAAGCAATAGATCCTTTTTGCGCCTCACCTCTTTTGAATGCTGCCTCGCCAGTTGTATCAAAACTGATCGAACACTGGTCGCGAAACAGACGCACGTACAAAGCGGGAGCACCTTTTTTGTATTTTACACCAAAACCTTTCAGTTCCTTAGTCAAACATTCTTGAATTTGATTGGGCATCGACAGCTTAGAGCTTTTCGAAGTGAACTTAATGTCAAAAAAACTGCTTTTTGCAAACAGCTCGGACCAGTTAACTTTTTTTATTCCCTCAATAAAAGCTTTTTCGTTCGGCGCATCGAATCTGGATACTCGCATAAGAACGCGAGTGATGGTTCGCATCCAGTTATTACAGAGAAATCCAAAAGCGACTGGTGCTTCAAACTCGAATCCGCCGCGATAGAGCATGACGTCTGGATAAGGGGGGAGATTAAAAAAATCTGCAGCCCGCTCCCACTTTTCGCAAAGCTCTAAGTGGGAAACGGACTCCAGGCCAGGGAGAGTCGTGAGATAGAATAGCTTTCGCTCTACTGTTCGCATCGAGTGAAAGCTTGCCCTGGATCTGTGGCATCAGCATCATATGGCCACTCAGCCACTGTTTCACCAGTTTCATTGAGATAGGTGTACAGTCCCGGAAAAGTTGGAAGAACGTTAAAATACGTGCGGCTCAGTTCTTCTAAAGGCCAGTTGATGTCGGAACGTTCGACAACTCTTAGCTCCGGTTTTTGATTCTCAACATGGGAACCATTGAAATTAAAGGTCGCAGCATCGGTGAGTGTTCTACCCGACACATCAGACAACCAATTGTTGTTATCTATATAGTCTACTTCTCTTGCTCCAACCATTGATGTGAAGGTTAAGAAATCTCGATATCCTCTTAGTTGTAACAACCAAGGGTGATTGTGTAGGTCTGCCGTATCGAGCATATCTCCTTCTGTAAAATGCTGCGTAAAGTAGTAGTACTTCTCTTTAATAGGCAAACACTTCTGCGAAGGAATCCCTGTGCAAATCAGCATTCCTTGATGACTAATTAGGTCATCATCAAACGATCGAAGGCCTTGTTTTCTTTGGTACTCATTCAATTCACCAATGGCTTCAGCAAGAAGTGCCGGGTGAAATCGAACCACCATACAGCGTTCATAACTTGCGAGTTCAATATCAAAGGTGGCTTGCTGGCTCACTAAAAAGGTTCCAGAGGAAACATTGACCCCTTGAGTTCTTCCGGCGCTTTCATCACGAGAGTTAGTTCTAGTTAATCCAAATCCTCCGGCAATAAATTTGAGAGCAGGACCGACCAATGGTATTTTTCCTAAACCATCTTTAACCCAATCCCAGGGTTTATAGCCAGCCGACGTTGATATTTTTATTCCATTGCTACTTGAAAGATTAAAGCTGGTGGTCAAATTTAAATTCAGTGACTTACCACCACGATAAACATAACGACCTGTCGTATTATAGGCACGAACTTTACGTTCAAATATGATCGGTGGATACTTCACTTCACCGGGTTGGACATCCTCATGTTCAGGGCCATAGTTTCGCCATAAAAATCCATGATTAGAGTAATTATAGAGATTACCGACATAGCGATGGCAAAGCTTTTCAATGCGAGATAAGGTTCTAATACTTCGATAGGCAATCGTTTGTCGCACCATATCCGCACGAATCAAACTTGGAGGATCATCGTGTTCACCTTCAATATCAATTTCATGAGGATCTCTATCAATTTCATACATGTCAAAGCTTAGACTCTCGAAGCCTTCTGCTGGTTCAGGCTCTGGGATATCAGTAAATATGTCATTTCCAGTATGAAACTCAGGTTTCAATAGGTTTTGCGTTAAAACATGGCACATACGATGAAATAGGCGTCGAGAAACCTGAGGATCTACCTCATTGGTGTTGCGCCACCCATGCTCCATAACTTTTTGCAAATGCTCAGGTTCAACGTCCCCTTCTACACGATTGTACTCTTCCAAATTTCCTGGAGTTGAATAATTACGGGAAACAACTTCTGGTAACCCAGGAGCAGCAGCTCGCTCGTTCAGCATTTCGTAAAATAAGCTTTTTCGCATAACATCGGGTCCAGATGTTATATCGTTAAAGCATGTACCAATTCGATCGATGTCTATAGTTTGGGCGCAGTTATGATCTATTCCCTTCAGCCTTGATCGGGGATGATCATTTAGAAGCAGATACTTGAGCCCCATAGTTTTTGTGTAATTGATGATTTGCGAGCCTTCTTCCATCTTTCTTGTTTTACGCTCTTCCACTTCACGCTTCTCAGCAATTAAGTCATCAACGGTCACGCCATGATAAGCTTTTAAGTAACCATAATACTTATTGTTCTCATAGTTGGCATTGACTGAATCACCTGAATCATAAATCGGATGACGAGGGCGGGATTCTATAGCATGTGGAGTGTCGACAATCTGGTTCGCATCTCCAGCTTCAGTTTCTCCTAAAGAAACTTCAATATCTGTCGGTGGCACACCCGCATCTATCAATTCATCTGTTTCACAAAAAGCCGTCCGACAATACCGTTCATTTAAGATATCAGTGGGTCGCAAGGACGATCCATTCGTATTAAATACAAAGGTTAAAGGACCAATGAAAGTTCTAGATGGCAAACCACTTTTACCATCGTCAGGTGCAACACTCGGATCGTGTTCACCATCATTAGTTAACATCTCTAAATCAAAGCTTGGCGTCAAAGGACTTTCTGTAAAGTCGGCGAAACGCAAATCATCAAGTGTTTCCGCCGTATTGCCTTGCCCCGTTCTTTCTGCACGATCTCGGCGATACTGCAAAATTGGTCCCAACGCACCAGAACCCGGTGTGTGGGTGTCCATAAAGAAAAACTGCAACAAGGGGTCTTGGTCCACTTCTCTATCATTTACTTCGCGATCATCTGCCAATACATCCGCATCAGAGTTCTCTTCAATAATTTGGTCGTTTTGTAAACCCACTTGAAATATCAAGTCATTAATCAGCATTCGTTTTTCGTTTCGGAAAGCCGCCAACTCATCAAGGCCACCTTGTACAGCATAGCGATACTCTTGAAGACGATGCAATTTATCGACAATGGCTTCTTTGCGTGCAGCAAACTCTTCGCTACCTTCTTCAAACTGAAACAGGCCAAGAGCGTTATAAAGTCTTTGTTTTGCAGCTTCAAAGTTTTCATAATCAGACATTGCCTCCTGCGATAAACGACCGGCGTGATAATCATCAGCAGCTTGCTGAACGTCTTCGCCACCGAGGTCTTCTACTATTGCTAAGTCAGAGAAAATTTGAGCAAACTGCTCTTCAAGCTCTCCATCTTCAAACATTTGATTCAATGTTTCATCAATCAGAGTAGCCAATCGCAACTTGTGCTCATCGATTGTCTGGAGTTGGATAAAAAACTGATTACGTATTCGCATCAGGCGTAAGTCATCCACTTCGAATTCGATGGGTGTAATAATCATTCCACCTAGCACTCGAACCAGTTTGGTTTGCACCGAGATAAATTCCTTTTTTTCTTCTCTCAAACTCTCAGAGCTCAACAATTGGTGATCAATATTAGCTTCATCACGGACTCGACCAGTGTCGGAATAAACCAAACGAGGTCGAGAAGGTACGCCTTCAACAAGAGTGTCTCCGCCATCTTCTGAATGATGACTGACACCCAATTGATCAAACGCACCTGGAAAAGCGTCAGCAAATGGAGTACTCAAATACTCTTCATAACTAATACCATCTTCATTAAGTTCAGGATCAATTACGAAGTTTGAAGGTTCATCAACTGAGGCCATTTGGATTGGTTCAATCATGCCCTCGTCATAAATACGAACACCTTTGGCTGCTGGGTCCAGGTAGTCCTTCTGCAAAGCGACCTTCATGAGGTAGACACCATCTCGCAACTTCTCTGTTCCCAAACGGCCTCGCACAATCGAGTTATACTTAAGTACATAAGGGTAGGCTTTTAATAAGACAGCTTTTTTCACCTTCATGTTTAAGTATTTATCTATAGCATAACGAAAGCCCATTGTTTCATAGCGAAAATCTGCAATAAAAAGCTTTGATACTGGTGCAGTTTCTCTTTGCCTTTGAATTTCTTCAGCGTAACCTTCAGGCATATCGGGCTCATCCCACCCAAAAGTCCATTTTTCATCCCAAGGATTCATGTAGTAGACAAACTCATGTTCATATTGGTTGATCATGGTGTCCCACTGACTGATGTTGTTTCGAACATCTTCAGCGCCGTTATTTATAGTCCCTACGAAACGGACCTCTCCAATTTTTCGCTCCAGAACTTCTCGTCTGTAGTATTTATGGGAAAGAAAACCAAACCAAGTTATGCATCCCGCTTCATTCGTCGCACGACGCATTTTGTGTTGCCGGCCTTGGTCAGTAGTTGTGATATCAAACTGTAGACCTCGTCCGACTCTGTTGCCATAGAGCCCATGCTCAACACAAGTCTCGACTCGGTATTGCAAAGTTCTGTCGGTGGCTGACTCACCAGGCATTAGACGAACAAAACGCAAATCGAGAGGACCAAAGTAAAATCGATCTTGCTCACGAATGGTTTGTAAATCATCAACGATTCCATCCACATTGTTTATGTATGCAGAATAGTCAGTCTGGGTCATCGGTTGAAAATTCTCATCAAACTTTGGCTGAGGTGATCCTCGACGAGCCCAAGAATCATAGTTGCCCATGTCGAAAACACCCATAAAAGGCTTGAGGCGACGAAGACCTGGACTCACTGGAACAACTTTCAAAACCATTTCAACTCGACCGAACTCGGTTCTGTTACGTAAAACCAGAGGCACTGAAGCGAGCAAACCATTCGGAGTCATGTTCCAAAGAAAAGAGGCGCTCCTGCCAGTAACATCCGAAACATTCGAGCTCAGTAAATATTTGCGACTATCATCACTTGCGCCAGAGGCCACCAAGTTCATATAGATTTTAAATTGCCCAGTGGAAATATCGATATCATGTGGGACTCCTGAAGAGTCATTGAGCCTTACGAAAGGACGAGCATTCATATTTACGTTAATATGAAGACCTTGTTCACGCAAAAGGCGTTGATCAATTTCTTGACGAATTTGTCTTTCTTCTTCAGACAAACCTTGTAGCGATTCATTGTACTGAGCGACCCGTTGTTGTTCACGCTCCACAACATCGACTGTAAACGGTATTTTTAAATGGAGTGCTCCATCATTATCATAGAGTTCACCTTTAAGAGCTGAAATAACATTTTGTTGCCCCGTCACCCATTGGCCTTCGCCCCATTGTGACTGGTCAAAATCGGTTAGATCGATAAAGCCTCGTGTCTGAGAGTTGTTTCTGTAACGATCCCAAGGGTTGAAGCCAATACGCTTAACAACTTTACCCAAATTTCCAGACAAAGACTCAATTTCAAAATGCAGAGCAATATTAACTGAGGGAGCTAAGAAATCAAAAACAGGCACCACTTGAGTCCAACGCAAACAGTTTCCACTATTAACAGTTATGGGATTATGAATATTGGAACGCTGGTTGGTCTCTTGCGCGCGCTCACCATCTTGCCGCCACATAATATTAGAACCCAACTCAGAGCGAATATGGAAGCGTTCATTACGGATCGTTCCTTGAGAAGCTCGATCTCGAATATTACAAACTTTCATAAACAGTTGGATTGAGTCCGCTTGCCGCCAATCACCTTCATTGACATTTGAAAAATCAATTTCTTCCAGAACAATATCACCAGCTTCAAAAAGCGCTCTATTATTAAACGAAATCAAACTCTTGCCCACAGAATAGGTCTCTAAATTTTTTTGGTCGGCACGTTGGCCTTTATCGGCTTTCACACAGCTAACTAGGGCTGAAAAGAATATAAGTGAGAACCATATTCTGCTATATGAAGTCATACATCGTCTCCACAGCAAAATAAATGGTTTGTTGATTGTCTTGTTGTAACCCGTCGATCCGGCGTGGGGATTGGTTGAGAAGATCTGCATCGACATAGTCTCCGATAAAATGGACACCCCAGTCTTTAGATTCGATACGAAAACCGATTCCTTGACCAATCCGATTATTATGTCCATAGAGATGAGAGTTGTAAGACGCCGGAACCGCATCCGATTCAATAAAATAGTTTTTATAAAGTCCGGCAAATATCCAGCGACCGGCATCGTAAGCCAAAGTTCCGCCAATGGTCTGGGCCTCGCCAGCATCCGAGGGGGCTTTATTGTTGACGATGGTGTTCCAATGCAACTGGGCACTAAAGGCGTCGGTAAATTTCTGTTCAAAAGACAAAGATGTCAACCATCCCTCAAACCCATAGATAAATTCAGCATTGTTAACATCGGTATTAGTGACAGTGTTTCCATAAAGGAAACTGTCAAATGCTACCACCGACGGAAGGTTTTCAAAACGAAAATGGGTCAAACGCCCGCGCACAAAATTATAACGACTGATCTTAAGTCCACCCTCTAAACTTTCTGTATAGAAATAGGGAATATCTTCACGCTCACTAACTCGAGTGGCATTGGTGTATGAGGTCGGAATTAATTGTTGTAGCCGAACACCAACATCGTATCGTTTCCCAGAGATTCCTACCTTTTCGGAAAATCCCATGAAAGGTAGTCGAGAAACAAAAAGCTGTTCCCCAAAAAATCGCTGTTGGATCAACCCGGCTTGCACCTGTAGATACTCTTGAAACGGGGTGTACTGAACCAGCACCTCCCGTGGATAAATTCCAGATCCAGGTTCTTGATCACCAAAGATCGCTTGAGAGCGGCCAGACTCAAGATTCAAACTGGCTTTGGCCTTAAACTCAAAATCTTGAATAAACTTATGACTGAATTTCCCAACAAGATTTGCACCAGCAATTTGCGAATTGATATTGTCGTCGGTAGAAATGCTTTGACCGTCGAATCGCAATTTCCAAAAAAGTTTGGTGCGGCGACCAGCCACTTCGGCTTCAAGTTGATTGTAGTAATCGGGATTAAGAGTCAGAAAGTTCGAACGTTGAATTGAAGAATCGTAATATGTTTCATCGCTGGAATCTATGGATTGGGCCATAGAATTAAGAGAGAATCCAGTTCCAAAAAGGAACCAAACCATCCACTTTATGACACTTCTTAATGAAGTATATAAATACTTATTCTCTCTCATGTTTCCCCTGACAAAAACATAATAGGTTAATCAAACTTAAATTTCAGTTGTATAGATTACAAAAACCATTCCCTAACAATTGTTCTTTAAATGTTTAATTTTACTCAGAGGGGTGTGTATAAATCTTAGACAGGAGCCGTTTTTGCGCAACGTTTTGTGGCTTTTTTTCTGAAGCTTTTGCAATTTGATTGTAACTCTTACTCCGTAATTTCTAGACCAGTTGCGAGAATTCCTGCGCAGAATTGGAGCTTTATGGAATAGGGTGAAAAGATTATAGCATTGCAGAATTGAGATAGGGCCCATTTTTTACACAGGTATTTCTAAGCAACCCTTCACTCGATCCAAACAAAACAGATCAAAAGCAAGAGATCTCTCTCGACTCCAGTAAAACGATTTTCAATCCCGCAATTAGCTCCACAATTTCAGTAGTTTACAGACTAAAGGGACCCCGTGCATTGTTGACGACACCTGCGAAGCCTACTAGTATAAACCCCTTTCCAAAGGAGAACGGATGGAATCCATGACGGCACTACCAGCCAAGGCTGGTTACAAATCGGGTGATGTACTTGTATTATTCGGTGAACTTTTCTCAAAAGGTTATGCCAACGGTCTTGTCGACGAAGCAGAAAAACTGGGGATGACAATTGTTCGTTCAACAGTGGGCCGACGTGGTTCCGAAGGTCAACTGCGCGCTTTAAATGATGAAGAGGCGCAAAATGTTCCACAGCCTTTCATCAATATCCCTCTTGAGGCCGGTTTTGATATGGAACCTGATAGCCAAGGCACCACCCCTTGTGATCAACTCAAGGGAATTAAAATGAAAGACTGGGACAAAGATCACCTGAACTGGGACTCGATTTTAGAGTCACAGAAGAAAGGGGTGGAACGTTTCCGCAACAGTGTTAGCCAGTACATGAAAGAGTTAGAAAAACACATCCCTGAGGGTGCCAATGTTGTTTTCGCTCACATAATGGCCGGTGGCGTCCCCCGCGCCAAAATTCTTATGCCAGTCATGAACAAAGTCTTTAAAGGCCGTGGCGACCGTTTTATCGCTTCTGAAGATTTATTCAATTCTCAAATCGGTAAGATGAGCCAACTGAATTTTTCCGAAGTCACAGCCAACACTTTCAAGCATTTGGTAGAGTTAAGTTCAGATCTAAGAAGTAAAATTGAAGGCAAAGGTGGTAAAGTCTCCTACACAGCCTATGGCTACCATGGCACCGAAATTTTAATCGATGGTGAGTACCAGTGGCAAACCTACACTCCTTACTTTCAGGGGTGGGCCAAAATGGAATTGGAAAATCATGCTAAAGCTTTTGCAAAGCAAGGCATCAACTGCTGCGTTTACAATTGTCCTGAAATCCTGACCAACTCATCCAGTATTTTTCAGGGCGTGGAGGTTTCTCTCTACCCACTTGTCGGCGCCATTCAAAAAGAGGGCGAAAATTCGCATTACTGCAAGCAAGTTTTAGAGGCTTGCAAAACCATGCTCAAACCAGAGCATAGTTTCTCGGAAATTTTACAATTCACCAATGAATATGTGAAGAACCCACTGATCGTAAGCCACTCAGAGTTTGACCAATGGCCACAACACAACTCCAAGGATCAAATGGAGTACATGTTAGATTCTTCTAACCACTTGATTGCGATGCATGTCGACCCTAAGCAACTGATGACATTTCCATTGTCAGAAGAGGTCTTCAAAGCCACCGGTGAAGTCATGCTTCACGACAGTTGGACTTGCGATCACCCCGTGCTTTGGTTGAATCACGATATTGTGGCCCAGTCGATGGCTACTCGCGACTAATTCGAGACTTTCTCGCACAAAAAATAAGGGGGTTTTATGAAAAAACTCATTCTCGTCTTGGGTTTGATTTTCTGTGCCAAACCCGTACTGGCTTACTTTTATCCAGAAACTTACAAGCAAAGCCAAAAGCGTTTTATTGCAATGGTGGACTCTTTCAAAGACATTCCCGGAGTTGAACACTACCACTTGCGAGTCCCGACGCAGACCCGAGCTGAGCTTTATATGGATGGACTTTATCTGCCTCAGCAAGGAGGTAATAAAGAGCATTTGGTTATCGTGACCTCTGGGATTCATGGTGTCGAAACCTTCACTGGGGCGGCCATACAAATAGAGTTTCTCAGCCAAACATTTGATCCTCAATGGTTAGAAAAAACCGGTTTTCTGTTTATTCACGCTGTGAATCCCTTCGGTTTTCACTTTCTACGTCGTGTGGACGAGGCCAATGTGGACTTAAACCGCAACGTTTCGGGTAGCCCTGAACTGTTCCAAAAGTTTTCACAGGACTACAAAGATTTTGAACCCTACTTAAATCCAAATGAAAAATTGCGAGTCGGTCTATGGGCTGACACCAAGCTTTTCTTAAAGTCTCTAATGAAGCTGATCACCCACGGCAAGAAACGAATCACACAAATTTCAGTCGGTGGCCAGTACCAAAACCCCAAGGGCATTTACTATGGTGGTAACGAAGTGCGCCCCAACTCTTTTCTGGTACAGTTTATGTTTGAGAAAGCAGGCAAAAATTACTCTAAAATTCTTCATATTGACCTGCACACCGGCTTCGGCGAGCGAGGTCGTCTGCATTTTTTTTCGGGCCGACACGCTATGGAGCTTCCAGGCTTTTCTGAGGTTTTTAATGGATTTGATATCGATGCCGGTTCGGACGATGACTTTTACGAAACCTCTGGCAACTTTGAAATGTTAACCATCAAAGCTTTTCATGACCGAGAGATTGTGATTCCCATGACCTTTGAGTTTGGAACCATGAACTCACAAACCATCATGGGTGGCTTTCGCTCTCTACGAAACATGATCTACGAAAACCAAGGACACCAACACGGCTATGCCTCACAAGCAGACAAGCAGACGGGTCATGGAAACTTTTTAGAGATGTTCAACCCCTCAGACAAAACCTGGAGAGACCAAGTTCTAAAAACAGGAACCTCCACCCTAAAAACAGTCGTCACCCGCTTCTCCGAAATCTAACATTCCATAATAAGCAAAAGGTTCCAGGCACACTTTTGTGACACATTGGGTGAAGGAAAGGGTACGGCGTACCCTTTTGGGTTATTCGTTTTCTCGCATTTTGTAGCGGCTGGCCATGAAGGCAAAAATTCCGGTGACTCCGACCATCATGAAAGCGAAGACCATAAAGAAGTTTCCGCTGACGGCGTCGGAGTCGATAAATTTGGCTGCGAATCCGGCGATGACGTTACCGAGGAATGTGGTGAGCATCCAGAAACTCATGATGGTGGACTTCATGCTTTTTGGGGCCTGGGTATAAGCAAACTCAAGACCGGTGATTGAAATCAGAACTTCCGCGATGGTGATTGTTAGGTAGGGAAAGAACTGCCACATGATATTAATTCTCTGATCAATAGGGACACCATCAGCGATTTGTCCTTCGATCACATATTGAATGATCGCAATCTGTGCGAAAGAAAACCCCGCGATCACCATCCCCGTCCCCATTCGGCGTAGGGGTGTGAAATCGAAGAACTTCTGTGCGGCTGGGTAGACTCCAAACACAAAGGTGGGAATTAGAATCATCACCATCCAAGGGTTGAGGGCCTGCATGGCTGCTGGCTTCAACTCAAAGCCCATTACCATTGGGTCCATTTGCAAGGCTTGTAAAACCCATGTTGAACCGTGTTGATCAAACAAAGCCCAAAATACGGGAACCGCAGTAAAGAAAATCGTCATGATCGCTAAAACCGCTCGCACCGCTTCAACCACCTCTTTCGAGTGGTTGGCCACAGCTCCATCCAAAAACTTTTGCCCGGGTTTGCGGTTGCTCAACGCCGACATAAATACTCGAGGCAAAGAGTCTGGATTTTTACCTGTGGGTGGTTTGATTTTATATTGTTTGCGTCCCATCCAAAAAACGATGGTGGCAATGCCCATCAGAACCCCTGGAATTCCGAAGGCCACGGCTGGTCCGAGGCTATCCAAAAGATAGGGCGTTAACATCGTCGATGTGGCCGAACCCAAGTTGATGATCCAGTAAAACATATTATAAAAACGCGTGATTCCAAGTTTGTTAGCAGGGTGAAATTGATCTCCACCAAAAGCCGACACACAGGGTTTGATTCCACCGGAGCCAATTGCAATCAGCCCCAACCCCCAATAGAGGCCCTGTTCATTTTCAAAAAGAGCGATCACACCATGGCCTAAACAATAAACAATAGAAAGCCAAAGAATCACCTGAAATTTGCCAAAGAATCGATCCGCTAAGTAAGCGCCAGCCAACGGTGTAAAGTAGCAGGCCGCAACAAAGAGATGATAAACCTCAGTGGCAACACCACCTTGAATAGCCAAGTACTGCACCATGAAAACAGTGAGGATTGTACGCATTCCATAAAAACTGAAACGTTCGCACCCTTCGTTACCAATCAAATACTTAATCTGTGGTGGGAATTTCCCGGTATTCTCTGCAGCACTCATTATCTAAACTCCATGCCCAACGGCTTTTTTCAATGGCCGTTCCATTAAAAAGATCAACACACCCAAACTGATTCCAAGAACCATCATCAAGGTAAAGAACCCCGTTTTGGTCCATTCAGCATCAGAATAAAATGTCCCCAAATAACCACCAAAAAAGTTTCCGCCGGCCATAGAGAAAAACCACCAACCCATGAGAAGGCCGACGTAGCGCGCGGGCGCCACCTTGGTCACTAGTGATAAACCAATGGGAGAAAAGGCCAATTCTCCGACCGTGACAATGAACATGGTGGGAAGAAACCATAGAAAACTCATTTGGGTTTCAGGCGTAAAACCTTGGGTCGGTATCACTAGAAAGATGAATCCAACTCCAAGTAGAATCGCTCCAAAAGACATCTTCTTAATACTGGAGGGCTGCTTAGCACCCATTTTGTCCCAAAGGCGCATCATGTAGGTGGCCATCAAGACAATAAATAAGGGATTGATCACTTGCAACCAAGTGGAGGGCATGGTGAACAAGCCTCCCACACTCCAGTCGGTGTTATTGGTGGAGAGCTGCTGCATGGTGTTTCCTTGCTGCTCGAATACGCCCCAAAAAATCACATTGGATATACTCAGAACGATCAAACCGACAATGGCTTTCCATTGACCTGCGGTAAGAGGCTCGGTCTTGTGGGCCGCCAAGTCCGCCTGGTGTCGAGTTTGACTATCTTGCAAATACTTTTGCCCCCAGATATACACGGCCAACCCAATACCCATTCCGATTCCAGCAGCGGTGAACCCGTAATGCCAACCGAAAACTTCGCCCAAGGTTCCGCAAACCAAACCAGAAAATATGGCTCCCAAGTTGATACCCATGTAGAAAATTGTGAAGGCACCATCGCGTCGAGGGTCGCCTTCAGGATACAAGTCTCCCACCTGTGTCGAAATATTAGGTTTGAAGGCACCGTTACCGAAAATAAGAAACAAAAGTGCCAGCAAAAATACGGATTCAAAAGCCATCAGAAAGTGGCCAATCATCATCAAAATACCACCAATCACGATGGCCTTCTTCTGTCCAATAAAGCGATCGGCAATAAAGCCACCGGCGAGCGGTGTACAATAAACAAGGAAGGTGTAAAGTCCGTAAACCAACGAAGCCAACTGCTCCACATTTTGTCCGGGGAACAGACCTTCAATCACGCCAAAGCCATAAACCGTGGACCCACCTCGCGCATGAACGATCAACTCTTTTGACATGTACAAAATTAAAAGGGCACGCATTCCATAATACGAAAAGCGTTCCCACATTTCGGTCAGAAACAAAATGAACAATCCAATAGGATGCCCAAACAAAGTCTTTTCCTGTGTGTTTGTCATGATTCTCTCTTGATATGGTTAAAGGAGTGTTTCTACCCTTCTCACGCCTGAGAATCCAGGATTGAAGCCCGCGTCAAACTCCTCAATCTCTTTTAAAATAGATCTGACAGGCTCTAAAACAAAAAAACCCACCTTGCGGTGGGTTTTCAAACGTCGATATTTGACTACAAATTAAGCCATAAAATCGTGGGCTCGTACTGTTTTACGTCCGTTATTCTTGGCACGAGTTGCCGCCTGGGAAACATACCAATGAAGAATGTCGTTGGCCCCCATCATTGCATCAGAGGCTACATTTACGCCATGGGCTTTTAAAGCTTCTTTAAACTTGCTTTGTACAACTAGAACATCACCTGTTTTCTTTTTAGCGGTGGTTTTCTTTTTAGCCGTGGTCTTTTTCTTGGTTTTTCTTTTCGCCATTATTTTCTCCTTTTTATATTCAACTTGAAATGGGACGAAGTGAAATACTCGAGGATATTTGATCAGGTATCAACAAGAAAGAGGCCTAACGCAAGGCCGTCAAAAATTCATGCGAAAAGCCAAATTGGAGAGCAAGTAGTAACCACCGTAGGCTTTAGAACTGAACCATGTTTGCAGAAACATTTGCTCCAACCCCACATACATATTGGGCGCCAAACGGTATAAAGCCCCGACCTTCATCATAGTTCCAAATGAGGTTTCACTCTCACTTCCTGTCACAGTTTCATAGGAGATCACACCAACTCCTGGTGCCACATAGAGTTTCCAGCTACGAGGCCCAAAGAAAGCTTTGAAATCACCTCCCACAGACCAGAACTGCCCACGACTCGCATTGGCACCCGTCGCCTCTTTTCCTTGTCCATAAACCAAATAGCCACCGAAGGAATGGGATCGTTTTTTTTGATAATCAACATCGATAGCCAAATTGAAAATTCCATTAAGCATGCCTGCACCGGCCTGCACCGACATGATAGCCCCGTGACTGGGAGTGACTGACAATAAAAGAAAAAAGCTGATGATGTACTTCATGATGCCCCCTCAAACCCTTATTAGATCAAGAGAATTTGAAGAGCGTCAAGGAAAGATCCCCGGTTTCGATCAACACGACTATGCCTTTTTAGGTCGGCGAGGACTACATTTGCCGAGCGCGTTTATCGACAGCCAGTGCGGCTTCTCGCATAACTTCAGCCAACGTGGGATG
>CBDUOS010000047.1:0-21152 GCA_965368905.1 uncultured Bdellovibrionales bacterium | reverse complement strand
TGGACATTGTTGATGGGGGCTTGGGGCTGGGGGCCAGTGAAGTGTGGTGATGTTTACCAGCAACAGGTAACCGAAGTGTTTTCTACTGAGGGCACTCGAGAAATCTCATCGCTCAGGGACCCTGGAAAGTTGTTACGTCAAACCACGGAGCTAAGCGAAGTCTCTCCTGAGACCTTTACAATTTTAAGGAATGTTCTTCGCGTTTTTAATGAGTATCCAAGAGATTGGGTGGTGCGCGAGAAAGGATACACTGAAGTCTCGGTTCCGGCCGGTCGTTGGATGGAAATTTTTAAAGTCTCCTACCAGGAAGTTGTGATGGAATTACAAAGCTTTCAGATTTTTCGAACCAACACCTTTACCAATGGCCTGCGTGAGGTGACACAAGAAGGTCCATTTCTTCTCGATTATTCGGTTCGTCGCTTAGATTCGGGGGAAGAAGTTTACACCATTAAAATTGACGTCCGCCTGGTGAAACTCTACGATTTCCATCTGGAACCGGCCATAGTGAGCCTTTTTCTAGAGGATGGCTTGTTGATGAATCGTCAATTTTAGGGTAAATTCGCGTTTCCATGGGGGTGGGGATGCGTTTCTTCTTTTTGCTAATCTTCTTTTTTTCATTCAAAGCTCAGGCATTTCTCACCAGCTGTATTACTTATGATGTAACGGAATCTCACCCTGATGATGTTCGTGTGTCTTTGTTTATCAAATGCATGCGCAAAGGTGATACCCTTTGGGTGGATGGTGGAATCGACCCATACTTGATTGATGAGTTGAGAACTTACAACACCGAGCCTATCAAAAATATTTATTTAAACTCGGGCGGTGGACGGGTAGAAGATGCCTTCGAATTAGCCCGTTTTATTCGTGAAAATGGTATTACGACGATTGTTCGGAAAAATGCTCTCTGTGCCAGTGCGTGCACCCTCCTTTTTCAAGCCGGCGTGAAACGTATGGCCCATAAGAGAGCCCGCTTTATGTACCACTCCGCGCGGCGCTTGCTAGTCAGCCTGAAGGATCAACAGGAGATCCAAAAGTGTTTGGCTCACCCCAGTCCTGATTGTTTGGCGCCGATCGAAGAAGCTGAGCAAGATCTGTTGCAAACCACCAATGAGATGTTTGATCTCTATGAAGAGTTGGGTGCCTCTACGGAGTTAAGAGAAGACTACTTTAACATGCCCGAACAAAAAGACTGGTGGGTGAGTGGTAATTATGTTGGAATCCAAGACTGGTGGCTGATGGCACCCACACTTGTGCACTACGATGTGGTGACTGAAGTCGTCGCCGATTGATTGTTTCAAAATGAGTCTCTAAGAAGTATACGGCCTCAATATTTTCAGACGGTTTTGTCACTATACGCCAATCTAATGGTTTTCTAGGGGTACAAGGCTTGCATCAAGATACGAAAAGATGGTGCCTTCGGAGGACTTATGAAATTACTTATTATTTTCTGTCTCTTTAGTTTATTATTTTCATTTAATGCGCAAGCCGGTTTGGCTCGATACTGCGTTGTAGAGAGAATTACGGATTGTCATCAATTAGAAGATCTAGAGCACGAACGCACTACCGAAGCTCAACAATTAGGCAGCCAAGCGCAAAGCTGTACAGAGAACTGCACAACTCAACCGATCACCGAACGCGCCACCTGTCTTCAAGAATGCGTTCATTTGGATAGTCAAAGCAAGATTGTTGGCGAGTGTGCCCAGAAAGTTCGCGACCAGCGTATGCAAAACTGTGCCTTTTCACAGAATAGTAATAGCCCACTCAAGTTTCTGTGTCAGTTGTAGTAGTGAGTGTGTAAACTCAGCCCTTCTTTGGGGCTAAGTCACCGAAAAATTTGGGTGTCATTTTCCTCCAATTATAAGCTAGGTGATATTTCTCTTTCCTCGACTTCGTTAGAATAGAATGAGTAGTGGAGGAGAATCCGTCATGAAAGCAAATCAGTCAAAAATCACGGTAATAGGTGGCGGAATGTTTCTGTCTTTGCTGCTCTTCTTACTTTTTCAGACCACCTTACAAAGTTCTGACTTTCGCAGAAATAGGGCTTTTAAGAAACAAACGACACCAGTGTTAAGTCAAAAAGAAATGATACAGAAAGGTATGGAGTACCTGACCCACACTTCGGAATTACTGCCTGATTTTGTGGGAGCAAAAATCAACTGTACCAATTGTCATCTCAATGGTGGCAAGACGCCTTATGCTGGTCCATGGATCAATGTGAACAAACGTTACCCTAAGTATCGCAATCGGACGGGCCGAGAGGTGGATTTGGTCGGGCGAATCAACGACTGCTTTCAGCGAAGCTTAAATGGTAAAGCTCTGCCAAAGAAGCATCCGGCGATGCAGGCCATGTTGGCCTATATGGAGTCTTTGGATCGTGATGAACCCACTGAAGGACAGGGTGTTCCAAAATTGGTGGTTAATCGTGAACCGGATATAGACAATGGAAGAATAGTTTATGAATCGAAATGCGCACTTTGCCATCAGCAAAATGGCCAGGGGATGATTCATGAAACAGGACTTGTTATTTATCCTCCACTCTGGGGTAAGGGTTCCTTCAATATTGCGGCGGGAATGGCTCGGCTTCATACAGCTGCTGGATTTGTAAAAAACAACATGCCTCTTGGGCAAGAAGGCAGCCTAAGTGATGACGAAGCCTGGGATGTGGCCTTTTACTTTAGTCAACAAACGCGCCCGGACTATCCTGAAAAATCAAATGACTGGCCGAAAGGAAACAAACCCAAAGATGCGCGTTATTAATGTTTTATTGTTCTTAGTTTTTGTCTTACAGTCTGAACCTATCTTCTCTCGAGATCAAGATTGGGGGATTTTTCAGGCCGTGACAAAGCTTTCTAATGATCGATTGATATTTGCTGAATGGTTACGTCGAGACAATGGTCCTCTTTTTGACCAGAAGTTTTTTGATTACTTTCGTTTCTCATATGGCAAAAAAGACGGTCACTTTGTCTATCTGTTGGGTGCGGGGTTGGTTGACTTTGAAAATCGGAGCGATGAAAAACGATTGCACCAGTTTCTTATATATTCAAACAAATGGCCCAGCGTATTGTTGAGTCGTAATCGGTTGGGTATGGAAGAGAGATTTTTTGATGGAGACCCTCAGGTATATTTTCGAATTCGTCTGCGCACTCAAATCAATCCTTTGCCCCAATACAGTTGGGGCCTGTCGACCTACAATGAAATCTTTTACGTTCCACAAGGTTTCGACCGATTTTATACGGGGGTGAATGAAAATCGATTTGGTTTTGGTCCACGCTTTACCACCAAAGATTTTGAAGTTTACTTGTACTATATGAAGGTTCTACTACGCAGCCCAACGCGTAAGTTGTATCCGACTTGGGGGCAGCTTCAGATCCGAGGTTACTTCTAAATCGCTTTTATAAATATATATCGCGTCAACCGGTCTAGCCTTTTTCTTGCTGGTAAATTGTTTGTGGCTCTCACAAAGGCCTGTTGTGGATTAATATGTATCGTTTAGCAACAATTTTTACATTGGGTCTGATTGCAGCTTCAAAACACTAGCCTTTGGTTCTGTCGAATTGTATTTTTTTACACGATTTCTAATTTAAAAGAGTATTTATTCCGATACTTTACGAAAGAACTAGAGTTTAGAAAAAGGTGAGAAGATTCGACAGATATTAATCAATATTATCTCATATATTAAGGCGGCCTTTTTTTTAGGGACCGACTCTACGTTTGATGCTTCGAAGAACCGGGTGATTGTATTTACTAACGCCATGGTTTTTTTCGGCATGCTTCTGACGATGCTTGTTTATGTTCGTTTGGATGAGTTTGGTGTGGATTCTGACCTACTTCCCCTTTATTACCTTTACCCAGTTTTCACCTCGTTTGTCTTGGTTTTGCACTGGAAAAAAAGGATAACTCTCGCCCATATTTTTGGGACATTGTGTTTGATTTCGGTAGGGTGGACGGGCGCTCTTATTTTCGGGAAGACGTTCAACGGTTACCAAATATTCTTTATTGCGATTCTCTATTCAGTCATTGCTTTTTCAAAATCGGGTGTTTGGATGCGAGCCTCGATGACGGCCTTGTCTTTTCTTAGTTTGCCAATCGTTGATTATCTTTCACACCAAAAAGTGATTCCATTGACCGGTTTCGATTCTGCTGACTTTCCGTTCAGTCTCTTAGTGAGCGACACCATTACGATTTCGGGTTTTATTATTCTTTTGGTCTGGGTTGAAAAATCCATGGCTAACAATCATGAAAAGCTGCTCGAAGAAGCTTTGTTGGTGATTCGTCACCAAAAGGGAAAAATGGACAGCATGCTCGATAATATTCAATTGGGAATTATCATGGTTGATTCTGACTTGAAAATAGATGGAGAGTATTCAAAGTATGTTGAAAGTGTTTTTGAAACCAGTCAAATTGAAGATGAAGATTTGATTCATTTCCTTCTTTCGTCAGCAGAACTGACTCTTGAAGAGATGACAACGAATCGTCTCACCCTTGAGAATACATTAGGGGAAAGTGCGATCAATTGGGAACTCAACAAGGAACATATGATCAAGGAAGTTCAGGTGCGAATTCAAGGTCAGTTAAAAGATCTCAAACTGGCATGGACTCCAGTGATTCATGATGATGTTCTAGAGAAAGTAATTGTTTCGATTGACGACGTTACCGAAGAAAAGAGAGTGGCAGCCAAACTACAGCAACAGAAGAATATAGAAAGTCGATTTAAAGAGATCATGGGTTCGATGAGAAAGATTGGTTTAAACAGAACCCTGGTGTTCTTAGAAAAACTTTCAAAGAGCAAAGGCAAAATGTTACTTGGAGTCTCGCGGGAAAAAGTTTTGCAAGATATGCACGGACTTAAGGGTGAGGCACGCACTCTTGGATTTGCAAAGTTGTCACATATTATCCATGAAACTGAAGAAGGGTTTCTTTCTGCTCCCGACGCCTCTATTGACGTGGTTATAGAGAAAAGTGGATTTGCAAGAGAATGCAAAGAGTTGAACTTAGCAAAGGAAAGTTTGTTTCAGGGAATTGCAACTGAAGGAGAGTGGGTGCTGGCTGAACCCTTGGCATTGATCAAAAAGAACCTACAAGAAACTTCATCGGTAGCCATTGGTCGGCTTGTTATAGATGATCAAATCAC
Source organism: uncultured Bdellovibrionales bacterium (assembly GCA_965368905.1). Lineage (GTDB taxonomy): Bacteria > Bdellovibrionota > Bdellovibrionia > Bdellovibrionales > JAGQZY01 > JAGQZY01. Next base: position 16,021 of record CBDUOS010000047.1, on the reverse strand, counting down.
CCATTGGCCTCCTGGATTGCGTGATGATCTCACCGTTGTTTTGACCCATGCCATTCAAAACTCCATCGATCACGGTTACATAAAACATCATTTGAAGAGAGACGTGGAACTGAAGGTATTAGCTTATCAGATGCTGGATTCCATTTACTTAAAGGTTAAGGACTATGGTTTTGGTTTGGACAGCAACAAGTTGGAAGCAATTTTCCGTGAACTTCCGGCAGAGATGCGTGCCGAGATTGCTCGTCCCGAAAATGTTATCTTTCTCGATCAAGTGTCGACCGCAGGGCAGGTGACAGAAACCAGTGGTCGTGGCATCGGTATGGCAGCAGTCAAGAGCTTGGTGCAGCAGCACGGTGGAATCGTTGAGATTAAAAATAACACTGAGACGCCTGGAACTGAATTAACAATCATTTTGCCGGCGCAAGTATTAGAAGCCCAGCAAGCTGCCTAAACCACAGCTTTGACAGTTCCTCTTGTTCATGACAGTCTATTGTACCTATGGACCAACAATACACACCACCCAAAATATGGACGCCCGATGCATCAACCGAAGGAAAATTTTCGGGAATTAACAAACCCACTGCCGGAGCTCGCTTTGATAAAGAGCTGCCGCAAGGCGACCATCCTTTTCAACTGTACTCTATGGCGACCCCGAATGGGGTTAAAGTCACGATTCTCTTCGAAGAGCTTTTGGAGTTGGGAATCAATGAGGCTGAATACGATGCCTTCCCGATCAATATTCTTGAGGGAAGTCAGTTTGGTTCAGGGTTTGTCACCATCAACCCCAACTCGAAGATTCCAGCTCTTTTAGATAAAAACCAAGGTCAGCCCATTCGCCTTTTTGAATCGGGATCGATTCTTTTGTACTTGGCAGAAAAGTTCGAACAGTTTTTGCCCAAAGACATTCAACGAAGAACAGAGGTTTTGAATTGGTTGTTTTGGCAAATGGGAAGTGCTCCCTATGTGGGTGGCGGATTTGGTCATTTTTACGCCTATGCTCCGGAAAAGTTCAAATACTCGATCGATCGCTTTACGATGGAGACCAAACGGCAGTTGGACCTGTTGAATAGCCAATTAGCGGATCAGGATTACATAGCTGGGGCTGAATACAGTATCGCCGACATGGCGATCTTCCCCTGGTATGGGGCGTTGGTAACGGGAGAGGTCTACGATGCCGCCGAATTTCTAGCGGCCAGCGAGTACACCAATGTCCTGAGCTGGGTAGAAAGAGTCTCAAAGCGCCCCGCAGTCCAGAGAGGACGTTTGGTTAACCGCACTTGGGGCGATGAAGACCAGCAGGTTCCGGAGCGCCACTCTTCTGCCGACTTTGACAGAAAAAAACTCGCGTTTTAAGACAATCGTATCTTATATATTTTGCCCCATTGTGAGTTCCTTTTTTAACAGACTGTTGTGCTTTTGATCCCAGCCTTGGAAAGGGTTTGGTTACCGGTAGTTAAGACTGTCGAATTAACTTACGTTTCATAAGTGATTATCCATTAAAGGGACTTGAAATGGGGTTTTGGGCCAGTAGAGTCGGAACGAATGTTGCTTCTCATAATAAGACAGAACCCAATGGGTTGGGCCTGTGGGAGGGATATGAGACAGCGTAAATTAATTATCTTATTGTTTATTTGGCCGAGTCTTTTAATTGCAGAACCGGAGATGACAGAGGGTCCCAGTGGTCCTTCATCAGGGTTTAGCGATCTGGATGATAAATGCCCCATTAACATGCCATTGTTGGATTTTTACAAATGCATGGAGAAAGAGAAAAATGAAGCTCAAGGAGACCAATGCAAAATGCAAGCGATTCGCTGCCATATCAAACAGCGACGAGACTTTGCGGCCTCAACCTGTGCTCAAGTCAAAGATCCCGCGGCCTATTGGGAATGCTTCCAAAACAATGTGAAGGACCAAGCCGTTGCGCAAAACCCGAATATCAATCTACCGGTCTTGCTGTCTTTTCTCGGGTTGGCAAGTTCTCTCGCCAATAACGGAGGTACGGCAACTTACCCCCCCAACGGTGGTGATTCTCAGGCTTTGACCAATGGTGGGAGAAATGATGGGCTCCTTGGGGATTCGACATATAATCCCTATAGTGACCCAAACAGTGATCTCTACAACCAAGATGTTGTGACTTCAGATCGAGTTTCAGCGGCCGTTAGCTACTAATTGAGTTTGACTATAAAGTAGACAGTCCTGAAGAAACTGCTTTCTATGCACCCTGTTTTTGATTTTTTTACTAGGTGTGGTACGACCATGGCCTATGACAAAAGGGATCGCAAAACCCAGAGATTTCTACCTGTTGGCTTTTTGCGCACTGTTGCTTTTGCAATGTCAGCCCAAGCGGCAAGTGCGCAATTGGAAGGTCATCACCGAACAGAAAAAACTGATTGTTTTGACTTTAAACTCAGAGACAACATTCTTCGAAAACAGGGATGGAAAACAAACGGGATTTGAATATGATCTGGTGAAGTCCTTTGCCCGATACCATGGATTGAAAGTGCAGTTTGTGGTGAAAACGACGCCGGCCGAGCTGTTCCGTGCCTTGAAAAATGAAGAGGGTGACTTGATTGCAGCTGGTTTATCGGTCACTGAAAAAAGAAAAAAACAGTATGCCTTTGGACCGGTCTATCAAAAAACCCAGCAGCAGGCGATTTGTCGCTCCGGCGTCATGCCAAAAACTATCGAAAGCTTGCAAAACTTAGAGATAAAAGTGGGGCAGGGGACCAGCTATATTGAGCGCTTGGAAAATCTGAAAAAAGAGTATTCGGGTTTGTCTTGGGAAATCACGAAAAATGAGACCAGTGCTGAACTTATCAAAAGACTGGATCATGGAGACTTTGACTGCACAGTTGCCGACGATCATATTATTCGCATTTATCGACGTTACTTTCCATCCCTCAACGTGGGAGTGAGTATTGGCAGTCCTCAAGACATGGCATGGGTGATGTCAAAAAAGGACACAGCGCTGACCGCCGAGGTTAAAACATGGTTTGAGCAGTCAGACCAAAAAATAAAAATCTTGAGGAAAAATTACTACTCTTATTTAGAAGATTTTGACCCTTTTGATGTCAAAAAATTTCGTGCAAGAATAAAGTCACGTTTGCCCAAATACCGAAAGGCTTTGCAGGCGGCGGCTAAAAAGTATGGGTGGAGTTGGACTCTGTTGGCCGCTGTTGCTTATCAAGAGTCTCACTGGAATCCTAAAGCTAAAAGTCCCACTGGTGTGCGAGGTTTTATGATGCTTACCCGTGCCACCGCAAAGGCTATGGGAGTAACCAACCGACTGGACTTCGAGCAAAGCATCGACGGAGGTGCTAAATACCTTCGCCAGTTAGAACGTCGCATACCTTTTTACATTCCTGCACCAGATCGCAAATGGATGACTTTAGCTGCTTATAATGTGGGTTTTGCACATATGCGAGACGCCCGAGCCGTGGCTGTATGGAAACAAGAAAATCCAAATCGGTGGGCCGGTGTGCGCGAAGCTTTGCCTTTACTTTCGGTTCAGAAAACATACAAGCGTTTACCACATGGTTACGCTCGTGGTTTGGAGCCCGTGCTTTACGTTGACCGCATACGCAACTATCACAACATATTGTTGCAATACCTGCGACGCCGGAGCCTCAATTCCGTTGAGCCTTTATAGTACTCTGAGGGAATTGAACGTGACATCAAAGAGAAACGGTTCTATCTTTTCTGAAAAAGGAGGCTGTCAGTGCAATCAGAATTAGAATTCACCCAACCTGACGATTGGCACCTTCATTTACGAGATGGAGAGGCCTTGGCCTTTACTGTCCCGGCCACCAGCCAAACCTTTGCTCGTGCCATTGTTATGCCCAATCTGGTTCCTCCGGTTGTATCTGTGGAGCAGGCTGAGGCCTACCGGCAGCGCATTTTGCAGTACGTGCCGCAAGGGCAAGGTTTTGATCCGTTAATGACTTTGTATTTGACCGACAATCTCGATCCTGAGGAGATTAAGAAGGCCAGCCAATCCTCATCGGTTTATGGCTGCAAGCTGTATCCTGCCGGGGCCACCACCAATTCCGACAGTGGTGTATCAGACCTGGCTCATCTAGACCCCGTGTTTGAAGAGATGCAAAACCAGAGCTTGCCACTTCTGATCCATGGTGAGGTGACTGCTGCCGATGTTGATATTTTTGATCGCGAGCGCCTGTTTATTGAAGATCACTTGCGAGGCATCCAGAAGAAGTTTCCGCAACTTCGCATTGTCTTGGAGCATATTACCACGGCTGATGCTGTGGAATTTATTAAGGAAGCTCCGGATCATGTCGCTGCCACCATTACTCCTCAGCATCTAATGTTCAATCGAAATGACATGTTGGTCGGGGGCCTTCGACCACACCTCTACTGCCTTCCTATTTTAAAAGCAAATCACCACCAGAAAGCTTTGCAGCAGGCGGCGATTAGTGGCAACCCAAAATTTTTTCTGGGGACCGATTCTGCACCACACGCGACAGACGCTAAGGAAGCCACTTGCGGTTGTGCGGGTTGTTTCAGTGCTCCGGTCGCGATCGAACTCTACGCCACCGTCTTTGAGCAGTTTGGAGCCTTGGATCGTTTACAGGATTTTGCTTCACACTTTGGTGCTGATTTTTACCAGTTGCCGCGCAATCAGAAAAAAATTGTATTGCGGAGAACGTCTCAGAAAGTGCCCACTCAATTACCTTTTATAAATGAAAGTGGAATCACGCCTCTAGCAGCTGAGTCCACGTTACCATGGACTCGAGTCGATTAACCCTCTTCGAGGGCGCTCATTGAAAGCTCTCCGGCCGAGAGCTTTTTCATAGACACTTTTTTGATTTTAAGAACGGTGCTTCGCTTCTTCTTTAGATTGCTCACGATCACATTTTGCGCCCGCCAAACTTTGCCAAAGCGTTTGTAGTTTTTAAAAAGGATCTTTTTAACCAATTTGCCCTTGTGGTCATAGTAATTGGCTTTCAAAATTTGCGAGGTTTTTGCGTCAATCCAAGTGCGGATTTTACCGTAAGAGGAATCATCTTTGTTTTTTGACATACTTTTAAGAATGACGACTTCACGGCCTTTTTTCGATTTCACAGTTTTCTCGACGTCATTGTTGAAGTTTTGATAAGTTGAAATGCTCATATCTTCATAGCTTAAATCTGAGTCTAGAAAGTTTCCACCTTTGCTAGAAGAGGCCAAGCGACGGGATCGTTTTTCTGAGGGCAAGAAAAGCCACTGCGATTCGTTGTCATCATTATCACTCACACTCAATAGTCCCACCCCTTTAAGGTCAGATGGTTTATTGAGTTTTACCAGTGACATTTTCTTGTTGCCGTTTTTCTTTTTAATAATCAATTCACGGACCTTCTTTGAACCGTCTCGTTCATTGATGACCATTTGCATTTCGATCAGTTCATTAGGCACAATATTATTCTTCTGTACAGACTTCAGAATTTTTTGCGCTGCTGGAGTACTGGCTGCTTGCGAGTTTTGGTAAAAGAACGTGACGAGCATTAGAATGGTTAGACTGGTGAAGACCTTGGACAAACTCAACTTCATAATTCGACTCCTTTTAATATTAAATAGGATTCCACGAGAGAAGGAAAAACTCAACAATTGGGGTTTCCATGCTAAAATAGCTGGCAGTAAGACCAAGTCTCCGACAAGTCCTGAAAAGATAGAAACCAACATAAAACTTCCGAACATAATATTCATTGAGAAGTTGGAGAAAAGAAAGATGGCGAAACCAAAGGCCAGAATCAGGCTTGATAAGAAGCAGGCCCCAGACTCTATTTGAAAGACTTGGTGAATTTGCGGCCAGGTTTTGATGCCATTTCTTTTTAATTTCGAAAGCAGATAGACTGTATTGTCAAAAGCGATCCCTAGCGAGATGGCAAAGATAATAGCGATTCCGGGTTTGATTGAAATGCCAGTCAGTGCCAGCGTCCCCAGTAAGAAAGAGGGTGGGATCAAGTTGGGAATGGCTGAAAAAAGGGCTAAGGTTAAAGAGCGGTAAATCACTGCTAAGACAAGCAGGATCCAAAATAGAGCATGAAAGAATCCAAAGATAAGCTCATTGGAAAGGCGTTTATTGATTTTATGGATGCTCTCTGCTGGACCAGCAATACTGACTTGAGCTCCCGGAAAAATCTCCTCTGCTTTTTCAAAAATTTTCTGATTGCTCGCCAGCAGTCGATCTGAAGGGATGTCTCTCATGCGAATTGCCACCCGAGTGTGTTTTCGGTTAGGGGTGACGAATTGATCAAGAGGATTGTCGGAAGACATGCCATAGATAAAGTAGATTTCTGATAGACTTTTCGAATCAGTGGGCAGCTGTTTGTTGGGGTCCGAACTTTTCACAAAGTCGTTCAGGCTGGTCACACTGCCCACGCCTTGAAATTTAAGAATCTGTTGATGGAGTAGGTTGAGTTTTCTTAAATTCTCTGGCTCCTTCCAGTAGGCTTCGGCCTGTTCATAGCCGACGCTCAAGTGGAGGGCGATACTGCCACCATGATTTTCATCGATATAAAGCGTGTTGTGCAAAACTTCATGGTCTCGTGGCAAGTCATCGAAAACCTGCGACGACCAATTGAGATCTTGCCCTTTAAAAAACAGAAGTCCTGAGCACAGTACAACCACTAGAGTTATGGGCTTGCGGTACGAAAAGATCCACTGAAAGAAATTTATCTGGGCAAAAGAGAGATCACGAGACTTTGGATTTTTGATTTTTGCCAACATGCAGGGGAAGAATAACAAGCTGACAATGGTGGCGGTGGTCACTCCAATGCAGACACTGAGTCCAAACTCACTAATGATTGGAACCTTTGATGGAATCAATGTTGCGAAACCGATGAGTGTTGTTAAAGCGGTAAGAAAATGAGGCTCAAAAAGCTCATCAAAAGTTCTCTGAATCGGATTCTGAACCTCAGCCATTTCTTGTAACTTCATTAAGCTATGAATCATTAAAGCCAGGGTGGTGATCGTAGTGATGACAGGTAGAGTATTAGACAATAGAGAAAAGGAGAGTCCAATCAGGCTGATCGAACCAATGGCAAAAACATTAGCCAATGCGGTCACACCGAGGCATAGGATGGGTGTCCAAAATCCTCGAAACACCAAGAAAAGCAGGCAGGCCGCTAGTAGCAGTGAGGTCAATGAGAAAAAGAGAATTTCTTTCTCCAACAAGGTCGACATGCTGGTGCTAGCTGCAGCGGGTCCTCCAATTTTAGTTGTTACCTGGTTTGGAAGTTGACTGGTGATGTCTCGAATTTGCTTGAAAAGAATCTTCTGTTGCTGAGCCGAGATAAGTTCCGGTTGAATAAAGATGACAGTTTTAAGTCCATCCTTCGACAATAGATTGGGAACAAGAAACTCATTTTCCATTAGTTCTTTCTTGTTTTTAATATCCGCAGCGGTGCCGACCGAAAGTTGATTGTCAGTCACCACTGAAAGTGGAGCTGTATTAAGACTCACTACTTCCACTATGTTTTCGATTTCAAAAAGGGGCTCGGTAACTTGATCCAAAAGAGCCAGATTGGGCTCATCCACCCAACTTTGATTTTCCGGCAAGGTGAGTGAAATTACATAAGGACTCGTGGTTTGTAGCAAGTACCGTTCGGCCATTTGGTCTTCGGCATCAACCATAGGATCATCGGTGGGCTGAAATTGTGCCAGGCTATATTCCGTATTGATTTGGGAAGCCAACAGTCCAAAATAGCCACCACAGAGTATGAAGCTCATGATGACGATCGTTGAAGCCTTTGGGTTTAGTATATTTTTGAGTAGAAGTGAGTAAATATTAGTCAAGGTGCCCTTCTGTCGCCGTTGTTGCTACTTTCTTAACGGCTAAGGTCCAAAATACTTTAGCCCAGGCGCTTTCACCCGAAGAGGCAAGTATGTTCAAGCCTCTGATTGTTTTTAGCATTTTACTGTCAACGAATTTGGCGTTTTCCGCAGAAAATATTGTCTCTGAATTTTATTTTCCAATGAGTCGCAAAGCCCTGGATACTTTGATGCAAGACTCGTTGAGCGGATCGATGAATCAGCAAATTCCAGAGTTTTCTATAGAAGAACCCTATAAAACCAACATTCGTGGTATCCAAGTGAGTTTCGATTACTCTTATAAAATTCATTCGGAAAAGCGCAAAGGTTTAACCACTGATTTTTCGGCTCAGATTTCAAACCTGAAAATCGATGTGGGGTCTGTTAAAACAAAAGACGTGGAGCGACGGACGATGGGCAACGTCACTCTTGATGTAAAAATTGAGGGCGCTTGTCAGGATATCCAGTTGATTCCCGATGAAGAAGCTTTAGACCTTGGTGGTCAGCTGCACCTAACGAATAAAGAAGGTTCGTTTCCAACAGTGAAAGCTGTGCTGGGAGACCTGCAATGGCCAGAGGCCTGGGATGTGGGGTCTCCTGATTGTGAAGGACCAGCCGGTTATCAAGAGGCCGTACAAACCGCGATCGAAGAAGGAATTTTTGCAAGAAAAAGCGAATTGGAAAAGTTGATCGAAGAGGAGATCAATAAAGTGGCCAGTCAGTCCATGGCCAATGTGATGAATCGCGTGTCTCGTCCGATTCATATATCAGTGAGTGACAATGTCGATATCAACTTTCAGCCACAAGAAGTCTATTTGGACAGTGAAAGTGGTGGAGTGCTACTGCAGGGAGAAGTTGTCGCAGCCTCGAAATACGGTCAAGGTGTAAAACCACAGGTTGTACCTTTTTCTCTCAGCGAACAGGCGGTACAACAATACTTAAAGAACACAGGACTCGTCATGTCCAACACATTCATCGAACATTTGATCGATCTTGTTTACCGCAGTGGCGATTTGAAAACCCGATTTCAAAGTCAAAATATAGAAGGTTTGAGAAAACTTCATCGAAGTCGAATTTACCAGTTCTTTGTCTTTCCTGATTTAATGAAGTTCAGCAAGAGTGCGAATTTCTTACTCGACACCTTTATTGGTCAAAGTCCGAAAATTAAATTCAACACCCAGTGGGAAGACAAAACATGGTTTCAGTACCAAACCGAAGTCAAAATCAAAATGTTAGCACCGAAGCCGAAGGGTTATGTCCCTTATATGTATTACAAGCTTCCGGTCACAGGAAACCTTTGGTTGAATGTCGACAATCATCATTTGGTTATGGGTTTTGGTAAGCCGAACACACTGTTTAAATCTTACTGGGATGGGAACTATTTAAAAACTTATAAAACCAGTCGTCGCTTTTCATCCGGTCTGTTTCATCGAGAGATCACCAAGCAATTGCAGCAGCAGATGTTTAAGATTTATATTCCATCTATAGAATTGGATAGTTTTACCAGCTTGAACCCGACCCGTTTGGTCTCAAACGATCATGCGACTCAGTTGCGTTTTTCCATCAAAACTACCAATGGGCTGCAAGCTGCAAAATAGCCCGGGAGTTGCGATTGTAGCTCCCGATCAACGTGTCTTCTTGCCCGACGATTCCGTCATAACGCAAGACTAGGTTGAGGGAATCTAGAATCTTTGTGCTAAAAGAAGCGTTCATAAAATAACTGTCATTTTTAAAATCATATAGAACGCCTCCTAAAAACGAGGTGCTTGTTGAAAAACTAAGGCGGAAACCCAGAGCCCCAGATTCATCAAAAAGACGTGTTCCAGAACTGAGCAAATTATTGGATTCCAAACTACTATCGCCTTTATAACCAGTCGCTAACAGCGCCAAGCTTTTAGACCCAATGGAGAATTGCTTTTCTAAGCTTAGTGCGGATTGGAAGTTCCACAAGGGTAAAAGGGGAGAGCGGGTGATCACATGGGTGTAGGCTGACTCGATCCGCAGCACCAACCCAGAGAGTGACCAGGCGATATTACCACCCGATATCCGTTGCCGGTAGTGTATGGGACGTAACTGAACCAAATCGTCAACATTAACGGTGTTGGGTTCCGTTACGCTGGGCGTTCCTGTTGCGAATATCTGAAACTGGGGCAAAGGACTGATTCCTTCGAAATGCACTAAGGAAACGTCCAATGCTGAAAATCGTTTTTCAAACTTCACAGCAAAGTTATGTTTCTGTGCTTTATCTAAAACCAAATCATCTTGGTAGGCGTAGTTAAAGTTGCTCGGAAGCCGAAAGTTGAATCCTCCAACGGCAGAGTTGACAAGAAGCCGTCTGGGCAGCCAACGATTGTCAATGGCAGGTAAAACGGAAAGATCTTGGTGAATGAAATAGAGGGCATGCAGGCTCCAGCTAAAACTTTCATACTTCACATCAACAGTGGGAGCTCCTAGTTTCTCAGAATTGATCGGGTCGATGTAACTACGGGTTTGCATTAGGTCGAGGGGACTAAAGCCATCAATGATCCCCCAAGCGTAAGTGTTGAAACCCAATCGAGTTCGTAAAGGGTAGTCTTTGAATTGCCAATAGGCCTCTTTAGGGTTGAAGAAAAACTGTTCCCGACTTTGTTGGCTCGCTGGGTTGCTGCGTAATGAGGGGCTGAACTTGAGGGTGTCTTTTGCGCCTTTTAATGAAAACTCTGGCTCAAGTTTAAAAATCGTATCATAAGTCCGCGTGGTGGGAGAAATTTCTTCCAAATATTGATGGGTCTCGAAAGAGAGGTTTCCGGAGTGTTCAAAATCCACGGCCCCAATAGTCGGAGTCATAAAGCAAAAGAGGAGCAGCTTCAGCATAGCTTTCATGGTGATATTTTTTGCTAATTAAGTAAAGGGTCTTATTCAGAAGTTTAATAATTGGCTTTTTTCGTGGCCAAATGATGGTTTTTTTCCTAAAATTCAGTAACATTTGAAAGTGCGAGAGAAAAATGGGTCAAGACAAATTTACAGAATCACTTCATCAAGCTGTTGTGCAATCCTGCCAGTCGAGGCTGCAGACTTTTTGCCAAATCCAAGGTGTCGATGCTGAAAACCTGAAGACCCTTAAAGACCGGCAAACCTACTCCAACATGGCCCTCGTACTTTTGTCTGGGAAGAACGTAAAGTTGGTTCTCAAACTCTTCTTCGATTCCGACAGCACTCACTCTTTTTTTGAGAATAATAAGCTGCCAGAGGATGGAGGACGTGAGATACGAAGAAGCGCCATAGACGGTCTCAAAGAGGTTCTCAATCTTGTGGCGGGGCATTTAAAAATTCTCTTGGAACAGGTCGAAGTCACTTCTGATATCAGTCTGCCTGTTGCGATGCGTGGCTATGACGACATGTTCTTTCCAGTGACGGAAAAGACTTCTACCGAGGCAGTCTATCGATTATCCTATAAGGGTTCAGAAATATTCCTATGCAGTTTATTGACCACCGGCTCCACGCTCAAGGAAGTATCCCTTACCTACCAAGACGAAACAAGCTCTGTTGAGCTTTTGTGAAGGAGTTACAGATGCCAAAGATTCTTATTGCCGATGATTCCGCGATTTTAAGGCAACAATTAAAAAATGATCTGGTTTCGGCAGGGCATGACGTCATCGAGGCTGAAGATGGCTCTGAAGCTTTTGAGAAGCTGGAAGAAGAGACTCGGTTTGACCTGATCATTTTTGACATCAATATGCCAGGTCTTAGCGGAATTGAAGTTCTTCGAAGACGTAAAGAAAAGTCCCTCCAACAAGGTGCCTTGGTTTTTCTGTTAACAACAGATTCGACGGCAGAATTGAAAATAGAGGCAAAAGAATTGGGCGTCACCGCTTGGATCACTAAGCCTTACCAAAAGGATTCACTTTTGGCTGTCATTGAAAAGGTCCTTTAACTTATGAATGCCGGGACAGATCTACTTAAGGCGACCGAAGAGGTTTTAATTCTTTTAGAAAAATCGAAACAACGCGTTGACCAAGCGATCGATTCTCTCCCTGGGATCTACCTAGTCATCGATGAAGAGGGAACCGTGTTTCGGCACAACCTAAAAATGAAATCATATATGACTCAATTAAAAAAAACCGACGAGTCACTTTGGAAGTATATGGACTCTGAGAACAGAGACATTCTGCAGAACAAGATGAAGTTGGCCGAACTGAACTTTGAAAAGTCATTCTCTTGTGAGATTACCTTAAAAGACAAGGAAGAAAGAACAACGGACTACTCATTGACTCTTTTTGCTTGGTCGCTTGGTCGAACCTCTATCGGTCCCAAAGTTCTCTATACCATTCATGGCAAGGATGTCTCAGAGTTGAATCGCGTCTCGAGAGAGAAAGAGGCTCTTATGCAAGAGATTATTGGGGCGGAGCAAGTGCAGAAAGTGATGGTTCCAGAGACTCAGTTGAAAAACCGAAACTTTGAATTGTCTTGCTATTACAGAGCGGCTTCTAATTGCGGTGGTGATTTCTTGCATTACAGCTTCAACGATGAATGCTTACGTATTTGGGCAGGTGATGTGACGGGTCATGGTGTGGGTTCAGCCATGGTGTCGGGAGCCATTCGTGCAGCTGTTTCTCTGATCGAGCAGGACGCACAAGTTTCGCTAAGCGAAGCCATGTTAAGACTCAATAAATGTTTGCTTGATATCACTTGTGGCTCCTATTGGATGACGTTTCAAATCTTTGAAGCAGACTTCAAAAGTAAAAAAATAAAGCTTTGCCAAGCTGGGCACGAAGATGTCTTTGCATTGGAGAAACCCAAGACTCAAGGGGTTTCTTCGCGAAATTTTTATCCTTTGATTCTTAGACCCTCAACTCATCTGGGGCGAGATGCTAATGCGACATACGCGGAACAGGAAATTCCACTACAGAAAGATTGCCTTTACTTCTGCTCCTCTGATGGTATCGTGGAGGCGACCAATCCTGATGGACGAATGTTTAATCATCGTCGAATGCTCAAGTGTATTTCTGAGAATTTTCAAAAAACCAATGACCTGGAACAGTCCAAGGAGACACTTCTAAAAACGGTGGATGCCTACCGCGAGTACCGTCCAATGGATGACGATATTTCTCTATGGATGGTCTACACTTCTTAAATATGGTGGAGCAACCATACTTTATGGCGCTTGGTTCGCTCCAAAGTAGATCCAATTGTAGATTTTGGCCAGATCTCGATTGGTTACTGGCTCCTCTGGTGCTGGCGGCATGGTCCCGTCCAGGGCTCGCAGAAAAGAGCGACTTTCATAAGGTGCTCCAGGAGTGAGGGATGTTATGACTCCAGCAAAATCAGCAGCATCGCTGGTGGCGTTGGCAAAATTGAAGTCACCAGATATTCCTCCAGTGATTGAGTGACAGCGGATACACTGGTTTTCATAGATCGTGGCGATGTGAGAAAAATCTATGGCAGCCACTCCGGTGTCTTGTGGCTCAAAGGCGAAATCAGTCCAATCCTGCAGACTCTCGATATCTTCAGGAGAGAGGACCTCGCCATTGGCAGGCATTCTTCCTTCTTCAATCACTTTCAATAATTCAGAGTTGAGGCTATCACCAGCCACCACAAGACCTTCTTGTAGCAAAAAAGCTTTGTCGGTAAGATCGACAATGCCTCCGGCTGCCGTGGTTGGGTTGTGACAGCTGGCGCAGTTAGTGGCAATAACTTGTTGAGCTTTTAAGTTGATATCATTCAAATTGATGGGTTGGATTGCTTCACCCGTATCATCGTCATTGGTTTCGATTGAAGACTCTGTGGCATTGGCCTCAAAGGGCACAGGAGAACAGCCCACCGCAAAGATTAGGTTGGTTAGAACGAGAATAAAAATGTTAAAAAAGCCCCACCGTTGCAAGATACTATTGTCCCTGCACAATGGCTTTTTGATCTTGTAAATAGTCGATTAATATTTGTTTCTCGGCTGCCGTTAGATCCATCATCATATGTGGGGGCATTCGTCGCAGATCTTTTTCCTCTCGTCCGATTCGGTCAATAGCCACATCAAATTCTGCAGCCACATTTTGTAAAATATTTTCCGCATTAAATCGGGCTCGCGAAATATTTTGATCGAGGTTTGAATTGTGGCACATGACACAGGCGTTGCGTAGAAGTCCTGCTCCATCTAAGTTCGCTCGTGGAAGAAATCCTCGATCTCTCAGTTCTTGTTCTCCCGAGAGATTGACGTCATGCAAAGGTGGCAGTTCCGCAGCGGTAATATTTCCATCTCGTAAATCATTAAACATGTCAGTGAATGCTGGAAGCAGGACTGGGTCAGATTGTTTGCAGTCTCTGTAGGGCATTAGCACTCCACCAAAATCTGTTAAATTTTGCAGTGCCGTTCGACGATTGTACTCAGCGGTCCAGGTCTGACTTGCTGTTGCGTTTGAGTTGTCTTCTGGTTGTCCCGCTGTGGCAAAAGTTTCATCTTCAATATCATTTGAGTCGTAAAAATTGTTACCATTATTTTGACCTTGAAAGCCGTTGTCTTCAACAAAGTTTTCGAGTCGAGCAGGATCAGAATTGGAAACCTCATTAATGGTCAAGCCTGCATAAAAGTTTTCACCATCGTGAGCCGCCTCAAAATCATCGAATAAGGTGATTCCACACTCTCGATTGTCACGGATCCAATGAGTCCATGGATTGTCAGTTTCGGCCATCCGTAATTGTTTTTCCGTGCCTGGTCCGGCGGGTTGATGGCACATTGTACAATCCATTACCGTATTTTTTAGTGCTTCATCTTCATAAATAGAAATTTCAGCCCAACCACTTTCGGCAGACTCAAGATAAAAGTCACCTGTGTCACACCCTTCAGGAGTTTGTTCGCAAGGCAGTTCAAAGTCGACAAGAAAATAGCGATAGTCACCGGTGTTGGGATCTCTCGCAACAACTTCAGCAAAAGTCAGTTCGGCTCGCAGGTAACCAACTGCGGTCGCATCATTGTCGGCACCATTGGCGGAAAATTTAATACATCGCGGATTGAGAACGCTGGTTTCGGCACGTACCAACGACACCGAGTTGGTGGTACAAGCCGAGTTGGCCGCGTTGTTAAGACCCAGAGCTTGATGCAAGTCTTGCAGGCTTGAAATGTCGGGGGGATTGTTTCCGCAAAATGCCGCAGAAAAACGATCTGTGCGTCCATTAGCGCCGGCACAGTAGGCGGCCACAGAGGCATTTCCACGTGGAAACCCTTCGAACACATCGGTGATGGTTTTCATTTGAATCACTGGGGTTGAATTTGGATTGTTGGGGTCTACTGGGGTGTCATCAGGCGTTGGCTGATTCACGTCCCCAACTTCATTGTTCCCTTGGCGCCAAGGACCTCGTGCTGAGCCGTCCGGGTTGGTACCGTTCTCGGTGCTGAAACTTGCAGTTCCAGAATCGGAATGTATACCTGGAGAACAGTTTGTATAACTCGTTAAAAGAATAAGAAAATATACCACTTTCAAAAAATGTTTCATATCCACCCATTGAGTGAAGCACACGTTGCTTCGCTACGATTAAAACAATTTGATTGGTATTATAGATAAAACCCAAGAGCACACACTGCTCTATGGATTGCCCACACTCTTAAAGCCCTAAATGAAAGTGAAAAAAAAGAATCCACCCATTCCCACCTTGTATTGATGCAAGATGAAGTCCATCTGAGAATGTTCTGTTTTTGTTTTAAAAATAGATTTTGTCTGTTCTCTTAACATTCGTTTACTAGTTCAACACTTCTCTATTGCCAGAAATAAGATCGACTTTGATTAGAACGTCGTGGCTAGAATCAACAACATAGGCTGTGTTTTGATCGGACGAAATAACTAAGGCCTCTGGAACTCCAAGGTCGAGTCCGGTGCCAATGGTGTTGCCGGAAATAACAACACGATTGCCCGAGTCGGGATCAACTTGCAAGATACAGGGGTTGTCTTCGCTATTGGTGAAGGTATCCAAAATATAAATAGAGTCACTCTCTTGAGCTATTGTAATTGCAGTAAAGATTCCAACGTCGGTGCCTGTGCCGATATCGTCGTCGCTCAAAATGACCCGATTTCCGTTTTCTGGGTCGACAGAAAAGACCGCTTTTGCAGATTGGTCGACGAGTAAAATTCGATCATCTAAAGCGTCATAAACCATGGATTGTGAAAACCTAAAACCAACTCCGGTACCTACGGTGTTCGAAGAGAGAATGCTGCGATCTCCGGTTGCTAGATCAATCTTCAAGATCGCG